>NZ_JBQFVP010000004.1:0-320000 GCF_056539825.1 Ruegeria sp. B10
CCAACGCAAAGTGTCGCGGGATGGAGCAGCCCGGTAGCTCGTCAGGCTCATAACCTGAAGGTCGCAGGTTCAAATCCTGCTCCCGCAACCATCACGGTCGAACACAGTGTTGAACAAGCCGCCCTTGGGCGGCTTTGTTCGTTCTGGGGTGCTCCCAACGCGAGCAAGCCCGCCAACTCTCCAACAAGCTCAATCGCATATTCCCCGTCTTCCGGGATCAATCGAATCTCTGACAACAGACCGCGAATGATGGATATTGCCTCAGCTTGCGATGAGGGATCGCGCAATGCCGTGGTCAAATTGGCGACCTGTTCTCGGTAGAGGTCGGACAGACCGGGGTGCAGCAATACTGGTGGTTCATTTGATGCCGAATTGATGGTATCTTGGAGTTCGGATTTGCGTGCTTCTAACGCTGTCAGTTTTTCCTTCATGCTGGCGTGAAACATGCCATCACTGATGGCGTCGATGAGATGTGCGATCTTGCGCTCGACCTGCGCCAGATCACGTGTCGCGTTAATCCGCTCCTGTTGAATGGACCCGGCAAGACGGTTGTATTCCTCTTGATAGGCGTTGGTGAATTCCGCGATCAGATCAGGGTGCAGCAACTGTTCCTTGAGGCCGGACAGAACACGATCCTCCAATTCCGAGCGTTTGATCGTAAGCCGATTATCGCAGGTGCCTTTATTCTTATGAGTGGAGCACCCGTAATACTGCTTTCCGACTTGGATGATACCACCGCCGCAACACCCGCAGGTCAGCATGCCGGAAAACAGATGCTGTGCCCGCTTGGTGCGGCCCAGCTTCCTGATGCCATCGCTGATCGCGACGTTGCGCGTTTGTTCCTGCCGTGCCTTCACCGCGTTCCAAAGGTCATCGGACACGATGCGCAGATCGGACACGTCTTCAATCACCCAGTCTTCCGGCGGGTTTGGGCGAGCTTGCCGTTTACCACTGTCCGGGTCTTTGACGAAACGCTGCCGGTTCCAGACCAGTCGCCCGATGTAAAGTTCGTTGTTCAAGATGCCAGTGCCACGCTGGTGGTTGCCGTAGATCGTCGATGCGCCCCATGTGCCCCGAGGTCCGGGAATGCCCTCATTGTTTAGATGGGCAGCGATGTTGCGTGGGCTTAGCCCAAGGTTGTAATCCTGAAAGATACGTTGAACGATCTGGGCTTGGCTTTCATTGATCCGCCGTTCCCCTGTGGTGACGGACCCGTCTGCGTCCATGTCTCGCACAACGTCATAGCCGTAGGTGATACCACCGGCTGATTTGCCTTTGCGCACACGCCCCTCAAGCCCACGATGGGTCTTTTGAGCCAGGTCTTTCAGGAACAGGCTGCTCATGGTCCCCTTGAGGCCGATATGCAGCTCGGAAATCTCCCCCTCTGCCACGGTGACAATTGGGATGCCCTGAAACCGCATCTGTTTGAAGAAGGCGGCAATATGCTCCTGATCACGGCTGATGCGGTCGAGACCTTCAGCCACAACGACGTCGAACATGTTGCGTCGAGCGTCCTCCAGCAACCGTTGATATCCGGGACGCAGATGGGACGCTCCGCTCAGCCCCCGGTCGGAATAGGTCTCTGCCTCTTGCCAGCCATTGCCACTGATCAGACGCAGGCACAGTCGATGCTGGTCCTCAATGGAGGCGTCACTTTGAAGATCGGTGGAGTAGCGGGCGTAAATGGCGGCGCGCATGGGTCGGGCCTTTCGGACTGAGAAACAAGTTGGCCCAACCCATTATAGGCATGGATTGGGCCGTGTCTTCCACTTTCGATTGCAACCCGTTGCAACAGAAAATGGCTTGATTACAAGTCTTTAACTCTATCGACTAGCGCCGTTTGGACGAGGTTGCCGACAGCTTGCCACCCAAGGTCTTCATCTTTGCCTGCAAGAGAGATTGATAGTCGTCACAGGCAGACAGTCCGGTGGCACGATTGTAGTGCTTCTGAGACATGTCCAGCGTCGCGTGCCCGAGGATATCCCGGATGATGTTGACATGTTCCGGGTCCGTCTCGGCGACGCTGGTCGCCGCAATGTGCCGAAATTTGTGCGGTCGCAACTCAACGCCCAGCATGCGCCGCGCCACTTTCGGCAGTTCCCGCGACAGGCCATCTGGTGTGATCGGGTCTCCATACTGGCTGATCCAGAGTGCATTGGATGTCTTAGAACCAAGGAGGACCGGACGATGAATATCCAGATAAGACTTCATCGGCTGTACCAGAACCTTGGGTAGAGGAAACCACCGCGCTTTTTTGTCTTTGGTGTCTTCCGCCGAAAGATGAACCTCGAACCCTTCGGCGTTTTTGCGCAGATGCTGGTCCGTTGTCAGCGCCAGCAACGTGCGACGGCGCACGGGTCGCGAGATTAGAAAGGCGAACATCAGACCCGCGCGAAAGTGAATTGCACGCTTCAGATCAGTGAGGGACGGATCATTCTCCACATCTTCGAGCCGCTGCAAACTTTTGTTAAGAATGTCTGCCGCCGAGAGGGCGACTGGCTTCGGCAGGCTTTTCCGGTCCGCTAGATGTACCAGGCGGTTGGACAGTTTGTTCAACCAGTCCCAGTCTCCTGCCGGGTGCATGGCCCTTGCAAGCACATACAGATCGCAAATCATGTTCTTGCGGGTCATGAGGCCTACGCGCGCTTCCGCTTCTTCCAGATATCCCCGCACGGCATCTTTGGTAATGCGATCTGTCGGCGGTTGATCCAAAAGGGCAGGCTGATGACGCTTTATCCATGACAGCCAGTATCCGTAGCTCTGGCGCCGTTTGGTGCGGCTGCCTTCGGACCAGCTCGCGCAGGGGCCTGTACCGTCAAAGATGTCACCTTCCGCGAACAGGGCCTCCCAGGCGGTTTTATCCGCCTCGGGCCAATCTTGATAAAGAAGAACAAGAGGAATGCCGTTAGTCATCGGTCTTACCTTTCCACTTGGACAGAACCACATCGTCGTAGTGATCATGTGCCCACTGATTGCTAAGCGACGCATAGAAATCCATCGTGGTCTGTTGTCGTTTATGTTTGAGCAGACGGCGGACGGTCTCGAAGTCACCGGGGCGTTCTTCGAGATAGAGCTTGGCTGCGATGTGGCGGAACAGATGCGGGTGAACCTTCAGACCGGTCTCTCGCAAGACTCGCTGGGTGAGTTCGCTACCAAAGTTGCTGGGTGCTCGTGGCTTCCCATCGCTGCTGCGCGGGAACAGAGCGCGCCCACCGGCTTGCGACACCTGCGGTCGGAATTGCATGATATAGCGGTGCAGAAGTTTGGAACTGCGGGTGTTCAGTTTGACCTCAATCGGCTCCCCATTCTTAACCTCGACCCCTTCGATACGGATGGAATAATAGGTGTGCGTCCCCGAGCGGGCAGGGATCAAATGCTTGTCCAAATCAAGGTTCGCGAGGTTTTTGACACGCATGGGACAGCTCAGAAGGATCGTCAGTGCCGCAGCGTGCATCGCCGCCAGAGCGCTGTCACGACAGGTTGGTTTGTCATCCGCCCGTGCCATCAACGTATCCGGAAGGCCTAGCAACAGAGCGACATTCTCCCAGTCGTTGAACTGAGCGAGGCGCTCGGCGTTTTTGGGGCTCATACCGCGAGGGCTGGTTGCAACGCGTTTGTGAATGTCTTTGAGCGCCTTAAGGACGTCTTCGGGTACGTTCAGGTGATGCCGTGCAATGGCGATGCAGGTTGCTGCAACATTACTCAGCCCAGAAGGCAGGCCGTCGGTTCCGCGCCGGTCGATGATCGTCCGGAAGGCCGTTTTGAGATTAGGCACCGTGATCAGTTCCGACAGGCTAACGAAGTGTTCCGAGCGCTGTCCGGCAGACACCAGCGCGTCGAGCATCTGCCGCAGATGGGCTTCGGTATTGCGCAGGCTGGTCTGACGCAGCGGTTTGTCGGGCCCGTCATCGCTGAACAGATCACGTTGCGCCAAGCGGTCGATATAGGCTTTGATCTCTGCTTGCAGGCTTTCCGGGTAGTCCGTCAACGGGCGAGCCACGTAGCGGTCCGACGACAAGCGGTCCAGCCGGGGAAGATCGAGACCGTGTTTGTCAATCACGTGGTTCCATGTATCGATCATGGACTGAATGTACTTGGCCGGTTCATTCTTCAGCAGCACTGCGTCGAGAGCCGTCTGAAACGCATGTCTGCGGGCAAGACCGACCGAGCACTGCAAAAGCGTGCAAACCGCATCAAGCCCCAAACCTGATGGGTGGATTGCACAGTCGTCAGAAACGCGCCCCACTCCGGAGTCAGTTCAGATTTGGCTTCAAAATCCTGCAACACCCCGACCGCACGCAGGGCACTGGCCAGATCGCTTTTGGTGGTGCTGAGGGTGTTGGGCTTCACCCCGCAGGCGGCGGGATGCAACGATGCCAGCAGTTTGCGCAGTTGCGGGATGTCTGTCGGAATGTCCGACGGAGGACGGTTCATGTATGTACTGACGCGCGAGATGGCGGACAGCTTGGACTGTTGACGTTTCTTGTTGGGGTCAGGATTGGACTTCAGAACGTCCAGAACCTCGGCCAGCGTCGTTGGTAGCTGGATCTCTTGGTGATGTGTCATGATAAACCTCTTCGGTTTTGAAAGTGGGGACAAAAGGGGACAGACGAGGACATGCTGACCCATGGCGGCCCTCTTGCGGACATTCGGGAAAACAAGGGTATGAATTTATAGCCAAAATCCATGACCCCGTTTTCCCGAACGCCGGAAAAGCCGAGATTTGTGAGAGCTTTAGAGAACATGGGCCGCTGCCTGATTGCCGCGTTGCTTGGCAAGGGCATGCAAATCACAGCGCGCGATGCGCCAATCGCGGCCCAACCGAGTTGCAGGCAGATCATCGGATTTGATCCAGCGGCGAACGGTCTTGGTGCTGATACGGAACAGCGCAGCGACATCGCGCACGCTGAGATAAGCGGCATCCTCTGAAATCGGCAGATCAACCATGATCCACCTCTGGGTCTTCACCGTTGCAACGGGTTGCGAAATCCGAGCGTGCAGCCTCGCGTGCCAACAGCCGCACAAGGTTGATCAGGGGTTCAGGAATAGCGAAATTGGGCGGGTTGCCCGTGGGAGCAGAAGACGAACACGTCATCGATACGTTCCTTTTTAAGGAACCGCTCGAGACAATGATCGCGATGTTCTGGCTTCGGAGCGCACTCCAGACGACAAAACACTGACCTCAAACGAGATCAGGATCATTGCCATCGAGTGCGTCGAGGACGAGAAACCGTCCTGTCCAATCCCAATATTGGCGGCCCAGCCATCACGGCCGGTAAGTTGAAAGTTCTTGAAGCGTAAGGGCAGTTGCTTGCCTGTCAAGGACGCACGGTGTGGCTACTCCGCGGTTACCGACTCAGAGACCAGATCGAGTTCTACATGTGTAAGCGAATGAAATTATGTACTTTTATCTTATTTTGGCTTGGGGTGGCTATCCGCACGTGATACCGTCATGTGCAAGGGTGCCGGGTGAGTGCCTGGATACCTCCTCTCTCTGACAAGCGACGAGGCCACTCCAGTCGGCTAACGCCGATATGTGTCAACCCGGCCCCCGATCTCTTCAGAGCAAATGGCAACCGGTTCTATTCCGACCCGGCTTTATAGCGCCCTGCAAAGACTACCAGCGTGAAGCGATCAATAGCTGCCTACAATAGAAAATGGTGCCCAAATTGCGGGATGCCTTAACACTTTCAAATCTTCCCTTGTTGACACCTCAATCATTGCCTCTTTCATCGCTTCATCCGCTGCTAGCCCATTGGAAATACCTTCAAAAAAACTAGGCATTAGCAAAAGAGGTGAAACGGTGGAAATTGTCCAATGGCTCACCACCAAAGATTGAGCGCCAGCTTCAAAAAAACCTTGCGCTAACCCAGACAAACCCGGAGCTCCAAATTGTCCTGAGGCGGATGCTGTGTTGCATGCCGATAGCACCACGATCTTGGCTGCGATCTGCTTTTGAGCAATTTCGCTCGCTGTTAAAAAGCCATCATCAATGTCGGAGGTTTCTGCAGGCGAACTGAGAACTAGTGCTGGCTCTCGCAAGTTGCCAAACTGACCAGAGACAATTGCGTGTGTTGCAAAAACGAGAACGTCACCTTTGATCTCGTGTAACTTAAAAACCTCTTCTGACGCATCTTTCCCGGTGTAATATGTAGAGGAAGAACCCGGCAGTGATCTGGATATTAGATCCAACTCGCGCTCTGTTTCCGGCAATGGCTCAAAGTAGTTTACAGTGCCGCCAAACCGCAACGCTTTGGGATTGATTTCAGGATCGCGGCTGAGAACTCCGGTGTCTGAAGAACGGTTTGAAAACGACGGGTTTGCAAATCCTGTTATACTTTTTAGTTCAACATCTTTGGATGGATTTAACTTGGAAAACAGGAGGTTCGCAACCGAAGTATAGACTGTAATCGAATGCGTTAGCCCCAAGAAACGCGCATCTGCTTTTTCAGGTGTTTTTCCGATTGGTGCGGAACTTCTAGTCGCGACTGCAAGAGAAATCTGTTGCGCTGGACCTTGTGGGACAACAAGCAGCTTTTTCTTTTTTTTAAGTATTCTGTCAAAAGGACCAAACAATATATTGTACAGTCGGGTGGAGGAATTAAAGTCAAAAGGTGGCGGTGTGGAGCGACCTTCAAGGTCCATATTTTCCCTGAGCTTTCTTACAAGTTGGTCGACTTTCTCTATGCTGGTGTTTGTCGATTCAACAAGAAGCTCATCTCTCGTAATAAGGAAAATAAATGTGCCGCCTTCAAACGAAAAGTTGGTCCAGAGAGCTTCATCTTGATCCAGCAGCGGTTGAATTGCGTTTAAAGTGATGACGGATGGCGACAAGTAAGGCACTAGATCAGGGTTTGCATTCAAAATCTGACTGTCAATATCCTGAATATGTAGTTTGACTTGATCGAGAACCTTTTGTTTTTGTTGATCCGGTTGAATTGTTAGGGCGCGGATCTGAGCTGATGCAGCGTGCCGCTCAGTGAACAGTTCTGCTAACTCCGGGTCCTTAGCTTTGAAGTGTCGTAGAAACCCATTAGTTGCAGTTGCAGCCTCATTCAGAAGAGCGAGTTGAGCGGTTTCAAACATTTCTTCGCTACTCGCGAAGCCTCTTCGTTGGTACTCGTTCAATACCGTGAGAGTGTTGCCTATTTGAAGATCAATAGACGATGACGAAAACTGTCGAGCGTAGGTAGTCGACTTGGCGACTTCCTTTAGTCTTTGTTTGATTCCAGTAATATTAGTGCGCGACAAATGCGCAGCTTTCTCAATATCTCCAATGTCGTTTCTAGAATAGTAAGTTTCGCTCAATAACCGCCTAATTTCACCAGACTTTTCAACACTTTCAGCTGCCCCAAACTCCTCATAGTTTCGAAGCAACTCTAAAAAGACATTTTCAGCTTCATCAAGCATTCCATCGTACAGATAAGCTTTTCCGAGGCTCATCTTGGTTGGTGCGAGATCGGGCTTGGAAAATCTTCCCTCCACCGCAAGCATTTGAGAATTGCGTAGTAGGGATTTGGCTTCTTCTAGTTCCCTCATTTCAACTAGCAAAGACCCCAAATTGGTCAATGCAAACAAATTTTCGATCGCCTGCTCACCGAAGATAATTGGTGCTTCAGAGACCAAATTGCGTGCTAAAGCTACGGCTTCGACTGTCCTATTGCTGAAACTCAATGCCCTGGTAAGTTCCAATTCTGTGTAGAACCTCGCGCGTCGGCTTCGAGCGCTGTTGTCGGAAAAAGCAGATGCGGCGACCTCGAATCCCCTTATGGAATTTTCGATGTCTCCGATCAATCCAAGGAACATTGCCCGTCTATGCAGCGTTTGACCAACTAGTGTCTCGTTGTTGTGTAAGCTTTCCTCGGCTATCACCATTGCGCGTTCGTTATTGGCGTACGCTTCCTGTAGTAGTCCCATCTGAAAGTAGGCTTCCGATAGGTTGTATCGGGCTGAAGCCAAAAGAGCGGATTGGCTTTCGTCTATTTGCTCCAGAAGAGCCTTTAGCTTATCCAAAGATCCCTGAACGTTTCCAAGTTGAAGATCTATTCTAGCGTTGATAAGTGCAACTTGCGGGTCGGTTTGATCGACTTGTTCAAGAGCATCAATTGAAGTTTGGGCTTGTTCTGGCCGTCGTAAAGTAAGGTATGCTTGACCCAGAATGGTTGCAACTTGCGTCGCCTGCCGCTCGTTTAGATGCTGTAACGGTTCAACTGCAGTTACTGCTTTTTCCCAGCTTCCAAGCTCTAGGCTATTTCCTGCAAATCGAATTCGTGAATGAGTGATGAGGCTGTCAATTTCTAGCCTTTCTGAAAGAGTTACAGCCTGATGGAACCTACTGTTTGCCTTTTCGCTCTCTCCTAACAGGCTCAAAGCCTCAGCAGAATTTAGAATGACAGCGACCAAAAGTTCATTTTCTGTAGCACTACTAATCAAAATTTTTTCAGCGCGTAGAACATCCTCAAGAGCTTCGTGGAATTGACCAGCAGTGCGTTTCAAGACGCTTATCTCGTTTAGTAAAAATGCGTGGTTATTGGTTTCCCGGTCATTCGACCTCGGGATTTTCGAGAGAATGTCTTCCAGAAGTGTGATTGCTTCAGTTGATTTTCCAGAAGCTCCTAAAGCGCGCGCCGCACCGAGCAAATTGATCAAATCAGGTTGCTGTGTTTGCGCGTTTCCAGGCGGAGTCACTCCTAAAAAAAAAGTTAGGAGAATGGTCGCAAAGGCGCTTGGGGAGCGTAAAAGTAGTTGGCAGATTGACTCAACACATTGCATTCGTAGACTATAGCAGAGTTTTTTAGCGTCTTTGCAAAGGGTTTTGGACAGAGGGATTGGTGAGATTTTGGTTTCATTTTTGCTTAGTAGGTGCCCTTCCCGCTTTAGTTTGATTCGGGTTTTTCTGGTTTCTGTTTGTATTCTTAGCGCCACTAGTTGGGCGGTATTTGCGCAATCAAATCAAATACCTTCAGAGTATTTGTCAGCGTTAGACAGAGTTAAACGAAATCCCTCAGACCCAGAGGCCTCGTTTCGTTTGGCGCAAATCGCTGCTCAAACAGGTGACTTCCAAACTGCGATTTCTGCATTTGAAAGAATACTGCTGCTTAACCCTACACTCGCGAACATTAAGCTCGAACTTGGTGTCCTATATCTGCGCCAGGGCGCTCCCAAGCTAGCCGAGAACTATATAAGCGAGGCACTGAAATCACCTGATGCACCGCCTGCTGTGAGAGAGAGAGCGGAAGAACTTCTCGCCATTGCTGAACAATCAAATTCCAGGTGGCGATTAACTGGGCGAGCGGCAGCCGGATTGATCGTAGATTCAAATGCAAATGCGGGTCCAGACAACGGAACCGAAGTCAGGGGTTTCGTTGTTCTGCCGGATTTTACCGACCAGTCGGACGTATCTGCCTTTGTTGGACTATCTGGAAAGTTGAAGTACGATCTGGGTCTTCAAGCAGGTCACTTGCTCGCTTTGGACGTAGACTTATTTGCACGAGGTTACCGCGATCAAACTCAGTTGAACCTGTCTCGCGGGGGTATCGCATTCGGGACCGATCTCAATTTGACAAGAGCCTTGAGCTTCCCCGCCGAGTTAGCGCTAAGATATTCCACGAGTTCGCTGCGTCGCGATGATGAAAGATATGTTAGTGAAGATGGTTGGGTCGCTAAGTTTCGTGCTGTTCCAAATGCGCAGAATAGCTTTGAGTTCAGTGCGTTTACTTTCGATCAAGACTATCACGCGACTACGTTGGACCCGTCAAACGACAATCGCGACGGTCGAAGAAGCGGGTTCTCTCTTCGTTACTCGAGGCTACTGACGGAAAAGACGGGGCTAAACGTCGTATTTGCTTACTCTGACAAATCTGCAGAAGAAGGCTTCGAAGCGTACCGGGATAGCGGTTTCTTTGTGGAAGTCCTTCGAGAAATTTCACCGTTGCTTGGAAAATCGGAAGACCCTTGGAAAATTTCTGCAGCTGTAGGTTACGGGCAGCGTAAGTATGACGAGCCCGACCCCGCTATCGATGACAATGCATCACAAAAAGATGAAAGGGTAGTCTTAAGGACGTCAATGTTCGTTCCGCTGACAGACAGCGTAGAGCTACAACTCGAACTTGGTCATTTCGACCAAAACTCAAATTATTCGCTGGATACCTTTGACAATACGTACCTGGCATTTTCGGTGACAAAGTCATTTTAAGTTTGAATATGGGAGGGAAGAACATGAAGTTTTCATTTACAAAATTTGCGGTACTTCTCGCCGGAGCGTTCGCAGTATCGACCACTGATTTAGCAGTTAGTGCAGCAACGTCCGATCACCGTATGAAGCAGTTTGTCCTCGGTTCTTCTCAATCTCGAACTGTCGAGACGGGCGAAAATGAGACTGCCGAAGTCATTTTGGTGGATGGTACATCGGTCGTCATTGCCCCTGGCAGTCTTGTCACCGTGATCACATCGAAAGACCAACCAATTGCTATTCGCGTCGAGCGAGGGACTTTGAGAGTTACAGGTGGGCTGTCGAACCGAACGCAAAATATCTCAATCATGACGCCTCATGCGCTTCTCTCACTCAAGTCCGGATCTGCGTTCATTCAAGTAGGCTCGGAAAGTACTCGCACACACTTGCTGAATGGCAAAGAAATACTGGTGTCGAGCGGGGGGCGTAGCCAAACGATCTATCGCACAGGGTTTCAGATTGTCGCTAGCAATGGGCGAGCCACCGCCCCACGACGCATGAGCACCCAAGATATCGTGAACGATCTAAATTCACTTAGCAGAGGGCTGCAGACGGGAACGACACCCAGGCTGGGTTCGACGCGGGGGAGTTCTTCTGGCGTTCAGAGTGAACAATTAACTGAGGATGTATCGGTTTCGGACGAAGATGTTCAGATTGCTGAAGCCGTTGAAGAAGTTTCTCGTTTGGACAATGCCGTTGGTTTCGATACCAGCGCAAACGAATCGGGAAATTCCGAATCTGATGGCGGAGGTTCTTCAGGTTCATCCCCGCCGCCAGAACCAATCGACTTTTCGTTTGATCTTGCGGGTGGAGGCTTCAGCCCATCCACAGGGGATTCATCTATACCTGTTGTGGAAACAGATACGACAACAGTAAACACAAATCGCGCTTTGATAAGACAGAACTATTCTACCGGAAACCCTCCTGAACAGCTTGGTATAAGATATCCATTTGTTGAAGAAATATTCCTTGGACCGATTGCAAACAGAGTATTTCCGACGCGAGACGCAAGTATTGCAATAGACAACGTTGACGTACTAACTTCGATTACTACCGGCGACGGCTCGCGTGCCGTTGGATATTACTACGGCTCTGCAACGTCCGGCATTGTTGCGCAACTGCCGCCAAACGAATTTAGTTTGGATACAGATCAAGGGCTAATAAGATTCGAAAGCCTCCCAATGGGACTCCTTTCTACAAATTCTATCTACAATATCGGGTCTGGAGACTTTATTCGTGCCGATACAACATTTGGAGTTCGTCCCGGGATCAATACGCCGGCAATTGGTGGTATTTGGCACAAGGGTACTGGTGTAACCGTCGAAGGTATCAATTTTGGGACGGATTTCGATAGAGTTATTCCTGGTTCGACCACATTAAACCGCAGGGACAATTTTATCTTCTTGGACATGAACTTGTTAGCAGCGTTTAACTGGCGCTGTGATTCAATTCGAGATTGTCAAATCGGAGGCGATGACGGGTTTATCGATGAAACGGAAACCGAAATTGCTTTTGTCGAAGCCATCGAAAACACTCCTTCTTTAAACGGTGAGAATTTTGACTTCGAATACGGGAGAGATATCCTAGTTTATGGCGGCAACAGTGACGCAGCGGCTTTGGTTCACGACCCATCTGAATCGCGCCGTTACATTTTTTCTGCCGGAGACTTAGATCAAGTCATTGAAAATCGCGTGCCCGGAGAGAGTGTCGACCGTTTCCACCTCGCGGCGGGAATGGGAAGCCAACTCCTTGCCGCCGACAGTCTATCTGACCTTACTGCTGGAATGGATCTTTCTGACGGAGATCGCGCCTTCTTTCGCGGGGAGACTTGGCTAGAACTGGCTGATGACTATAGTGAATCTACGTTTTCTCTAGATCTTTCCCAGTTGGCGCAAAGCGATTTGCTTATCATAAATCCGGACGGGCCGGTCATTGTAGATGACGGTGAGACTGCGCCAAATACATCCAAACTTTTGTATGCTGACTTGGGTATCCGGAACGATGCGGAGGGTCGGCAGGTATCAACAATCTCGGCAACAATAGGGGAAGTCCGCTATCGATTCACGAGTGAACTAAACGGAGGAACTGAGGGGTATGGCAACGATCAAATTGTTGATGCTCTGATCTTCAGCCGTGCCATTGGATCTACGAGAGGGATCAATTCGAGCGGAACGTCAAAGAGTCCCGTTCTTCTTTATTCTGACTTCCAAAGTACCGCGGCGGGAGGAGGAAATCCGAACATAGGAAGCCCAGGATCCCCAACACCCGGTCGCCTAGGGTTCTTTGTGCTGGAAAATACTGGAACGATCTTCGACGATGTCGAAGCCCGCGGGTCCCTTGGAAACGGGTTCGAAAGCCCTGTTGGATCAACAGATGGGCTCGAACCGGAACAGATTGAAGAGCTTGCACCAGTGCAATACGCCGCTCTGAGACTGGGCGTCGCGACAGGAACTGAAGCATTGCCTGGAAACAGAACCGGCTTTGGCTTCGCGCCGAGTGAAACCATTGGGTATGCGGTGGGCCTTGTCGACGTGGAAACTCCCGGAGGCTCGACAATCCGACCCATGGGAAACCCAGATTTGCTTCCAGATACCCTTGCGGGCCCTAACTTGTTTTTTTCCAACTTCGACGCCGCGTCCAATAGTTTCCAAGTTGCAATCGACGACTTAACTTTAGGAGGCGAAGGTGGAGCGAGTGCGTATGTCAGCGACACTGAATTTGGGGCTCGCAGTACTGATGGTGCGAGTGATGCAGCGTTGATATCTGGCGGTCTTGTAGCAGAAGGCATCGGTGCCTCTGTCTCATCGACCACGAATGGATATGAGCATGTGAAGTGGGGATTCTTTTTTGGTGACATCGACACTGGAATGGGTTCTGGGAGCAGAGAACATGTCCATTTGGGAACTTTCGCTGCGGGTAACGAACTGTCAGGAGATGAAACTGATTTGATAAACGGGTCAGTCCAAGATGCAATGGATAACGGTCTTTCTACGACTGTTCGGTATTCGGGTCACGCCATCGGCAATGTCGTGATGGGTGGAATCGTCTCAACTCAGACTGGCACATTTTCAGACACCTTTAACTTTGGGTCCCGCACAGGCCAAGCAGAATTGTCAATCGGTGGAGCGACCGTGGCGGGGAATAGTTCGTTAGCTTTAGAAGACGGTTTTGATAGCTATACTAGCTTTGTAACTGGAAGTGGCGGAATATCAGGTGAGTTGAATGGAAGCTTTGTTGGCGCTGTCGAACATCTAACGGTTGGTGGTGGTACGCTAATTGCCCCCGGCGGCCTCGTAGGTGGATTTGCCTTAAGTGATGGAGTAAGCGGTGGTTTTCGTGCTGTTGGGTCATTCGCTGGCGAATAAACATAAGATCGGGAACGCCTTTTTATTTTTCTTTTTTTGGGGGGTGCTATGTCTAAACGAGTTCGTATCCATGTGATCAAAAAGGGTGAAACACTAGATAAAATTGCTCGAGTTTATGGCTTTAGGTCGTACAAAGAGATCTATAATGCTGGGATCAACGCAAAATTCCGAAAAGAAAATCCAAATCCCGCAATCATCACACCTGGTAGCAAGATTTTAATCCCTAGTCATCTGGATACATCGCAAGGTATTAAATCCAAAAAGGCGCTGATATCACGCTACGAACGTAGAATTGCGGCCTACGAAAAGATTTGCTCAGATATCCAAAAATCCAGAGATGCACAGGTGCGGGAAATTAGCGCGGCTCTCAAAAAAGCTAAATCGACGGGTGATGCGGTCGATTTGGCAGCAACACTGATCAGCCTTACTCATGGAATTTACAAGGTAGGTTCGAAGGCGTCTGTTGCAATGAAAAAGAGCGGCGACGAAATCGCTAAGGCCAACAAAGAATTTTATCAACAAATGATGGAGTTCCGCAACGACTACCTTGAGGACGCGGTCGTCAAACCAGTACTTAAGCCAATCGCGGAAAAAATGAAATCGTCTAGCTCTACTGCTGAGCAGCTTGGTGCGGCCTATTTCCAAGCCTGGGTTGACTATACTAGCCCTTCTTTTTGGGCGCGAACTTATGTCAAATTGAGTGAATCCCGGATAGTTCGTGATATAGCCAAAGGAAAGTTTGAAGACGCTTGGGCAGCTTGGTCTCGGGCTGTAACATGGGACCCTGCTAAAGACCTGCAAGTGCAGACAAGCAAGATAAAGAAAAGCTCAGAAGTACAATTGAAAAAGTTTCGAGCCATTATTAGTGATGACAAAAAGCTCTTGAAGCAAATTGCGTCACTCTAAACTATCTCCTTAGAATCAATCTTGTTTCAAGTCTTAACGATAATCTAAATCTCGCGGCAATGCAGCGTTTTCGATGATAGCCATTTATCAACAGGTGTGTTTCGAAATAAGAAGTGTTTGTAGGGCCGTAGCATACAGAAGATTGAAAGCTTTCCACTGAATGATAGGCTGAATGATGGATAGAAACGCTGCCGTAGAATGCCGACAGAAGCAAAACTTGAAAGAATTCAAAAATTGGCTCTCAAAGTATAGCAAAGTGATCATGCCAATCCCGAATCGGGGGGCTATTTATGCGGGATTGGGAAAAACAAACCTCATGAAGATGAAGAAAGGGCTGCAAGCGCAGCCTGAAACAATCCCGATGTGGAAAATCATTGAGAAGGTCGAAAAAGACGCGCGCGAATACACAGGTTATGTGACGATAGATACGATTAACGATGTTCTAAAGCGCATAAAATCCCCGATTCCAAAACTCGTGGAAGCCACTGGAGCAAATGCTGGAGACCCTAAGAAATACTCTGACATGCTATCTTGTGTAAACGCGCTTGCCAGCGACGATTGGGAACTTTTGCCTAAAGTAAACCGTCGGAAGGTTTGGAACATGGTCTCCGCGAAGTACTCGGAGAACCTTTCCGGTGACGTACAAATTTGGGAAGGAGTGTCAAAGAGGCTTCGGCTGCTGGAGAAGTACAAAGTTATGCTGCAGGATGAATTGAAGCAAGTTCACAAGAACCCCAAGGTATCTCTGAAGACCCGAAAAGAGGTTGAGGGTTTGATTAAGAAATACGAGAATCACTATGGCGAGCTCGGTGCTGAAGCCAAATTGAAAGACAGCACTTTAAAAAGAAGTCTTAAGGTAGCCATGCGAAAGTGAGTTATTAACTTCTATGTTCACGTGAAATTAGGGTCAGGACTAATAGTAAACTGATGACGAGAGCTGCGAGGGCGATTGCTGAGAGGAAGACCTTCGGGCACCTGTCGTATCGGGTTGCCACACGGCGCCAACACTTGAGCCTATCAAACATGATCTCGATCCGGTTGAGGCGTTTGTGTCGGCCCTTGTCGTACTTCACCGTCGTCTTGCGCTGCTTCCGACCGGGGTACAAACGCGTATACCTGTGTCTTGCAACGCTTCTCGGAACCAAACGGCATCGTATCGGCGATTTCCGAGTATCCAATCGGCATTCGGTATACCGCTGAACAGATCCCGAGCACCGATGTAGTCGCTGACCTGTCCTGCGATTGTTAACAGGTTCAGCGGGCGTCTCTGACTATCGCAGATGACGTGCAGTTTGGTGTTCATGTCGCCCTTGGTTCAGCCAATCAGGCGTCCGCCCCCCGTTTTTGATGCCCGTGCTGGTCGCTTTCAGCTGAGCCTTCAGATAGGTCGCATCGATCACCACGGTCTTCTGTTCGCGGTACTCAGTGGCCAAGCCAGCCATCATTCGCGCGAATGATGCCCTTGTCGCTCCACCGTTTCCATCGATTGTACTGCGTCTTTTGCGGTTCATAGGCAGCAGGGGCATCCCGCCACCGCAAGCAATTGCGATTTATGAAGATAATCCCGCTCAACACACGCATGTCATCGACGCGCGGCTTGCCATGGTGCTTCGGGACGAAGGGCTCCAGATGCGTGATTTGCGCATCCGTAAGCAAGAAGAGATCAGACATGTTCACCGTTCGTTTTTGAACCGTGACACACGCCGCAAAGCGGAAAGCAATGGGTCCTGAACCTAAGTATCTGTTTGGATTTGGCCAAAACTCAATTGCTGGCGCTCAGCGACAGAGGTTCTGAAACGTTAAGCCCAAAGCCCTAAAATTGGCATTTCAATTGCGTTCGGCAACGGTGGTTGCGCTCTCCCGCAACCAGCGTTAGAAAATCCAAAACAGCCCGTTCAGACTACAATTGATCCCCGGATCAATTGCTTAACGTCCTAACCTCGTCAGCCTCATAACCTGAAGGTCACAGGTTCAATTCCTACTCCCGCAAACATCACAGTCGAACAAAGTACCGAACAAGCCGCCCTGAACCGTTTTTTGTGTCCGGTCCATGCCCGGTTCGTGATCCATCTTGACAACACCTTTCATTCGGTGATCTGAGGATAGTCAGAACCCACACCACCCTTTTCGACGGTGTTAGCCGAATACTGCGACCGCCGCGTGATCTAAAGTCTTTGAACTAGTGCAACATGCAACGGCCACTCGCACAGGCTTCGATCCCTTTTTGTTTGATCATGATTGTGAACAGTAATGCGCAGCTTGAACAGGTGAATGCCCCCAGTCAAAAATCGCTATTTCGTGCTATTTCAACAGCTTCGCGCGGGTCTGTAAAAAAATCCAATCCCTGAAGAAATGCCCTTGTACTTCCGCTGCTTGCACGGATATACCCGTCCGTGGAGACGTGGCCGAGTGGTCGAAGGCGCTCCCCTGCTAAGGGAGTAGGCGGGAAACCGTCTCGAGGGTTCGAATCCCTTCGTCTCCGCCATAAACCTATTTCGGATAATTGGCGCGTCCTTTCTAACTTGCCGTTTAGCTATAAATTATCAGCGTTTACTATCTCATCGTATCATCTTGAGCGTTACTAAGTTAACCTTAGTACATCTCATTGAGTGGTATATTTTGTGGTATTTTAATGGCTGCGCTCTGCGGGAAGCTGGTAGATAATCTTGGCCTGGGTCGGCATGGCGACGGTTCTGGACTGTATCTTTTTGTTGATCCCTCTGATGCGCGGCGCTGGATCGTGCGCGTAACGGTCAAAAGACACGAGAACCACAAGGGTGTTCCGCTGCGCACGGATTTCGGCTTATCCGCATCGGACGGAGGATCGCTTGTTACAACGCGGATCTGAACGCCTGGCTGGCGGCGCGGCACACCGATCCCGACAACCAGGCTACATAGTGAGAAACCCCAACTCCAAGCGCGGAAATGGGGCTTTTCCAGTGACATCAACTGCCAACCTAGCAAGTCCAGTTGATGCCACAGGATGCCCCGCGCCGACAAGAAAAAACAAGCGCCGGTACTACTGGTCGCCCCTGAGCCACCCGGTCGAACGGGTGATCGTAGGGAAAGGAAGGATCGAGCATGGCTGATATCTCCCTTTCCAAGTCGATCAATACCTCACACGACAGGGGGCTAGACACATGCTCGCTTCCCCGAACTGATCATCGAGAAATCGCTGACAACTACAGCGGCGAGCTCTTGCGCCATGGTGTCTACCGCATCGCCGTATGTCGGGACGGCGTCCAATGGCTGTTTCAGCGCCAGAGCCCCCAATTTCCTGCTGGGGGAGCAGCATGGGACACGCGAGGGTACTGTGTGTCCAAATCCGGCCTGACCCGGCTCGTCCGGGCGCATATCGGCTGCGACGTTCCGAAGTCAGATGCCATTCCCGAGCATTTCCAGAGGAGGTGCCGCGATGAGTAGGCGTCGATCTCCGAAGGGCAAACGGTCAGATGAGGGCCAATAAGTCCCTCTGCCCTACGCCATGATCAAATCTCCTGCATGGCGGGCTCTGTCCGGACCTGCAGTGAAGCTCTGGCTGGAGCTTCACTCCCGCTCTAACGGTAGCAACAACGGCAAGGTGTTTCTGTCGATGAACGAGGCGGCAGAAATCTTGGGGTTGGCGATGCATTAGCTTGGCACAGCAGACTACCCGTTCTTCGAAGGCGTTATGGATCAAGTCGCGACTCCCGGACAGCAGGACAGTTCTGTCTCGGAGACAACATCGAACTTCGTGATGTCGGTTGTTGCCGGGGTTAAACCGCAAGACGAGATCGAAGAAATGCTGGCGATCCAGATGGGAGCGATCCGATTTGTTCCATTCTTCTGCCTTCATACGTTTAGATTGAATGACCGGATAGCGCGCAGAGCAGACTTAAAGTTGAATTCAAGGAACGACTGTTTCGAGCACAATGCAGACACTTGGTTCAAGCGCAGCATCTGTCGAAAAGGACTAGAAACGTTCATTCGCTGCGTCCTGCGCCTTGGTTCACGAAGCAAAGTTAAGCCACCATTGCTTTTTCATTCTGTACTAGTCCACACTGACTCTCCGTGAATGGTAAAGGGAGACCTCGATGAGCGAAGAAACGATAGGATTTGTTGGTGTTGGCTTGATGGGTCAGGGTATGGCCGCAAATCTGCTAAAAGCCGGCTTCAAAGTTAATGTGGTTGCTCATCGAAACCGTGGCCCTGTCGGTGACTTGGTCGCTCAGGGTGCGACGGAGGCAGAAAACCTCGCGGAGCTCGCGGCAGTTTCCTCAGTTATCCATATTTGTGCACCCGGTTCACCTCAGGTCGAGGCAATTGTCGCGGCCATGATGCCAACCATGCAGACCGGTAGCGTCATTGTGGATTGTTCCACGTCAGACCCGAATTCCACTATGGCACTGGCAAAGAAGTTAGCGCAGGCCGGTCACCACATGGCGGACGCGCCGTTGGGCGGGACGCCCGTGCAAGCACAGAACGGAGAACTGGCGACCATGGTCGGCGCTGACCCTGTTGTTTTTGAGCGGTTGAAGCCCGTTATCGCAGCTTGGGCAAAGACCATCGTTCACATTGGCCCATGTGCTGCAGGGCACAAAATGAAGCTTCTGAATAACTTTCTTTCACTGGGATACGCGGCGCTCTATTCAGAAGCGTTGGCACTGTCCGAAAAAGTAGGAATATCCACCAAGGAATTCGACTCGGTCATTCGTGGCAGCAGGATGGATTGCGGGTTTTATCAAACCTTCATGGGGTACGCCGTTGAAGGCAATCGAGAGTCTCACAAATTCACTCTGTCCAATGCTCTAAAAGATTTGCGTTACCTCGAAGCCATGGCAGATGAAGTGGGGCTGTCCAATCCAATCGGAAACGCCGCAAAAAACAGTTTTGCAATGGCGCTCGCCGCTGGAGGTGACGGACCGAACGACTATGTTCCTCACCTTGTCGATTTCGTGGCTGCGAGAAACGGCGTATCCAAGGTTTAATTCTGGTCGCATTACGCACGCAGTTAAATGCGAACTCTCTAAGGTGCGGAAACAAGGATTTCAGGTAGTCCCGCCAATCATGCTGAGGATTAGAACTGAGAAGTTTTTTACCTTGGCGTTTGAATCGAAGGTTTAATCCTGCGTCATTTCCTTCTTAGCATCAAAGCCTTCGCAAAACCGCGTTACTAACTCTGACGTCGTTAAATTTACAGAGTGGTTGTCTTTTGTTGCTTTGAAATCCGGATACCTCAAATCACGGATGCTCACGAACTGTTGGCGCTCGGAGCAAAAACCTATCAATTGACCTCCTCCGAACCGCTTCCAAATGCGGCCTGCTGCCGGTTAGTTGAGCTCAACTGACGGGCTGAATGAAAAGGCGCCGGACTTCTTTGCCAAGTCACTCACGCAACAATAAAAAAGAATAATGAAATACTTGCTCCAAACCCCAAGTGCCAGAGCAATCCTGATGGCACTCTTCATAATCATTGTTGTGAGGGTGTGCAGCCATGAAGGAGCTGGATATCAAGAGCCTGATAAAGAGTATTTGGACATTAGAGGCAGGCCCTAACCCGCACTGCCATGCCCTTATGTGTCTACTTTTCGTTCATAAGCTGTCATCTGAGAAAAATGGTCAGATGACCAAGTTGAGCCCAAACCTGACCTTCGGCATACTTAAAAGTCTTAGTTCAATGGTCCGTTTAAACGTGCGCAGTCTTCGATCAGGGAGTTACGCTTGATGATCAGAGGCGCTAGGATTGCAGTTGAGGAAACAGGCGGGTTAACATTATGCGAAGTGCAGTCTTCTTGCCCTTAGTGGCATTTTCCCTAGGCACAATTGTCTTAACTCAATCCGCAACGGCAGCTTCTCTCGGACAGTACGAGGTTTTTGGCGTTGAAGACGGAGACATGCTGAAATTGCGTGCAGGACCGGGAATAGGGTTCAACGTGATAGTGGGCCTTCCAAATGGAACAGCATTAAAAGTTCACAGTTGCGAGCAGACCGGCGACACCCGTTGGTGCCGCGTGTCCTTGCAACGTGCGCGTGGTCTAAAAGGATTTGTCTCTTGGGCATATTTGCGAAAGTTGTAGGTATAACTATGTTGCGGTGCCCACTTAGATGCCCAGATTTTGTCAGAAGAACCAAAATTGAGTCGGTTAAGGTGTTGTCCTAAATTCGGCCAATATTGCAAGCATGGTAGCTATTCAACCGAATGGCAGCGAGCGACTGCTCCGAACCCTTAGTGTACGTTGCGGCGCGCTCAACCGACAAATGCTATGTGAAGGAAGCGGACTTTTTAAAGCGCGGTGATCGATATATTCCAGCGGTTCACTTACAGAGCTAGTGTCAAAGAGCGGTCCGCCAACGCAAACACTCCTTGCAAGTGCGCAACCTGGATGTTTTTGAACCAACACATTGATCCCGCAAAGCCGATCCTTTTGAAGGGGCGATTTCCCTTAATTCGAGTTCTCAGGTAATACGTAGTAATGGATATTGTCGTCATTACGACCATCATCACTTCTTTTTTTGTTGTAATCGGTGTGGCGGAACCATTGGCTGCACGTATGCGCCTGCCTTACAGCGTTATCCTAGCGGTCCTGGGGATAGTGATCGGACTTGGCGCAACGTTCTTTCTCAACACTGACTTGACGGATGCACTGAACCCGGGAGCGCAGGCGATTATTGATTTGCCGATCCGGTCAGACGTCTTCCTCTATGTTTTCCTGCCAACGTTGCTCTTTCAGGCGACTCTCGGCATGAACCTGCGCAGGATGCTGGATGACTGGATGCCGATCCTGATGATGGCCGTTGTAGCAGTGATTGTGGCTACCCTCTCTATTGGCTATGCGCTTAGTTGGGTAAGTGCTTTACCGCTCGTCGCCTGCCTGTTGATTGGAGCTATCGTTTCAACAACTGATCCCTCGGCGGTTGTCAGCATTTTTAGGTCAATCTCCGCACCACGCAGGTTGTCGCGAATAATCGAGGGTGAAAGCCTCCTGAACGATGCTGCCGCGATTGCTCTTTTTGGGCTATTCATGAGCTTTGTGATGCTCGGGAGACCTGATCCGTCGCTAAGTGACGCCGTGGGGCAGTTTCCGCTGTTGATCGTTGGCGGAGCGCTCACTGGTTGGCTTATGGCGCGTTTGGCGGTTTGGATGATGGCTTTCGTAGACCGTTGGGACAAGGCGCAAATTTCAATTTCTGTCGCACTGCCGTACCTCGCCTATATCGTTGCGGAACAAAGCGTCGGGGCTTCGGGTGTTATCGCAGTAGTGGTCACAGGTCTAACGCTCAACCTCACCGGCCCCGGTCGTTTGTCACCGGTTGCTTGGGTAAATCTGCAAGAAGTATGGGATCTTCTGGCACATTGGGCCGGAGCACTGATCTTTATTCTTGCAGCATTGTTAATACCGAGACTGTTGGAAGGGGTGCAGCCGTCTGACTTTGGCCTGCTGGCAGTGGTGGTTCTTGCTGCAACACTAGCGCGGGCGGCGGTTTTGTTCGGCTTGTTGCCCTTGCTCACGACAATCGGTCTGTCGCCAGTTGTGGAACGCCCCTATCGCACTGCAATGCTTTGGGGTGGGTTGCGGGGCGCCGTGACTTTGGCATTGGCACTGGCAGTCACCGAAAGCACTCAAGTACCGCTCGAAACCAAGCGTCTGGTCGGTATTTTGGCCACTGGCTTTACGCTGTTTACACTGATTGTCCAAGGGACAACCTTGCGAACGGTGATCACAAAGCTAGGACTCGACAAGCTCACTCCGCTTGATACGGCATTGTCGCGCCAGGTGGTCGCAGTCGCCTTGCAATCAGTCCGCGAGGATGTGTCTCGCACTGCGGAAAACTACGACCTGACCCACCAAATTGTAAGAAACGAAGCCAAACAATTTAGCGAACGCCTCGACGAGGCTGTAAAAGCCGCCGAAGACAGCGCGGAGATCCTGGATCGTGACCGGATTACGCTTGGCCTTATTGCGTTGGCCGGTGCAGAGCGGGATTCCGTATTGGCCCGAATGCGAGAGCGCACCATGTCATCAGTTCTCAGCGAAAAAATTCTGTCCGATGCTGATCGGCTCATTGAAGGCGCAAGGACCGGTGGTCGGATCGGCTATCAGCGCGCGTCCAATCGATCTGTCGTCTATGGCAAGTCTTTTCGGATCGCCGTGTTCCTGCACAACCGCCTACGAATCTCGTTTCCGCTCACTCGTATAACAGCAGACAGGTTCGAAAGACTGCTCATGCAACGTCTGATCCTTCGGGATCTCGATGGGTTTGTCCGTGGTCGTATACGCCGGATCCACGGTCGCCGGGTTGCGGAGTTGCTAGACGACCTGTTGGAGCGCCGATCCGAGGCGGTTGAGACAGCGCTTGAAGGATTGCGGCTCCAATATCCAGGCTACGCGGAAAAGCTGGAGCGGCGGTTCATCCGAAGGACGGCATTGCGACTGGAGGAGCGAGAATACTTGGTCATGCGCGAGGATGGCCTGGTAGGCGAAGAGCTCTATTCAGTGTTGATGCAGGAAGTGGCGGCACGACGTGCTTTGTCCGAAGGGCGTCCTGTACTTGACATCGCCCTCAAGGGGCGGGATCTGGTCAGGCAGTTTCCACTATTCTCTGATCTCGACAAAGCTTCATTGCGAAAACTCAGTAGAGCGCTTCGTACCCGTTACGCCAACGCGGGTGACACGATCCTTTCCAAAGATGAATTGACCCGGAGTGTGTTTTTTATCGCTTCTGGGGCAGTCGAAGTGGAGTTCGGCAGACACATCACGCGGTTAGGTCGTGGCGAAATGTTTGGGCAATTGGCCATGCTAATGAAACGGCCCCGTCGCGTGAACGTGCGGGTGTTGGCACCTTCGACATTGCTTGTGCTCGACGAAGCGCGTTTTCGGAGATTGCTCCGGCGGAGTAAAGCCATGCGGAACTCAGTCAGGATGAGCGCGAGCAAACGCATGATCGACCCTGCGGTTTTGGACCTGGACGAGCATGAAGATTCTCCTGATTAAGGATAGCTGTAAAGAAAGCTCATCAATTAGAATGGAACCGCTACAACTGTTTTTTCATTTCGCGATGGCGCGATGTCCACTTTTTGTTCGAAGCGCGTGCTTTAACTGAGGTGATATACTTCTTGCAGGCCGTAGACAGGCGTCGGGATACCCTCCATTCGGGCTTTTGTTTGCAACGACAGGAACTGTGAATAGTGCCGGGACTGATGCAGGTTTCCACCATGCATCCAAAGGTTTGGAACCTGTGTCGGCTTCCACATATTGCGTTGCTCGCCTTCCCAAGGCCCCGGGTCCTTGGTTGTGTCAGAACCCAGGCCCCAGCATTTCCCAAGTCGATCTGCCATATCCTGACCCATCAGGTCTGCGACCCAGCCGTTCATCGAATTATACCCCGTCGCGTAGACCACCAGATCGGCATCCAGATGCGTGCCGTCATCAAGTATGACTCCGGTTTCATCAAGCGCGGTGACCTGGCCGCGTTTCAGCTTGATCTCACCATCAATGATCAACTGACTGGCCCCGATATCAATGTAGTAGCCCGATCCGCGACGCAGGTACTTCATGAACAGCCCGCTGTCGTCATCGCCCCAGTCCAGCCAGAACCCGGCCTTTTCAAGGCCATCATAGAACTCTTTGTCCTGTTCTTTCATCGCGGCATAGGCCGGAATCTGGAATTCATGAAGAATGCGATAGGGCAGCGATGCAAAGATTAGATCGGCCTTTTCGGTCGTCATGCCAGACCGCACCGCACGTTCAGAATAGAGATCGCCCAGTCCGATTTCCATGAGGGTGTCCGAGCGGACAATATGGGTTGAGGACCGCTGCACCATTGTCACATCGGCATCGTTTTCCCAAAGCGCCGCGCAGATGTCGTGGGCCGAGTTGTTGGACCCCACCACAACGACCTTTTTACCGGCCCATTTGTCCGGGCCTTCATGTTCCGACGAATGCACCTGTTCGCCTTTGAAAACATCCATACCCGGAAAATCAGGCATGCGTTTCTTGCCGGACATCCCTGTCGCCATGATCAGTTGCTTGGGCCGCAGTACAACCTCTTCACCGTCCCGGTCGACAGTGATGGTCCATTCGCCCTTGTCTTCATCGAACGTGGCGGATTTGGCCGTCGTGCGCGTCCAATAGTTCAACTCCATCACCTTGGTGTACATCTCAAGCCAGTCACCGATCTTGTCCTTGGGCGAGAAGACGGGCCAGTTTTCCGGGAACTTGATGTAAGGAAGATGATCGTACCAAACCGGATCATGCAGGCAGAGGGATTTGTAGCGATTGCGCCAACTGTCGCCCGGCCGGTCATTCCGTTCAACGATTATCGTCGGCACACCCAGCTGACGCAGCCTCGCGCCCATGGCGATACCACCCTGACCGCCGCCGATGATGACGCAGTAGGGCTGTGTCTTGTAGCCCAGTTCAGCCTCTTCCTGCACCCGTTCTTCTGCCCATGTGGTCCTGTGTTTGCCCGCGCCGTGCTTGGCCCCAAGTGGACGGTTGAACCCTTTGGGTTCTTCATGACCTTTCAGCTCGACCATCGTGGTCAGCAGGGTCCATATCTTGCCATCCTTGAGGCGGATCAACCCGTAGCCGCGTGCCACTTCGGTCTCGAACTCGATCCAAGCGGTGGTTATTCCGCCTTCTTCAGTTGGAACTTCACCTTCGGCTATTTTCCAACCGCTCGGCTTGGTTGTGGCCAGCTGATGCGACAGCATATCTGCCACCTGCGCTTTACCTTCGACCGTTTTAATATTCCAGGTAAAGCTGACCAGATCGCGCCAAAAACAATCGTCCTGGAACATTTCGCAGGCGGCATCGATATCTCCTTTGGACAAAGCCGAACCGAAGTCATCCAGAAACCCCTGAACCTGATCCGAGAGTGTTGTGTCGAGCATGTCATCCTCCCTATCTCCACGGAGCAGAAGGCTGGCAAATCCGAAACCCTTCGGGCAAGCGGATTTGGCGCATAAACACTTGGTGCGGTCCAAAAACGCCATTGCTTGTTGCGCGCGCAACAAGGGCGCAACACGGGTACATATGCGTTTAAGCGGGCGGTCTAAGCCCGGCTTTTCGCATACGGCGCAGGATCGTCGATCGGTTCACACCAAGGCGCCTTGCCAGTTGGGACATGTTCCAATCGCAAGCACGCAGAAGTGTTTCCAGATCATCTGAGTCCTGCTTTTGCGTAGGGGCTAGTGCCGGGCTGGGCAAATCCGTTAAGTCGATGATGTTGTCCTGACACAGGGCGACCGAACTGTGCAGCAGATGTTCCAGTTCACGAATATTGCCGCGCCACAACCGTGATTTCAGGTCCGCGCGGGCAGCGGTTGACAGGCGAATATCGTGGTTGGCAAACCGTCGGAGCAGACGATCAATCAGCCAATCCAGATCCGCACGGTGGCGCAAAGGCGGTAGAGACAATGTGGCCCCCGCAATCCGGTGCAGCAGATCTTCGCGCAGACTGCCCTGCAATCCCGCCGGGGGCTGCCGACATGAGGCGATGATCCTCAGATCAGCCCGCCGCTCAAGCACTGCCAAAAGAGAGGCCTGAGCAGGCTCGCTCAGGTCTTCAACGCCACGCAGGAACAGTGTGCCGGGTTCGATACCATGGCAGAAATTGAATGTTGGCGTATCGCAACAGATCACGGTGTGGAAATCCTGTGTCGCAGGATCAGCCATATGGATCGCGCGCGCCAGCTTGGTCTTGCCCGTCCCGCTTTCACCGGTCAGCAAAAGCGGCAGATTGGTCGGCGCAAGACGGGCCGCTTTGTTCAAAAGTTGCTGAAGGCCCGCATCCGGCCCTGCAAAGCTACCAAGGGCGCCAGGCAGAGCCTTTTCCCGTTTGCGCAGAGCTGCCGTCATCTGCGGCGTCTGTGGAGCAACGGCATGACCATAGAGCGCGCGCCCATCCTTGAGGTGTAAAACGCGGTCTTCAGACGGTCTGCCGCGCATGAATTCGGGCATGTCATCAACGCTGATTTCAAGCCAGTCCTGCAATTGCGACCCAATCAGGTGGCCCGAACTGTCCGGGTCCAGCGCACGTCGGGCCCCCGAGGTCATACCGATGATCTTGCCGCCTCCGTCCACTGCAACCGCCGCTTCGGGATCGACCTCAAGAAACTCGGGGCTGGCTGAAAAGCGCAGGACCCAATCTCGCCGGGTCGATGCCATCAGGTTTGCCATTTCGACGCGACGGGCGGAGTTCGTCACCAATGTCATGGCCAGATTCTGCGACGCCTTTGGTGAGGGTCCACGCAACAATGACACATCCAGAACAGCCGCAAGAGCTCCTTTGGTGTCAAAAATAGGCGCTGCCGTGCAAGACAGCGGCGTATGCGTGATCGAAAAATGATCGCCCTGATGGATGGTCACTGGCTGACCTGTAACAATGCACGACCCCACTCCGTTCGTTCCTGCCAACTCTTCCGTCCACTTGAAACCCAGATGAAGACCCGCAGTTCTGAGCTCTTCCTCGAAGTTCCGGTCGCCAAAGAAATCGACGCAGACGCCATCTGCATCCGCAAGCAGCAGGACGTAGTTCTGCCCTGCCACCTGCGCAAACAGCGATTGCAGCCCCGAACGCGCGGTCGCGATCAGACGTTCGGATTGCTCCAGATGTTCTCGGAATTTGGTGTCAGGCAGGATGTGCGCAGGTTCTTGTCGTGAGGGATCCATACCGTAGGTTTCAACACAGCGCTGCCAGCTATCCGCGACAAGTCGGTCTCGCCCTGTATCGAAACCGCTTAAGACGCGGTCAATCTCTTTTGAATGCTGGCGATCCAACAGCTTCCCGCCCTACAAACCCATCTTAAAAATAGCATGAGTATGGCTTCGCGCCTATGTTCAAATTTCGTCTGGCAGACGTTTGGCGCTTTGCCTTGTCAAGCTGACCTGCGTCGAAAGCGCAGCGTTGGGCCCTTTAGGCTCAGAGTTGTCATTCTCTGAAATTTGTATGAGTGGCAGCGATGTGTTTCGAAACGAGAATTCTAGCATTCTAACCTTGGGCTTTGCTCCGCTAGACACCAAGTTCAGTTCAGTACTTTAATAGTTTAACCCACTGTTTTTCAAATTCAATATATACCTTTCAGTAACTTGCAGGCATAGTTCCGCACTTCCACTCCGCCGCAACCTTAAATATTGGCACATTTCGGATAAACTTCTAGGCCAACTCGGCCAGAGCCGTGTCGATCCGGGACAGCATCGGAGATTGGCCCGCAGTCTCAACGATGACGCGGGCTTTGCTCAGGTGTTGCACGGCCAATTGCTTCTTCTTGCGCGCTTTATAGAGCAACCCGAGGATCATGTCGCAGCGGGCTATATAGTGCCCTTTGTCGTCGAATTGGGGGTTGCTGCGCACCTCGTCCAGCATAGCAACCAGTTTCTTTTCGCCAAAGAACAGCACCCAAAGGATCGAGCGGAAATTCCGGAGAAAGACGCCAGCTGACGCTCCGCCCTCACCGGTCAGGATGGCAAGATACATTTCGCATAGGAACAGACGCGCCCAATCGGCCGACACTTTAGTGCCTTCGTCCGTGCGTTTTTGAACGGCACGCTCGATCTGCCGTAGCCCGTCAGCGATGCGTCCTTTGAGGGCATAGGCTACTCCCAGCATCGTTGCCGGGCCCATGGTGAACAGGGTCCAGCCGTGTTCATTGCAATTGGCGATATGGGCCTCAATGATCTCGATCGCGCCGGGTGTTTCCGTAGGCACCATGGCGGATACGCGGGCGGCCTCGGCGATGGCGCGTTCGAACTCGACTTTTGAAGCCTTGTGCGCCTCTTCCGCGATGGCCAGCGCTTTTTCGTGGTCATCGGCGACCATGGCGATCAGGGCTTTCATCGCTGTGCCATAGCCCAAAGCCCTTGGGTCGTTGGTCTTCTTGCCCAGCGCAATCATCTTGTCTGCAGTGGCATGTGCGCGGGCGACCCGTCCACGGGTCAATTCGTTCCAACCAATGGTGGCGAGGTAGAAATTCTGGATATAGGCGTCTTCGATCTTTTCCAGCTCGGCCTCGATCACGCGTGCCTTTGCTTCGAACTCGGCGTTTGAAATCGGCGAGAAATAGATCGACACCGAAAGCTCATTCACCATGGCATAGGCCCGTGAGGCCGGATCGCCAAGGCGTTCGGCCATGGCGGTCAGATCCTGTTGAACCCAGTGGGCTTCGCGGTATTTGCCGTTGCAGACAAGGCAGGACACATAATGGTGCAGGAACAGAGCGTGATGAGAGCTGTCGCCCACCTGTTCAAGGATGGGGCGCACGGATCCGGCAAGGTCAATGATCGTTTTGACCCTGAGCGAGATGTTCGAACACAGCGCAAAGCTGGCCAGAAACTCAGCGAACTCGGTCTTTGAAGCGCAGTCCGGGTCGCTTTCGTATAGAGCATAGGCTGCCGTGTAGTAGTTGTTGGCCTCATCTAGCGAATAGACGCCCAGAGACTTGTCCCCGGCCATCGCCGTATATCGAAACGCTTTGTCGGTCTGGTCCGTCTGGCCGTAGTGGTAGGCCAACATTTCGGCCACTTCCTGCAGGCGGTTTGCGTTGCGCAGGACCAGACACTCGGCCACTTCCAGATGCAGGCCCGCGCGGCGAGTGGCGACAAGGCTTTGATATACAGCATCGCGCAGTAGGACATGCTTGAACACGTAGTCCGAGGAGTTTTCGTCGCGATACAACACGTCCTGAGCCTGAAGTCGCTGCAGGGCGTCACCGGTTTCAGCAGGGTCTTTGGCCAGTTGTGAGAGCAGACCCGGATCAAACCGTCGCCCAATTACGGCGGCGGCTTGCAGCAGGTCCCGATCCTCGGTCGACAGACGATCAACGCGGGCGGTCAGCAGGTTCAACATGCTGGCCGGCAGGTCGGCTTGCGCCATGTCGATATCCAGATGCGCTTCGGCAGCGTCGACCCGCAGACTGCCTTGTTCCAGCAGATAGGTTAGGATTTCTTCGCCAAACAGCGGATTGCCACCGGCACGTTCGGCCAGTTGCCTGTCCAGCCCCACAGGCAGAGTGGTTACGCCCAGCCGGTTGCGCGCCAGGTTGGCGAAATCCTCGGTCACCAGAGGTTTCAGCGCGATGGTTCGAACCTTGTCGTCATCGCGCCAAGCAGGCGTGTATTCCGGGCGGTGGGTCTGGATCAGCAACAGGTTGGTCAGGTCCGACCGGTTGACGATGCCCTGCAACAGCTCTTCCGAGGCGCTGTCGATCCAATGGCTGTCTTCGATGAACAGGATCACGGGCTGCTTGGCGCATCGCGCCTTAAGCAGTTCAGGCAGTAGTTCACGGGTGCGTAGGCCAATGAGAACGCCGTCAAGCCCGTCCAATGCGTCCGGAGGGGGCGTTAGACCCAGCAGGTTCATCAGCAGACCTAGGTTCTGTTGAGAAAAGCACTCCCAAGCCTTCAGGCCGGTCTCAATCTTGTAGGCGATGCGGGTCGGGTTGTCCTGATCCTTGATGCGGAATCCGGTTCGGACAATCTCGATGATCGGCAGGAAGGGAACCTGCTGCCGATCCGCAAAACAATAGCCAGTCAGGACGTCAATCTGATCGCGGGGCAGGCGGTTGAGGAATTCGAACACAAGCCGGGTTTTTCCCAAGCCTGGTTCCGCCACCAGATCCACCACCGAAACGCCGTTGCGCGCCTGAGCCAGCGCGTCGGCCAATTGGGTCAGCTCGCTGTCACGCCCCACATAGGTGCTGAGACCACGCGCGACCGAGGCATCAAATCGCGAGGCATCGGCTCGTACGGATTGTAGTTGCCACAGTTTCTGAGGGGCAGCGAGACCTTTGAGCTGATGTTCCCCATCAAAGCGCAGCTCAGTTACCCATTCGACAAGGCTGCGGGTCTTGTCGCAGATCAGCGTACCACCCGATGGGGCCAGGTTTTCGATCCGTGAGGCCATGTTGACCGTGCTTCCCACCGCTGTTGCAGGCCCGTCCGCGCCCTGTACGGCGGCCATCAGAACCGTGCCGGAACTGATGCCGACCCGCATCTGAGGGCGCACACCAAAGCGGGCCTCGATCTTTTGGGCGGAAGCATGGAAAGCGTGATGAATGGCGTCGGCGGCGCGGCAGGCCCGTTCGGCCGGGTCCTCTAGCGCGTCAGGGATGCCGAACAGCGCCATGATGCTGTCCCCGGCAAAGTCGCGGACCGTGCCGCCATGCTGAGATACGGCTCCCGAGAGGGTGTCGTAGACCAGACGCACAAACTCCAACGCTTGTTCTTCGTCCAGTTTCGAGACGATCGACGTATAGCCAACCATATCCGCAAACAGGACCGAGACCTGGCGCCGCTGCCCCAGATCGCCCTGTTGTTGTGTAGATATGACCCCGCCGTCCTGCATTACCACCGGAGTGATACAGCAGCAAAGCGCGCGCCGCCAGCCGTTGCGGACATGTTGGTGCGATTGGCCTATGAAATGTACGCGAAAATGTCACGCAGAGATGCGCGGATGCCCGCAGCCCTGTGACCGAGCTGCGGGGCTTGGACTTACTTGAACACGTCCACCAGATCCGAGACGCTGACGCCTTCCTTGATCTCTTTCAAGCGGGCAAAGATCAGCGCGATGGTGATGCTGAGCCAACCATAGGCAATCGCGTTGAGTGCGGCCTCGAAGAAGGCCCATGGACCCAAAGATGCCGTTGGATCAGCAATTCCGGAGAACCCGAACGCAGCCGCGAAAACAAATGTGACTACCATGACGACCAGCACAATACATAGACCCATCAGGATCAGCGCGCCGATGATGGGCCAACGGTAGTTCTTGGTCAGAGTCGCGCTGCGTCCCATCGCGCCGAACCCGGCCCTGTCGATCACGATGGCCGGTACGATGACGGAGAATACGGCGTAGATCCAGATACCCGGCACGACCAGAAAAACAAGTCCGATAAAATACAAGATCGTGGTTACGATCGACAGAACTGCAATGGCAGGCAGGTTGACGACAGCCGCCGAGAAATAACTGCCAATACGCGCCGCGCGCCCCAATTTTGCGTCATAGGCGAACTGTATTATCACGGCCGTGGTGACGGCATATGCGAGCAATGTGATCAGAGCCGACACGATCACACCAGAATAGAAGGCGGTATTGTCGAAACCGGCGGTGCCAATGTCATCGAGAGACTGCCCCACCGCATAGTTGTTCACTATGACTTCGATCAGCGCCGGAATGAATCCCAGCAGAAGCACAAGGTGGATCTTTTTGAAAAAGATCGAAAACGTCTCGCCGACAATGGTGCCGACGCCAAGAGGCATGTGAGCCTCGGGGTATTCGGAGTTGGCTGTATCTGTCATTTTTTGTTCCAAACTACTTTTGTGTTCTGTCTCTGATAGAGCCTTTAGAACGGGTTCATCCTCAAGACGAGTTTCGTTTTTCTGCTTCTCGCTTGGGTAAATCTGCAACAGGCGTGGTTAGCCTTGTTTCTCTGCCTCGGCGTGGAATTTATCGGCGCGTTTGTCGCCAAACAACTGGCGCTGTTCCAGAAAGGCGCGTTGTGCTTTGTAGAAGGCCTCGAGAAAGGCAGGCTGGTCTTCTGGTCGTACCGCATCGGCATAGTCGATCTTGCGCCGGACCTGCTCGACAATTGCGGCCATGGTTTCCTTTTTCCGTTTGTGTGCCTCGGGCCCGGTCGCGCGTGCTGCGCCGCGCAGAAACCCTTCGAGGGTCTGCAACTCGAACGCGCCGTAATGTTCCAGCTGATGGGTCAGAAACTGGAACCGGGGCTGGGTCGCGGTGGCGGGTTTGATCGCTTTGGACATATCGGGTAGCAGGATCGGCTTAGGCAGGTGGATCACATAGGTGCCTGCGATAATGTCCCCCAACCGCTGGCTGCGCTTGTTGAACACCGGCACCGCAACCACGCCCAGTATCCAGGCCAGCGAGATCAGAGACGGGATCAGAGCCTCGGCATTCAGGGTCAGAACCAGCGTGCCAGGCAGGAAAATCTCGGCCTCTTTCATCAGGTTGCGAACGACAAGCGATTGCGTCGTCAGCGCTTGACCATCTGCCGAGACAACCTTGATCTTCATCATGCGCTTACCGATGGTCTGGCCGTTCCACACCAGCTCGGACGCAGCGTAGTAGGGGATGCGGATGATGAAGAACAGCATCGCAGCAACGGCCACCAGCGCCTCGGGCGGGACAACGTCGATGGCCAGCAAAAGCAAGAAGAGGGCGATGGCACCCACCCCGGTGATCAAGATATCAGCGAATTGGGCGGCCATACGCACGCCCACACCCGCAACCCGGAAATAGAGCGGCACACCTTCGGGGGGCAGTAGGCGGTCGAGCTTGGGTTGCGTCATGACCGCTTCCTTCCGCCCATGCAGAACCACAGCAACCACAGCGCGCCGATCCCCCAGCCGATGGCGATGCGCGTGGTGCGGTCCTGTACCAACTGCCGGCCGAAGCCTTCCAGCAGCGCAGCAACCACCAGCATCATGGCGGCGATCAGCGCCAGTTTCACTGCGTCATGCCCGGCGGCCCGCAATGCCGCGCGGCGTGTGAGCTGGCCGGGGAACAGTACGGCAAGGCCCAGTTTCAAACCGCCCGCGCCTGCGATGCAGATCGCCGACAGCTCGGTCACGCCGTGGACCGACAGCCAGCCAAACAGGTCCCAGCCCAATCCCCGATCAATGTGTAGTGCGTAAAAAACGCCCAAAATCAATCCGTTATAGAACAGCAAAAGAACCGTTGGCGCACATAGGAACGCCCCCAATCCGAATACAAAGATCGCGATGCGCGTGTTGTGCGAGAACAGGTAAGTGGCGAAAGCCCCCAGACCGGAGCCGTCCTCTTCTCCGTAAATGACCGAGCGCAGGTAGTCCGTGCTGGCGTCCGGCCCGCGCCCTCCGGCCAGTTCGGTCGGCATGAAGACAAAGAACCATTCGGGATTGTCGAAGTAGAAGAAATACCCGGCGATGGCACCAGCCGCCATGCACAGAAACCCCAGCAATGTGACGTGCCACGAGGACCGCATCGCTTGCGGCCCGCCGCTGGTCAGGAACTTGCGGATGATCCCGCCCAGCCGTTGTTGCGGGGCGTAGACACTCAGATAGGCGCGGCTTGTCAGCGCCTCGAGATATTCCAGCAACCCGCGATCCAATGAGATTTCGCGCGCGATGGACAGGGATGTTGTGGCCTGCCGGTAGAGGTCGGCCAGATCGCGCGCCTCTTGAAAGCTCATACGGTGCAGGCCCTGACCTTCGGCCTTGTCAACGAGATCGGACAAGCGTCTCCAGTCGCTTTCGCGTTCCTGCCGGAACCGGGCCGAGCGGATCAGATCAGCATCAGACATCAGATCATCTCTCGCGCTTTGATTTCCAGATAGGCCGAGATCAGCCGCGCCGAGATCTCGCCCGGTTCGGCGTCAATTACGGTCACGCCGATCTGTTGCAGCCGTTCCAGTACAAGGCGGCGTTCGCGCAGAAGCTGCCCGGTCGAGACGGTCTCGGCCACGTCGTTCAAGTCCTGCGGAGCCGTGTTGACCTGCGCCTCGAGGATCGGATCGCGCAGGGTGACGAAAACGATCAGGTGCCGCTTGGCCAGCGCGTTGATGTTCTCGACCATCAGCTCGGCCGAGGTGGTGTCGACGAAATCCGAAAACACGATGATCAGGCTGCGTTTCGGGGTGCGCCCGTTCAGCTCGGTCATGGCAAGGGTGTGGTTGGTCTCGACGCTTTCATATTGCAGCTCGGCTGTGCGGCTGCGCAGTCGGGTGAACGCTGCGCGGCCCGGTTCGGGGGGTAGGAACATGCGCGGCTTGGCGTCATAGGCATAGAGCCCGACCAGATCCCCCCCGATGGCTGCGGCCCAGGCGGTGGCAAGTGCCGCGGTGATGGCATGGTCGATCTTGGGCAGGCCCGCAATCTCCTCGCGCATCTGATAGCCGTTGTCCAAGGCGATGATGACATGGTGGTTGCGCTCGGCCCGAACCTCTTTGGCTACCAAAGACCGATGCCGCGCGGACCGCTTCCAGTCGATTGAGTTCGCATCCATGCCGGGGACGAAATCCCGCAATTGATGAAACTCGGTGCCCTCCCCGATGGCGCGGTTTTCCTTTGCGCCGAACAGGCGGGATTGGACCGTTGTCGAAATTTCACCCGATTGCACCCGGCGGATGTTGGGTACGACCGCTATTTCAAGACCAAAAGAGATTTTCGGGACGAATTCGAACAGTTTGAACCTGGAAGACCAGCTGAGCCATAGATGCGAGAGGCGCCATTTTCCCCGGCGAATGGCGCGAAACGGAATGCGCACCTGGCCGCTGGACAGGTCGAACCGGGTCGGTCCTTCGATCCCTTCGGGCCAGTGTACCTGCCCGGTCATGCCCGAGGTCGCTGGGGTGACGGTCAGGGCGATCTCATCCTGTTCGCCCACGAAGATATCACCCAACGGCTCGACCGAGACCGAACGGCGGCGCGGCCAGGACAGCAGCAGGTCACCTATTGCCAGCACACACAGAACCACCCATGGCACACCGGCAACGGTGCGGGTTGCGTCGCCCATGACGACGGCGACCAGCAACAGGCCAAGCGCCACGCAGGCCGCCACCAGCAATATGCGCGAGGGACGGATCAGCGGGGGGCCTCGATCTGGTTGAGGATGTTCTCCAACACCTGCTGCGGCCCGCGCCCTTCGATTTCGGCAGCTGGGGACAGCACAATACGGTGTTGCAGCGCGTGGATGATCAGGGTTTTGACGTCATCAGGAATGGCAAAATCGCGCCCGTTTAAGGCTGCCGTTGCACGGGTCGCTCCGGCGATGGCATCCGCCGCGCGGGTCGAGGCGCCAAAGGCGATATCCGCGCTTTCCCGTGTGGCGCGCACCAGACGCAGGATATAGGCCAGAATGTCGTCATCCAGCACGATCTCATCAATCAACTGCCGGGCCGCTGCCATCGTCGGAGCTTCCAGCAGAGGGCGCACCGTTTGCGTTGCGCCTATGGGATCCAGCGGTGCATTGGCGTGCTGACGAAGGATCGACAGTTCCACGTCTTCGGGCGGGAAGCTGAGGTTTACCTTGAATAGGAAACGGTCTAACTGCGCCTCGGGCAGCGGGTAGGTGCCTTGTTGTTCAATCGGGTTTTGGGTGGCGACAACGACGAACTCGGACCCTAGCGAATGGTCGGTGCCGTCGATGGTCACCATGCGTTCGTTCATCGCCTGCAGCAAGGCGGCCTGGGTCTTGGGCGGTGCGCGGTTGATCTCATCCGCCAGCAGAATCTGGCTGAAGACGGGGCCCTTGGTCAGAACAAACTCGCTGGTCTGGAAATTGTAGATCGAGGTGCCCAGAACGTCGCCTGGCATCAGGTCAGGTGTGAACTGAATGCGCCCGAACTCAAGGTTCAGTGCCCCAGCAAAGCTGCGCGCCAGCAGCGTCTTGGCGGTGCCCGGAGGCCCCTCAAGCAGCACGTGACCTCGCGCAAACAGCGCTGTCAGCAGCAGATCAACCGCCTCTTCCTGGCCTTGCACAACTTTGCCGATCTCAGCCCTGAGGCTTTCGGCATGGGAAAACAATTCATCAAGCGTCATCGGCAAGTTGCTCCAGTATCAACTCAAATTGGTCCACATAGGGAATGGCGTGTTCCGGCTCCAGATGCGGGGGGAGGGCGCGGATGGATGCGATCAGATCTTCCAGTTTTGCAGTCAGGTCCGGTTTTCGGGCGCGAATATAGTTGAGGTACGCCTCCTCAGGCGCGCCGCGCAGGGCGTGCGAGGTACCGAACACCGATGCCGCGCGGGCGCGCAGGCGGGTGTCGATGAAATCCGACAGCAGTGCCCCGTCCTGATCGGTCATCCGCATCAGCCGCGCACGGACCCGGTTAGCGGTCCGTTTCCCTGTCCCAAGGCCTAGCGACAGATCAGCAACCGGCCCGCTGCGCACCCCGCCGCGCCAGACCGCAAGGGCCAACAGAAGCCCCGCGCCGATCCAGAGCGTCAGGAAGGGCGGTTCGAACAGGCGTTTCAGATCGTCCCAGGTGCGTTCGCGCGCGACATGCTGTTGCGGGTCGGTCAGCCAGTTGCGGTCGCTATAGTCGATGATGATCCGCTTCTCGCCCGCGATCTCGGGCAGCACCTGCGCCGCGATCCGGGCATTGTCGCCCAGAGCCAGCCCATGGTTGTTCAACAAATCCGGATCGGACAGGATATGGACCTTCTGCTGCTCACCGTCGCCGGGCAGGGGGCAAAGGCCCAGAACCATAGCGCCCTGACGGCCCACCAGCGGCTCGCAGCCTTGCCCGTCAAAGACCTGCGCCGCGTAGAGGCGGGCGGTCAGCGCATCGTCAGAGGCCACGTCAAAATCGGTGAACGGAACGCGGGCCGAGCGGATTTTGCCGACATCCGAGCCAACGATCCCATGCAACACGCCCTCGATCCCCTCTTCGGGGGACAACAGGATAGGGTGCCCCAACCCGGTCAACCTCAGACCCGAGCGCCATTTGGGCAAGATCACAAGGCTTGGGGTCGAGAGCGCCTTGTCGCGGATCACGTCCAAAGTCTGATCGAACTCATCCGGTTGCAGCAGCAGTTCGTCTTTGGTCTGCGCGCGCGCCCGATCTTTGCCCGGCTGGGTGTCATAGATGGGCTGGATCAACAGACCGATGGTGCTTCGGTCCAGCGACCAGCCTCCGGCAAAACTCTGCGCGGTGTGGCCTTGATCGCGCAGCCACAGTTCCAGCCCGTCGAACCCGGTTGAGGAGTCGCGCAGCGCATATTGTCGACTGGCCATCACATAGAGAAAAATGCCGATGCATAATGCGCCAATGATGCCAAAGATGATCCAGTCGACCCGGACCCGTTCGGGTGCTGCAATATTGGCCGTATCACTCATGCGCGCACCTCACGCAGGATGGGGCGGATGCGCGACAGCAGCGCGTTGAAGTCGGGATCGCTGATGGAGCGATGGCCAAAATGCACCCGTTCACTTTCCAGCACCAGTGCGCGTAAATCCGGGATGTACCAGAGGCTCTGCGGCAGGCTGCGCAACGCCTCGCGGTGGGTCCAGCTGCGCTTGAACAGAACCTCATTGGCGCTGAGGCATCGGGTCAGGACCAGTTGCGCCAGTCCAACGACCGCCTGGTTGCGATCCTCCTGCCTCAGGATGGCGTCTAGATCGGGCAATTCCTCGTCTGTCTCGAGCGCGTCCACTAACGGCTTTCCGGCGCGCTTTGCGTTGCCTGCCCCCGACCGGAAAGAAACCGACGTTCGACCCACGCTGAGGTACAGGATCCATGCCAACAAGGCCAGAACCAGTGCCGCGATGATCCCCACCGTCCAGTTGGTATCAAGAGAGACGGTCTGAGACTCCGCCTCGGGTTTGGGTGAGAATTTGGTGTCCAGCGGAGGGGCTGGTTGGGTGGGGTCGAAATACACTACATCCGTGTCGATCCCGCGATAGCGAACGGCTTCTAGAAATTCCTGTCCCGAAGGGCTAAGTTCAGTCGGCGAAAGCGCTTTTTCTTGCGCTGTCGCCAGTGTGGGAGCGCACAAAAGAAACGATAGAAATAAGGCCGTCAAAAAACGCATTGGGCTATCGTTAGTTCACTCTCGTCATGCATGCAATCGGCAGAATGCGCTTCGCGCATCGATTGACCACTGCGGGCACGCGACCCGTGTTTGTCGCGCCCATGTGGCGATTTCATGACAGGTTTGCAGAGCGAGGTCGGGTGTGACTATTCGGGCTCTTCCGCATACAGGCCAAGCTCATGCCTGCGCTGGTGGAACCGCGCGACGCGATCGACAATCTCATCGCTGGAAACAGAGATTACGAAGGACAAAAGCGTCTCAAGCAATGCAATGGTCGATACTGACGAAGGGAAGAATTGCGGCGTGTCAGCAGACAGAACAAACCCGTGCTGCGCGTTCAGGATCACCGGGCTGGCCGGGCTGTCCGAGATGCCAACGACCGTCATACCTTGCTGGCGCGCCAGCTTGATCGCCTCGATCACTTCGGTCCGATAGGGGTGGCAGGTGATCGCAATCAGCACGTCCTGCTCGTCCGCCCAGGCTAGATCGTCCACCGGGGTCGAGCCGGAACGGGGGATGGCGTGAAACTGCTTCATGCCGGTCGAGGCGAGATAGGTGAAGTTGCGGGCGTTTGAGTTGTTCACACCAACGCCCAGAGTGAAGATCTGGCGACAGTTCCAGATATCCTCGGCAGCGGCCTGCAGTTGTTTGGCGTCGATCCTGGCAAAGGTCTCTTCAATATTGCGGATCGCTGCGCCGATCATGTCAGCGTAGAGCCCGCCCAGCTCACCGGATTTGCCGATATCCTGAAGCCACCGGGCGCGGTCAGGAAATGAGACCGATCCCTGCCGGATCGCCTGCCGGAACGGGGCGCGAAAATCCTCATAGCCTTCAAAGCCGACTTGCCGGGCCATGCGGACAAAGGTGTTTGGCTTGACGTTGGCGGCTTCGGCAATTTCGCGCACGGTCGAGACACCGACATCGGTGGGGTTCTCCAACACATAGCGCGCGGCCTTTTGGGCCTCGGGCGTCAGAGCCTCCCACTCTTCGGCCAGACGGTCGAGAACGATTGATGATACATTTGTGTCATTCATTGTTGACCGTGGTACACTTGTGAAATTAGCCTGTCGAGCAGATTCGCACACCGGACGCACCAAGATGATCGAAAACGCCGGTATGTGGCCCCCGAAACACTTCTGCCGACCTGCGGCGAATTTGAGGAGACTACTGGATGAGTTTGCCTGACACAATGAAGGCGATGGTGACCATGGGTCACGGCGGGTTGGAGCAGATGGTGCTGCATGAAAACTGGCCCCGCCCCGAGCCCGCTGCGGGTGAGGTGTTGATCAAGGTTGCCGCTTGCGGGCTGAACAACACGGATGTGAACACGCGCTCGGGCTGGTACTCCAAGACCGTCACAGATGCGACGACGGGCGGTGCGTTTGAAGAGGTGGGTGAGGATGACCCGACCTGGGGCGGCGCACCGATTACTTTCCCGCGTATTCAGGGTGCCGATATCTGCGGTGAAATTGTTGCCGTCGGTGCGGGCGTGGATGCGGCGCGGATTGGTCAAAGGGTGATCACCGACGGCTGGCTGCGCGATCCGGATGATCCCGGCAACATGAATAAAACGGGTTACTACGGGTCCGAACGGGATGGCGGTTTTGCTGAATACGCAACGACGCTGGCCGTCAACGCGGTGCCGATCACATCGAACCTGTCGGACGCCGAGCTTGCGACCTTCTCGTGTTCCTATTCCACCGCCGAGGGCATGTTGACCCGAGCAAATGTCACGGACAAGGACACGGTTCTGGTGCCGGGGGCCTCGGGTGGCGTTGGTGGCGCGCTTCTGCAACTGGCCAAGCGGCGTGGTGCGCGGGTGATCGCGTTGGCGTCCGAGGCGAAACACGCCGATGTTGCCGCACTGGGTCCAGACATGATCCTGCCGCGCGCGCCAGAAAATCTGCGTGCTGCGCTGAGCGAAGAGAAGATCACCGTGGTGGCCGACGTGGTCGGTGGTCCCTATTGGGCGAAGTTGATCGACATTCTGGAACGGGGCGGGCGTTATACATGTTCAGGCGCCATCGCTGGCCCGATGGTCGAGTTTGACCTGCGCACGTTCTACCTGCGCGATCTGACCTTCACAGGCTCAACTGTGATTGACCCGCAGGTCATGCAGAACCTTGTGAAGTACATTGAAGCGGGTGAGATCAAACCGGCCCTTGCAGCCACCTATCCGCTTGAGGAGCTTCGGGACGCGCAAGCTGCGTTCATCGCCAAGCAACACACCGGCAATATCGTGGTGATCCCATGACCTTGGATGATGTGCTGCGGGCCGCGCAGTTGGTGCATCAAACGCACCATGATCTGTCCGCCTTTGGCGAATGGCCGACTGACCTGTCGGCGTCGGAACTGGAACCGAACCACATCCCTGCTGCGGATCAGGTGCGCGAGTTGACCCTCTCAGGAAGTGCTGTGACGCAGGCTTTGGTCGAGGCGATCAAGGCGACCGCGCATTTGGCCCAGTGGAAACACACCTACACGGTGGAGGAGGTCGGTGCCGAGTTCCTCAGCCGCTATGGCTACTACGAATTGTTCGGCCCGACCGGTCATTTTCATTCAACCCAGCTGCGCGGTTATGTCGGCTATTGGGGGCCGGGTCTGGCCTATGACTGGCACAGCCATCAGGCGGAGGAGCTTTACTTGACGCTGGCCGGGGGGGCTCTGTTCAAGGTCGACGGAGAGGAGGCGTTTGTCGGTCAAGGCCAGACACGCCGTCATGAAAGTTGGCAAAGTCATGCGATGACGACAACGGATCAGCCGATCCTGACATTTGTGCTTTGGCGTGGCGAAGGGATGGGCGATCTGCCCAGAATGGACGCGGCATGAAGATCACCCGGATCCGCGTGTTTCAGACCGGGCTGCCCTATGTCGGCGGGGCCTATGTCTGGGGCGCGGGGAACGCCATCAAAACGGCCACGGCTTCGGTCGTGGTCATCGACACGAATGCAGGCTTGCAGGGTTGTGGCGAGTTCACGCCCTGCGGCGAGAACTACATGGTCGCGCATTCTGAAGGCGTTGTGGCGCTGGCGCGGCTGGTCGCGCCGCACTTGCTGGGAGAAGACCCGCGTCAGGTTGGCCGGATCGAGCAGTTGATGGACCATCTGGTGCAGGGGCATGGCTACGCGAAGGCTCCGTTCGATGCGGCGTTCTGGGATATCCTCGGGCAGGCCTGTGATCAGCCAGTCTGGATGCTACTGGGTGGAAAGCTGACGGATGGCGCGCCTATGTACCGGGTCGCGCCGCAAAAAGCGGTAGATGAGACCGTGGCCGAGATGAATGCCTATCGCGATCAAGGCTACCGACAATTTCAGATCAAGGTCGGGGGTGACTGGGCCGCCGATATTGACCGTATCCGCATCACGGTTCCTTTGTTGCAACCGGGCGAAAAGGCGATGGCGGATGCCAATCAGGGCTGGCGGGTCGACAATGCGATCCGGGTGGCGCGCGCCACGCGGGATCTGGATTTCATCCTCGAACAGCCCTGCCGAACCTATGAAGAATGTCAGCAGGTCCGTCGAGTCGCCGAACAGCCGATGAAGCTGGACGAATGCGTGACCGGTATCCACATGGCGCAACGCATTGTCGCGGATCGTGGGGCCGAGATCTGCTGTCTGAAAGTCTCGAACCTCGGTGGGCTCAGCAAGGCGCGACGTGTGCGGGACTATCTGATCGAGAACCGCATCCCCGTGGTCAGCGAAGACACGTGGGGAGGTGAAATCACAAGCGCGGTCGTGGCGCATTTTGCGGCATCGACCCCGCCCGAGTATCTTCAGAACACGACTGACCTGATGAACTACAACACTCGGTCGACCGGAATTGGCGGCCCGGAGTCTCGGAATGGCAAGCTCTATGCTTCGGATACGCCTGGGTTGGGGGTGACGCCGGATTTTGAAAGCCTCGGAGCACCGGTAGAGGAGTTCCGCCTGTGAGAGACCAAGCCAAAGCAACCCAGATGATTGACGACGCGCGCGTACGAGTGACTCGGTTTGACTTTGCCCCCGGCGCTGAAACCGGCTGGCACCGCCATGCGATGGACTATGTGATCACCGCCGTCACCGATTGCCACATGCGTTTGGAATTGCCTGATGGAACGGTCAATGAGGTGACAGTGCCTGCCGGAACATCCTACCGCCGGGACCAAGGGGTCGAGCACAATGTGATAAACGCGGGGGACCACCCCATGTCCTTTGTCGAAGTGGAACTGAAATGAAGATCACTCGACTAACGGTTTTTCAGGTCGATCTGCCGCTGGAGCATCCCTACTGGCTGTCTGGTGGGCGGCTGAAGTTTGAAAATCTCGACGCAACGATTTTGAAGGTTGAAACGGATGCGGGTCTGACGGGATGGGGTGAAGGCACGCCCTGGGGCCACACCTATGTGCCGGCACATGGGCCGGGTATCCGGGCCGGGATCGAAACCATGGCTCCGTTCATTCTGGGTCTTGATCCACGCAAGGTGCTGGAGGTCGAATTCGCGATGGACCTCGCGCTGCCCGGTCACCTCTATGCCAAAAGCCCGATTGATATGGCGTGTTGGGATATCGCCGGTCAGGCGGCGGGCCTGCCGATTGCCGATCTGATGGGCGGAGGCTCCCGCACGCCGCGCCCGATTGCCTCGTCCGTCGGGGCAAAGACCGTTGAGGAAACCCGCGAAGTCATCGAACGCTATCGTAGCCGGGGTTACATCGCGCATTCGGTTAAGATCGGCGGAGATGTGGAACGCGACATCGCGCGCATTCAGGATGTGGAAAGCCTCCGCCGACCGGGTGAGATTGTCCTCTACGACGTCAATCGAGGCTGGACCCGGCAACAGGCCCTGAGGGTGATGAGCGCCTGTGAGGACCTGAACGTGATGTTCGAGCAGCCGGGCGAGACGCTGGACGATATCGCAGCGATATCGGCGAAACATGCGTCACCTGTCTCGGTGGACGAGTCGCTTGTCACATTGCAGGACGCGGCCCGGATCGCGCGGGATGGTTTGGCCGAAATATTCGGGATCAAGCTGAACCGGGTCGGTGGGCTGACCAAGGCTGCGCGGATGCGGGACATTGCGCTGGCCCATGGGATCGACATGTTCGTCATGGCGACCGGAGGGTCCGTGCTGGCCGATACCGAGGCGCTGCATCTGGCCGCCACCATCCCCGATGACAATTGCCACGCCGTCTGGGCCTGTCAGGACATGATCACCGTCGACATCGCCGGCGGGCGCGGCCCGCGCAACGTGGACGGCCATCTGCATCTGCCCGACACGCCCGGCCTTGGTGTGCATCCCGACGAAGACGCTCTGGGCGCCCCGGCGGCCGTTTACTGACTCTGATTTTCTTGACGATGGAGATCGCGTGATATGCTCAAGATCAACACTCAATCCGAATGGATCGACCGCGCCAAGGCGGCTCTGCCTGCGGGTGGCTTCGGCAATTTCGACCCCGGCATCATGATCTCACGCGGCGAAGGCAGCCGCGTCTGGGATGAGGATGGCAACGAATACATCGACTACCTGATTGGCTCCGGCCCGATGCTTTTGGGTCATGGCCACCCCGAAGTGCTTGAGGCCGTTATGGAGCAACTGCCCAAGGGCATGACCTTCTTTGCCAATAACAGCAAAGGTGTCGAACTGGCCGAGGCGATCATCGACGCTGTGCCCTGCTGTGAACAGGTGCGCTTTGTCGCCTCGGGCGGCGAGGCGGATATGTATGCGATCCGTCTGGCCCGCGCCTATACCGGGCGGGACAAGATCCTAAAATTCGAAGGCGGCTATCACGGCATGAGCGCCGAGGCGCAGATGAGCCTCGCCCCCAGCCGTGAGGTGAATTTCCCGCAGGCCGTGCCGGACAGTGCCGGTATCCCCTCAGGCGTCGCCGAACAGATGCTGATCGCGCCTTTCAATGACCTTGAGGCCGTCGAGACCCTACTGAACGAACATGACGATATCGCGGCGATCATGGCCGAGCCGTTGCAGCGCATCATCCCTCCGCTGCCGGGGTATCTGCAGGGCCTGCGCGCGCTGTGTGACAAATACAATGTGCTGCTGATCTTTGATGAGATCGTCACCGGGTTTCGTCTGGCCTATGGCGGGGCGCAGGAACGGTACAGCGTGACGCCCGATATCTGCACGTTGGGTAAAATCACCGGCGGGGGATTCCCTCTGGCCGCGCTGGGCGCAAGCGCTGAGATCATGAAGCATTTCGATAAATCGCAGGTGGGTGAGGCCGGATGGCTGATGCAGCTGGGCACTCTGTCAGGTAACCCTGTGGCCTCGGTCGCCGGGTTGAAAACGATGGAGATTCTGCGGCGCGAAGGGACATATGACCAGCTGCGCGCAACCGGCGCGGCTTTGCAGCAGATGCAGGTGGATGAGCTAACCAAAGCGGGCATTCCCCATCAGATCTGCGGCGATGAAACGCTGTTTGATGTCTATTTCACGGCAAACCCCTGCCGCGACTACCGCAGCGCGCGGCATGACGACCCCAAACGGAATGCGCTCTACAATGATGTCCTTCGGGAGAATGGGATTTTCAAATCGCCGGGCAAACTCTACCCGTCTCTGGCGGTGACCGAGGCCGACCTGGAGCAAACGCGCGAAGCTGTGAAACAAGCGGTCGCGGCACTGGGTTAATCAAAAGAAAACGGGTCGCTGTCGAAATTGACAGCGACCCGTTCACCTATTGCAGTCTGGGCGTAGCCTCGCCCCCTCGAATACTTGTTAAAACACCAACAATCTGAAAACTTTCGATACTTTCGAGGCTATCCAGTCTTGCAACCGGTATGGCCTATTAATGCCTGTCTTTTCGGAATGCCACAGTGAACAAGTTCACTTTGGCTAAAATAATTTAGGATTTTTTCCAATCGAAGAAACCGGGGCCTGCCTGACGAAGCAGAGTGTCGGCCATTTCCCGGCCCATCTCGGTGGCGTCTTCAATTGCGCCCGTAGTGTGTTCCGCAATGGCCTCGGACCCGTCGGGGCGCAGAACTTCGCCCCGCAGCTGCATTTGGCCGCTCTCGATTTCGCAAAGCCCGGCGATGGGGGTCTCGCAAGACCCGTCCAGCCCGGCCAACAGCGCACGCTCCGCTGTCAGCCGTTGACCGGTTTCAGCGTGATGAATTGCTTCAAGCAGTTCGGCGGCACGGCTGTCTGTTTCGCGGCGTTCAATGCCGATCGCGCCTTGCGCGATGGCGGGCAGCATATCGTCCGTCGAAATCGCGGTGGCAGGGACGTCCTCCATCCCGAGCCTGCGGATGCCGGCCATGGCCAGAAAGGTGCAATCAGCCACGCCGTCCGCCAGTTTCTTCAGGCGGGTCTGAACGTTGCCGCGAAATTCGACCACATTCAGGTCTGGGCGACGGTTCAGCAATTGTGCCCGACGCCGCAGGGATGAGGTGCCGACAACGGCGCCCTCGGGCAGGTCGTGGATTGAGGTGAATTGCGGGGAAATGAACGCATCGCGCACATCCTCGCGCGGCAGAAACGTATCCAGCACCAGCCCAGCGGGCTGTTCAACAGGCATATCTTTGGTGGAATGGACGGCGATGTCGATATCGCCGCGCAGCATCGCCTCTTCGATTTCCTTGGTGAAGAGGCCCTTGTTGCCGATCTCTTTCAACGGGCGGTCGGCGTCGATCATGGCGCGGTTGTCGCCTGTGGTTTTGATCACCACGATCTCAAATGCCTCATCGCTCAGCCCAAATGCATCGCGCAGCCTTTGACGGGCCTCATAGGCTTGTGCCAAAGCCAGCGGAGAGCCTCGGGTGCCAATTTTCAGCGGCGATGCGGGGGTGGGCAGAGTCAGTGTCATGGGCACAGCTTTAGTCGCGTCACATTGCCCTGACAATGGGGGCAACGCTTGACAAATTGCCACTGAGCGTCGACCCGTGGGCGAAACGCAAGATTGAGGGCGATGATGGCTGAGACGAAGAAATTGCTGCGGGCACTGGCCGGAGAGGTTCAGGACATTCCGCCGATCTGGATGATGCGTCAGGCCGGGCGGTATCTGCCGGAATATCGCGCAACCCGCGCGCAAGCCGGAGATTTCCTGTCGCTGTGCTACAATCCTGAACTGGCGGCCGAGGTGACGTTGCAGCCCATTCGCCGCTATGGGTTTGACGCGGCGATCCTGTTTGCTGACATCCTTCTGGTTCCCCAAGCGCTGGGTGCGGATTTGTGGTTTGTGACAGGCGAAGGCCCGCGCCTGTCGACGATCACGCAGCAATTCGACTTTGACGTGTTGAAGCCGGTTGAGGACATTCATGAGACCCTGTCCCCGGTCTATGAAACCGTGCGTATTCTGTCGCAGGAATTGCCGTCCGAGACCACGTTGATCGGATTTGCAGGCGCGCCGTGGACTGTCGCGACCTATATGATCGCAGGACGCGGCACGCCTGATCAGGGTCCAGCGCATGCGCTGCGCGAGGAGAATAACGCCCTGTTCGAGGCTCTGTTGGAGCGGATCACACTGGCGACGATCGAGTATCTGTCGGCTCAGATCGAGGCCGGGGCCGAGGTGGTCAAGATCTTTGACAGCTGGGCCGGGTCGCTGAAAGGCGAGGCTTTCCAGAAATACGCGGTTGAGCCGTGCCGCATGGTCACTCAGGCCATCAAGGCGCGCCATCCCGGTATTCCGGTCATTGGCTTCCCGCGCGAGGCGGGCGATGGCTATGTCGGGTTCGCCAAGGCAACTGGTGTGGATTGTGTGGCACTGGACAACTCGGTTGCGCCTGACTGGGCGGCGGCGCATGTGCAGGTGGACGGTTGTGTGCAGGGGAACTTGGCCTCGTCCCATATGGTGACGGGCGGTCAGGCGCTGGTGGATGAGACGCGGCGGATTGTTGAGGCGTTCTCCGAAGGGCCACATATTTTCAACCTCGGCCATGGGATTACGCCGGATGCGGATCCTGAGAACGTGCAGTTGATGATCGACACGGTGCGCGGGCGATAAAAGGAAGGGGGCCAGCCCCCTTCTTGGCCTTCGGCCAATTCATCCCCCGGGATATTTTTAGCCAGATGAAGGGGCAGATCGGGTCTGGGCGGAGAGTTCTTCGAGGATGTCTTGGGTGTGTTCGCCTCGGGCCGGGCTGGGTTTGGCTCTCCAGTGCGTGGTTGAGAAACGGGGCGCGGCGGCGGCTTGCAGGGTGCCATCCACGGTTTGCCAGGTTTGGCGGGCGGTGTTCATGGGGTGGTTTTGTGCCTCAATCGGGTCAAGGACCGGGGCGACGCAGGCATTGGTGTCGTGAAACAGTGCGGCCCAGTGGTCTCGGGGTTTGGTCAGGAATAGGTCTGTCAGTTTCTTCGTTTGGTCGGGCCAGAGCTTGGGGTTGAATTGCTCCTGAAAGTCGGGGTTTTGTGACAGGCCCAAAATGTTCAGGAATTCGGCGTAGAATTTTGGCTCAAGGCATTGGACCGTGACAAAGCCATCATCGGTGCAGCGATAGGTGCGGCTCCAATGTGGACCGTCGAGCAGGCTTTGGCCGCGGATCTCGGACAGGTTGCCGGTTTGGCGCATGCTCATCAGAAGGTTCATCATATGCGCCGAACCATCGTAGATGGCCGCATCGACGACGGTGCCTTGACCGGTGCGCTGGGCGTTGAGCAAACCGGCGAGGAGGCCGGTGACCAGATACATCGCGCCGCCGCCAATGTCGCCGACAAGGGTTGCGGGGGTTTGTGGGGGTGTTTCAGGTTGCGCCGCGTACCAGAGAGCGCCCGAAAGGGCGATGTAGTTCAGGTCATGCCCGGCGATGTGTGACAAGGGGCTGTCCTGTCCCCAGCCGGTCATGCGGCCGTAGACCAGTTTGGGGTTCAGTGCATGGCAGGTATTGGGGCCCAGTCCCAGCTTCTCCATCACGCCGGGGCGGAAGCCTTCGATCAGTGCGTCGGCGGTGGTGATGAGGTCCTTGGCGGTGTTCAGGTCGGTTGCATCCTTGAGATCAAGCGCAATGGACCGTTTGCCCCGGTCCAGCACCGAGCGTTCTGGCATGCCGGGTGTCACACTGCCGCCCTTGCGATGGATGGTGATCACATCCGCGCCGAGATCGGCAAGCAGCATGGCGGCGAAGGGGCCGGGGCCCAGGCCTTCGAGCTCGATAATGCGTATTCCGTTCAGCATGGATCTCTCCGGTATGTGCAGCGTTCCCCGGACCCTACAGCAATTCTGCGCAGAGCTCTGTGCGAAATTGGCCTGTTCCACCGGGAGGCGAAACGATAGGGTCTCTGCCAGAACGGGGAAACAGGCATGACCACCATTTTGTCGATTAAGGATTTGCGCAAATCCTATGCGGACGGGTTTGAGGCGCTGAAAGGCGTGTCGCTGGACATTGAGGAAGGTGAAATCCTTGCTCTGCTCGGGCCGAACGGGGCGGGGAAGACGACGCTGATCTCGACCATTTGCGGGATTACCACGCCGACCTCGGGCAGTGTCTCGGTTGGTGGGCATGATATACAGGCCGAGTTCCGCGCCGCCCGCAAAATGATCGGGCTGGTGCCGCAGGAGATTGCGTTGGAGCCGTTCGAGAAGGTCTACAATACGGTCCGGTTTTCCCGAGGTTTGTTTGGCTATGGCAATGACAGCGCGCGGATCGAAGAGATCCTGCGCAAACTGTCGTTGTGGGATAAACGCAAGAACGCGATCAAGGAACTGTCCGGGGGCATGAAGCGTCGCGTTCTGATCGCCAAGGCCTTGGCCCATGAACCGCGCATTCTGTTTCTGGATGAGCCGACAGCCGGTGTCGATGTCGAGCTGCGCAAGGATATGTGGGAGATCGTCGCCGAGCTGAAGCAGGCGGGCGTCACCATCATTTTGACAACGCACTACATCGAAGAAGCCGAAGCCATCGCTGACCGTGTGGGTGTCATCGACAAAGGTGAGCTGCTGCTGGTGCAGGACAAGAAAACCTTGATGGCGCAGATGGGTAAGAAACAGATCGAGGTCATGCTGACCGAGCCGATCGCGGCAATCCCGGACGGTTTGGCCGCGCATAATCTGGTTTTGAACGGAAATGGCGATGCGCTGATCTATACCTATGACACCAATGCGGATCGGACCGGGATCACAACGCTGCTGAATGACGTGGCCCAATCGGGGCTGGTTCTGAGGGATGTGCAGACAAGGCAATCCAGTCTCGAAGAGATCTTCGTCAATCTGGTATCGGGAGAGGCCGCATGAACTGGACCGCCATTGCCGCCATCTACCGGTTTGAGATGGCTCGCTTCTTCCGCACCTTGGCCCAGAGCTTTCTGTCGCCGGTCTTGTCGACCTCGCTGTATTTCGTGGTCTTTGGTACGGCCATCGGTAGCCGAATTCAAGAGGTTGAGGGCGTCTCATACGGGGCATTCATCGTGCCCGGGCTGATCATGTTGTCGGTGGTCATGCTGGCGATTTCGAACGCGTCGTTCGGGATATATTTTCCAAAGTTTCTCGGAACGATCTATGAATTGCTGTCGGCCCCGGTCAATTTCATCGAGATTGTCATAGGCTATGTAGGCGCGGCGGCCACCAAGGCGCTATTCGTCGGTCTGGTGATCCTTGCGACCGCGACATTCTTCGTCGACATCCGGATCGAGCATCCGCTGGCGATGGCCGCGTTTCTGGTGCTGTCCTGCCTCAGCTTTTCGCTGTTGGGGTTCATAATCGGAATATGGGCCAGCAATTTTGAACAGATGTCGTTAGTTCCGCAGTTGGTTGTCACGCCGCTGATCTTTCTGGGCGGCACGTTCTATTCGATCTCGATGCTGCCGCCGCTGTGGCAGACGATCACCCTGTTCAACCCTGTGGTCTACTTGATTTCCGGCTTCCGCTGGTCGTTCTATGGTCTTGCAGATGTGCCGATCGTTTTCAGTCTTTTGGCCATCGTGGCCTTCACCGGACTGTGTCTTGCGATCATCTGGTGGATCTTCAAAACAGGCTGGCGCATCCGCAGCTAGATCGCTTTGCGTTTGATTTGAACCGAAATGCGCTGCCTCTCCCTACGGTCGACGCGCATCTCGGTGGCATTGTCTCAGCTAAAACGCAAAACGCTTTGGGGCGTTGCATTTTTGCCCATCGGTGTGAGGAAATTGTCTAACGCCGCGTTTTGCGTTCCGCGAGTCCCTTGTTTAGCCGATGGGGGCACTCTACATCGGCACCCATGAAACTCAGCCTGCCTTTTGTCAAAAAACCGCCCGTCGTGGCCATCGTTCGCCTGTCCGGTGCCATAGGCATGGCCGGACGCGGCGCGTTGAATGATACCTCGCTGGCACCTGTGCTGGAGAAGGCCTTTCGCAAAGGCAAGCCCGTGGCCGTCGCGCTCGAGGTCAACTCGCCCGGCGGGTCGCCTGTGCAAAGCTCTCTGATCGGCGCGCGTATCCGGCGGCTGTCGGAAGAGCTTGAGATACCGGTCGTGGCCTTTGTCGAAGACGTTGCGGCGTCGGGTGGGTATTGGCTGGCGGCGGCAGCGGATGAGATCTGGGCCGACGACAGCTCGGTCCTTGGGTCGATCGGGGTGATCTCGGCCGGGTTCGGCGCACATGAGTTTCTGGTGAAACAAGGTTTTGAGCGGCGCGTTCATACGGCCGGGAAATCGAAATCCATGCTCGACCCGTTCCGCCCGGAACAGGAAGAGGATGTCGCGCGGCTGGAACGCCTTTTGGAAGACATCCACGAGAATTTCATCACCCATGTTAAAACCCGTCGTGGCGACAAGCTGGACGCAGATGCTGATCTGTTCACAGGCGAAATCTGGCTGGCGCCACGCGCGCAGGAGCTGGGCTTGATCGAAGGCATCGCCCATCTGAAACCCAAGATGCAGGAGCGTTTCGGCGACAAGGTGAAGTTCCGCCGCTACGGCGTGCGCAAACCACTTTGGTCACGTTTCGGGGCCGCGCTGGCGCAGGACGCCGTAGTGGGGCTAGAGGAGCGGGCGGCCTTCGCGCGTTTCGGTCTGTAACGTGATCATCAAGATCGTCACTCTGTTTCTGGTCGCCATGGGTGTATTGGCGATGTTCGGAAAACTGCGCTTTCCGGGGCAAAACCGGTTGAGTTCTGCCAAATGTCCGCGTTGCGGTCGGTTCAAGATCGGCAAAGGCCCCTGTGCCTGTGAAAAAGGAGGCCGGACATGACGGCATGGCTGCTCTCCGGCCTCGGATTGGTGATCCTGTTGCTGGCAGGCGATGCACTTGTACGCGGTGCGGTGAACCTAAGCCTGCGGCTGGGTGTCCCCGCCTTGATCGTCAGCCTGACGATCGTTGCCTTTGGCACTTCGGCACCTGAGTTGCTGATTGCGATCAGCGCGGTGAAGGAGAACGCGCCGGGTATCGCTTTGGGCAACGTCGTTGGCTCCAATACGGCGAATATCCTTCTGGTTCTGGGTCTTCCTGCCTTGTTGGCAACGCTGCACACCAGCGAATGCGATAGCCGCAAGAACTACGTCTTCATGCTGTTGGCGAGCGTTCTTTTCATCGGCCTGGCCTTCTGCGGCGTGTTCAATCTGATCAGCAGTGCCATTCTGCTGGTTGCCCTTGGGCTGGTGTTGTGGAACGCGTTTCGCGAAGCCAAGGCGCATCGCAAAGCCTGCGCTGATGCAGCCGGGGCATGCGCCGACGACGAAGAACTGGACGGTCTGGAAGAGGCCGATCCGAACATGCCTTATTGGAAGATCTCAATCTACGTGGTCCTTGGCCTGATCGGTCTACCTATGGGCGCGCATCTATTGGTCGAAAACGCCACCGAAATCGCCCTGATGTACGGGATCACCGAAACGGTGATCGGTTTGACACTTGTGGCTGTCGGAACGTCTCTGCCTGAACTGGCAACGACCGTTATGGCGGCGCTACGGCGCCAGGCGGACGTTGCGCTCGGCAACGTGATCGGCTCGAACATGTTCAACCTGCTGGCAATCGTCGGTATTGCCACGTGGTTCGGAAACATCCCAGTCGACCCGGAATTCCTTGAATTCGACCTGTGGGTCATGCTGGGCGCCTCGCTGCTGCTGATCCCGTTTGTGTTCTTCAAACAGGATATTTCGCGGATCTGGGGTCTGGTGTTGACTTTCCTTTATGCGCTTTATGTCACCACATTGCTGATGTGATCTGACGGAAAGAGGTATCCATGTCCCGAGCGCTAGTAACCGGAGCCGGCATCCGCTTGGGCCGAGCCATGGCCCTTTATCTGGCAGGGCGCGGGTATGATGTCGCCGTACACTATGCGACCTCGGAACAGCCCGCGGCTGAGACGGTTGCAGAAGTTCAGGCGCTGGGCCGCAAAGCTGTGGCGTTACAGGCCGATCTTCTGGACGAGGCGCAGGTAACCGCCCTGCTGCCTCGCGCGGCTGAGGCTCTGGGCGGGCCGATCACTTGTCTAGTCAATAACGCGTCGGTTTTTGAGTATGACAATATCCGTACGGCCACGCGCAAAAGCTGGGACCGGCATCTCGACAGTAACCTGCGCGCGCCCTTCGTTCTGACTCAGGCCATGGCCGAACAGGGGTTGGAACCCGAGACGGATGCGCAGGGAGAGCCGCAGGCCTCCGGCTTGATCGTCAACATGGTCGATATGCGGGTGCGGAAACTGACGCCCGAATTCATGAGCTACACCATCGCCAAGATGGGCCTGTGGGCGCTGACGCGCACGGCTGCCCAAGCGCTGACACCCGCAATCCGCGTCAACGCCATTGGTCCCGGACCGACCATGCAGGGACATCGTCAGAGCGAACAGCACTTCAAAACCCAGCGCGCCAACACAGTGCTGGAGCGGGGCTCGAACCCGTCAGATATCACCGCAGCACTGGGCTATTTTCTGGACGCGCATGCTGTCACTGGGCAGCTTTTGTGCGTGGATGGTGGGCAGCATTTGGGATGGCAAACGCCGGATGTGCTGGGCGTAGAATAAGTAAATCCGCTGCAAGTTTTGCACCGCTCTCATTGGCGTTACTTAGTCGTTACAAAAACGTCTTATTTTTCATACACTTGCTAAGCGTGTAAAAAAATATCGATAAAAAACAATCGCTTAAGTATATGCCTGTTTTTTGTGCAAATTGACGAACAAGCAAGGAAACAAGGAAGATTCTACGCTCACGGAAACTTATCTTCATACTTATCCACAGAAACCGTGGATTTGTTTTCTCTTGAACTGAAGCGCCCAAGATTGCAGCCATAGACAGAGAATCATATCTCAGGCCCATGACAACCCAGGACGAATCGACACCCGAGCTTCAGCCCACCGGTTATGCCTGCATCCAGCGCTATGTGAAAACGCTGGACAGCTCGCCCGGTGTGTATCGGATGTTGGATGCGGACAGTCGGGTTTTGTATGTGGGCAAGGCGCGGAACCTTAAAGCGCGGGTGTCGAACTACACGCGCCCGGGGCATTCGGGACGGATCGAGAAAATGATCGCCTCGACCGCGTCGATGATGTTCCTGACCACAAGGACCGAGACCGAGGCGCTGCTGCTGGAGCAGAACCTGATCAAGCAGCTCAAGCCCAAATACAACGTGCTGCTACGCGACGACAAGAGTTTCCCGAACATTCTGGTCGCCAAAGATCATGCCTATCCGCAGATCAAAAAGCATCGCGGCGCGAAGAAAGAGAAAGGCGCGTATTTCGGCCCTTTCGCCAGCGCAGGTGCAGTGAACCGGACGCTGAACCAGCTGCAAAAAGCGTTCCTTCTGCGCAACTGTTCGGATTCCATGTTCGATAGCCGCACACGCCCTTGTCTTCTGTATCAGATCAAGCGGTGTTCAGGGCCATGCGTCGGGCTGATCTCGGAATCCGACTATCGCGAAAGCGTCAAGGATGCCGAACGCTTCCTCTCGGGCCGGTCCACCAAGGTGCAAGAGGAACTAGCGGAACAGATGATGGCCGCCTCGGAGGCGATGGAGTTCGAACGTGCCGCCGGTCTGCGGGATCGTATCCGGGCGCTGACGCAGGTTCAAACCAGTCAAGGCATTAACCCGCGCGGCGTGACCGAGGCGGATGTGATTGGCCTTTATATGGATAGCGGGCAGGCCTGTGTGCAGGTGTTCTTCATCCGCGCGAACCAGAACTGGGGGAACAAGGATTTCTACCCTCGGGTCGGCGCCGATGTGTCCCCGGCTGAGGTGATGGAGGCGTTCCTCGGCCAGTTCTACGACAACAAGGAACCACCGCGTCAACTGATCCTGTCGGACGGGATCGAAAACGCTGACCTGATGGAACAAGCGCTGACTGAGAAAGCCGGACGCAAGGTGGAAATCCTCGTGCCTAAGCGCGGTGAGAAACAGGAACTGGTCGCCGGGGCCCTGCGCAACGCGCGTGAATCTCTGGCCCGTCGCATGTCTGAAAGTGCGACGCAGGCCAAGCTGCTGCGTGGTGTGGCTGAGGCATTTGATCTCGACAATCCGCCGGGTCGGATCGAGGTCTACGACAACTCTCACATTCAGGGCACCAATGCAGTCGGCGGCATGATCGTCGCTGGCCCCGAGGGCTTCATGAAAAACGCCTATCGCAAGTTCAACATTCGCGGTGATGATCTGACGCCCGGCGATGACTTCGGGATGATGAAAGAGGTGCTGACCCGCCGCTTCACCCGCCTGCAAAAGGAAGACCCGGATCGTGAAAAGGGCATGTGGCCCGATCTCCTGCTGATCGACGGCGGGGCCGGGCAGGTGAGTGCCGTGCATGAGATCATGGTCGAGCATGGCGTCGAAGACATCCCAATGGTCGGCGTCGCCAAGGGCGTTGATCGGGATCACGGCAAAGAGGAATTCCACCGGATCGGTCAGCGTGCTTTTGCCCTGAAGCGTAACGACCCCGTGCTGTATTTCATCCAGCGCTTGAGGGATGAGGCGCACCGATTTGCCATCGGTACCCACCGCGCGAAACGGGCCAAGGCCGTGGGCGCGACGCCACTGGATGAAATCCCCGGTGTAGGGGCCGCTCGCAAACGTGCTCTGCTCACTCATTTCGGAAGTGCCAAGGCGGTCAGCCGGGCCAATCTTGCGGATCTGAAAGCGGTCGAGGGGATCTCGGCCGGGTTGGCGCAGAAGGTCTATGATTTCTTCCACGACAAGGGCTAGGCCTTTCGGCCGCGCCACAGGATATACAGCCCCGAGGCCACGATCAGTGCGCTGCCGATCCACATAGTCTGATCCAGTGTTTCGCCAAACGTCACCACGCCCAGCCCGACGCCAAACAGCAGGCGGGAATAGCGGAACGGCGTAACGGCCGAGACCTCACCCGTTCGCATGGCTTTCATGAGCGAGGCATAGGCGGCCGTGCCCATCAGGATCGCTCCGCCAACGTGCAGGCTGGCGTTCAGGTCCAGCGGAGCCATCGGCACCCCTTCCCAGAACTGATAGGCCAGACCGGCGACGATGATGCAGAGGAAGCCGTAGAAGCCCAAGACCTCGGTCCCCAGTGTCGCGGGGGCGGCGCGGCTGGCCAGATCACGCCCGGCGAAGCCAAGCATACCCAGAACAGCCAGGATCGACAGGGCCGAGAAGCTGTCTCCGGTCGGTTGAATGATGACCACGACGCCAATCAGACCAACCAGAATCGCGCTCCACCGTCGCCAGCCGACAGTTTCGCCGAAAAACAACGCGGCACCTGCCACCACGACCAGAGGGGTCGCCTGCAGGATCACGGTCGCCGCAGACAGAGGTGTAAGCGTGATCGCCAGCACGTAGAACATCCGTCCTAGAATCTCGAACAGAACGCGCACTTTCATGGGCCGTGACAGCACATCCCGATGCAACAAGCTGGCGCCACGCAGCAGGGCGACAGCGGCAAAGATGATCGCGCCACCGGCACCGAACAGGATCAGGATCTGCCAGATCGGCAAATGCGCCGAGGCGCCTTTCAACAGCGCATCCTCGAGCGCGAAAAGTGCCATGCCCGCGATCATCCATGCGCTTCCGATGAGGTTTGATCGGGGGTCGGTTCGAATATGTGCGGTCATGGTCTTCCGTCGCTGCTGGGCCGTGCGCCAATCTGACCGCAAAGCCGCCGCGGGCCAAGCTGTATCTGGCCGAGAGTTCCTGGTTGCGACCCTTTGACTTTTTCCCCCACAACCCTCTGTGAACGGGTCAGTTTTTCATTTGTCTGTCTTTTCTGTCCTTGGGCGGCGATGTAGTGTCGGTTCATGAAGTGGAACTTGCCCAATATCCTGACCTTGCTCCGCCTGCTGGCCGCGCCCGGTCTGGCTGTGATGTTTTTGTATTTCACCCGTCCCTATGCGGACTGGTTTGCCCTGATCCTGTTCATGTCCGCCGCGATCACCGACTGGTTCGATGGCTATCTGGCGCGGGCTTGGAAGCAGGAAACCAAGATGGGCGCGATGCTGGATCCGATTGCCGACAAAGCCATGGTGGTGATCGCGCTGATGATCCTTGTTGGCTATTCGACCGAGCATTGGACCCCGTGGCTAGTGCTGCCGGCCACCGTGATCCTGTTTCGCGAAGTATTCGTCTCAGGCCTGCGTGAATATCTGGGTGATGTTGCCGGAACGCTCAAGGTGACGAAGCTGGCCAAGTGGAAGACCACGGCCCAGATGTTTGCCATCGCCATACTGTTCTCGCAGGGGATTTTTGAGCACAACTTCGTCATGGCGACCTTCGGCATGGATCCCACGATTATAGATCAGGTCTTGACCGGAGAGGCTGAGGATATCAACAACATCCGCTGGCACCTTGAGGGGACGTTCTGGTCAGGACGCATTGGCCTGTGGCTGCTGTGGATTGCCGCCACGCTGACATTGATCAGCGGCTATGACTACCTACGTAAAGCCATGCCGCATCTGAAGGAGAGCTAACCGATGGACGTGCTGTATTTCGCCTGGGTTCGCGAACGCATCGGCCTGCCGAAAGAAAAGGTCGAAACACAAGCTGCGACCGTGTCCGATCTGGTAGCCGAACTCAGCGCACGCGAGGATCGCTATGCCGCGGCCTTTGCTGATCTTTCAGCGCTTCGGGTGGCCTTGGATCAGGAGCTGTCCGATTTTGACGCCCCTCTGGACGGTGTGCGTGAGGTTGCGTTCTTCCCGCCGATGACGGGCGGCTGAGATGCGGATCGCGGTTCAGGAAGAGGCGTTTGATCTGGGGACCGAAGCCAACGCTTTTGCAGCGGGCGACGACGCCAACGGGGCGATCGTGACCTTTACGGGTGTCGTGCGCGATCTGGCCTCGGGCGATCTGGATGTGATGGAGATCGAACATTACCCCGGCATGACCGAACGCGCGCTGACCAAGATCGCGGAAGAGGCCAAGCAGCGTTGGTCTTTGGGCAATGTTCTGGTAATCCACCGCCACGGCAGGCTGGCTCCGGGCGACCGGATCATGATGGTCGCGACAGCCGCACCGCATCGCAAGGATGCGTTCGAAGCGGCAGAATTTCTGATGGACTACCTGAAATCCCGTGCACCGTTCTGGAAGAAAGAGATCACCAAGTCAGGTGCCGAATGGGTGGCCGCCAAGGACGAAGACGAAGACGCGCTGACGCGGTGGTAGAGGTCGGCTCCGGCACCCGTTTCCAAGTGCCGGGCCAAACGGGATAGCTTAGCTATTCTGTTCCGTATTACAGGTCCGCGCCGCCTCGATCGCTTTCAAGGTACCATCAAGACTTACGGTAAACCCGCTCTCTTTTTCCGGGAAGACTGTCATGTCGTACTTTTTCATGACGTCCTCAACGAATTGCGGGTTGTTGGCCAGAATGTAGCCTCCTGTATACCCTTCCGCGAGATGCTTGGTCTTCTTGTAGGCTTTGGCTTCGTAGACATTGCCGTCCAGTGACAGGATGATGTCTTCCTTCTTGCCTTTCAGGCCAATGTCATTCTGAGTGAAGACACCCAGGTATCCCATTTCCTGATCCTTGGTCAGGCCCATTTGTACGACGTTGCTATTTTCGTCGACACGCTCAATGAGGCATGAGCCGCGGGTATCATCCACATAGATGGTCCAACCGGATTCCTCGCCCCATTTCGAAAACGTGTCATTCTCGGAAGGGATCACATCGCTCGAGGCGAAGGCGGCAGTTGTGCCAAATGCGGCAAGGGTAGCGGCGGTTTTCAAAGTAACTTGGAAATTCATGATAGACTCCAGTTTTACAGAAAAAGGACAATTCTGTGTGCAGGCAAAAACACACTCATTCATTATGTTGAATTTGTTGAAAAACTAAAGAAACCGGAGTCAGATCGGCTAAAACCCGCCGACCCAAGCCGCGCAGGCGCATTGGGTTTAGCCCGGGATGCGAAGACTCTGCCGCGCTTTCAGCAGTCTTGGGACGTTCGTGTTGCCGGATGACTCAGGAAAAATCCGAAACGCCATCACTAACTCCCACGGCGGCGAATGCTCCCGTTTGGTCGTCTGAACGGAGCGCGAGAAAAAGACTCAGGGGGTCGTATTAGTCCGCGTTGTTGATGCGTCCGCGCATTTCTTCGGCCTCTTGCCGGGCGGCGCGTAGGCCGTCCATGGCAGCGGCCAGTTCTGCCTCGGTTTGGGTCAGCTGGTTGGTCAGCTCGGCCTCGCGCTGTTGCAGATAGGTGATGGCCTGATCGCGGGTTTCCTCGGCCTCGTGCAGTTCCTGGCTCATACGGTCCAGATCGGCGACGTCACTTTGGCGCACGCGGGACAGGCGATGGGCCAGCCAATTAGCAAACCATCCCATGCAGAAAGCCGCGAACAGGATGACGGCGGTGGCTATGATGAATTCTACTCTGTTCAAATTACTGGTCCTCTGCTTCCGCATCCGGCGCGGTCGTCTCGGTCTGATTTTCTGATGCGGACGTCTCGGTCTGGTCTTCCGCCCCGGTCTCAAGCGCCTCGAGGCCGGTTTCCGAGGCCTCGGTGGGTTCCGGCCGGATAAGGCGGAACTCAATCCGGCGGTTTTCTTCGCGGCCCTCTTCGGTGTCATTGTCGGCGATTGGCTGTGTTTCGCCATAGCCGACGGCTGTATAGCTTGAGGTCGGTATGCGCCGTCCGCGTAGCTCGTTCAGGATCGACTGCGCCCGCGCTTGGCTGAGCTGCTGGTTCATCTCTTCACGGCCCTGACTGTCGGTATGGCCCTGAATCTCCATCCGGATCGGGCCGCAATCACGTAAGATATCGGCGATCTGATTGACCGTATCGCGCGACTCCGCAGCAATCGTGGCCGAGCCCGGCTCGAACGCGATTTTGCTGGTGGCCTGAATTTCAGCGATACCTTCTTCACAAAGTTCAGGATCGGGCAGGGCGTCTTCGGGTTCGGGCGGGGCGACATAGGTGATCGACAGGGTGAAGTTCTGCGCATCGCCCAGCTTGTCCGAAAGCAGACCGGCGATCCGGGCCTTGGCTTCTTCATCATGGCTGATGCCGTTCAGGTCAACCAACTCGGGCGTTACGGTCAGTGCGCCGTTATGCAGTTGTGACAGGGCCTCAAGCCCGGCCAGAACGCGCACGGGCCAATCCATCGGCAAATCCGAGGTGATGCGGGTCGCGGTATAGACATTGTCGGACCCAAACGCCGCACGGGCGTAGCTGTCGACCATGTCGCGCAGAACGTCGTCACCGACGCGGCCGCGCAATTGAATCAGACCCTCGGGACTGCGGGTGGCAGAGAACTCCACGGGTCCGGTTTCATCCGCGACCTCGGGCTCGGGCAGCACGGCATGAAGGGCGAACACCGCGGGCAGTGCGTTTTCCAGCTCACCCACGACGCGGTCGAACAGCTCCGAGTTCGTACCTTGAGCCGCGACCAGAGTGATATCCGCATCCGACATCGTCACCGATCCTTGCCCGATTTCAGCAAGCGCGTTGATGCTCTGTTCTGCGGCTTCTGCCCAGCGGGGGGAGGGTACACCCAGACCAATGGTACAGAACGATGGTCCGGCAAGACCGGCTTCCTCTGCCGCTGCGATGATCTGATCGCGGGCGTCTTCATCTTGGGCGGAGCAGGCGTCAAACTGCCCTCCGGCCTCGTCAATCAGGTAGCGCAGAGTGAAGGGCGTGATCACCGGGCGCGGGGCTGATATGGACAGACCGATCCGAACACTTGGCGGCGCGGCGCGGGTCAGGTCCTGCTCCAACCGCTCTTTTTCCTGCTGGCTGTTGGCAATCGCAGTGATCCGGACAAGGCCGGGACTGGCCGATATCTTGGCGCGCGGCAGATCGGACAGGGCCAGCACGGCATAGGCCAGCGCATCATCCCAGCCATCGGGTTTCGGGTAGTCGGCGGTTTCGACCAGATCTGAGACGGAATGGTCGCTGTCCAGCGCCTGTAACCCGTCCATAAGGGACTCGCGGTCCTCGCTGGCCGGGATCAGGCCGATTACCGAGACACCGCTGTCATTGCGCAGGATTTCTACGGAAAACCTGGGGGCGGCCAGTGCTGATGTGGCGGCTACGTCCATCTCATCAATGACGCGAGAAGTGTCGACCTCGGTCCCAGCAGCGGTCAGGGCATTGAAGCGGATCGCCTCATCCGGCGCGGTGCCCGTGAGTATGACGCGCAGGCCGTCGGATTCGACCTCGGCCCAGTTGTGACCTTTCAGGTCCAGTGCACGTCGGACGGCGAATTCCGAGGCGTCTTCGACCTTTGTCACGGCAAAGCCCGCAGCCAAAAGGGACAGACCTGCAGAGACAAGGAAGATCAGACAAACAGCTACAAAATAGGGCAGACGCATATGCGGGCTTCAGACTCCTCGGGCGTTTGGGCGGGGTTGTACAGGCCCCGGCGCGCAGGTGCAATCAGAGCAGCAGCGCGACGCAGAGGAAGATCAGCGGAATTAGGCCGGTATCCCGGTTCGACCGGAACAGCATCAGAAGTTTGGCATTGTCCTCGATGTTCAGATTGCGCAGCTGCCATAGCATATGCCAGCCCATGGCCCATGGTCCGCCCAACGCAATCGTGACAATCCAGAACGGCGAATCCGGCACGCCTGCGTCGATGATCGCCAGCCCCATCAGCGAGACCGTGGCGATCAGAAAATACTTCAGCCATCTGGCCGTATCCGCCCCGAACAACCGCGCCGTGGATTTGACACCGATCAGCGCGTCGTCCTCGGTATCCTGATGCGCATAGATCGTGTCATAGAACAGCGTCCACGCGATACCCGCCAGATATAGCATGACCGCAGGCCAGCCCAGCGATCCGGTATGGGCCACCCAGGCCAGCAGCGCCCCCCAGTTGAAGGCCAGTCCCAGAAACACCTGCGGCCACCATGTGAAGCGTTTTGCGAAGGGATAGAGGGCAACCGGCACTAGCGACAGGACGCCCATGAGGATAGCGCCTGTATTGAAGCTGAGCAGAATCGCCAGAGATACCAGCGCCTGCAGACCCATCCAGATCACGGCTTGCCGCACGCTGACCTGACCCGATGGGATCGGGCGGGATTTTGTGCGTTCGACCTGCGCGTCGAAATGGCGGTCGGTGATGTCGTTCCACGTGCATCCCGCGCCGCGCATCAAAAAGGCGCCTATAGCACAGCCGATCGCGATCCATGCATCCTCCAGCCGCGGCGTGCCATCGCCCAGGATCGCAAGCACCAGCCCCCACCAGCAAGGGATCAGCAACAGCCACGTTCCGACCGGCCGGTCCGCCCGGCTCAGCCGCAGGTAGGGGCGGGTGAAGGCGGGCGCGCGGGTGTCCACCCAATTGCCGGTGACAGCATCAGCGACCTGACCGTCTGGTGTTGGAGCATTGCCTTGCATATGTAGGGTCTCATGAGTGCGAAGATCAGACTGTATGTAGAGCAGCCCTTGGGTCAGGGGCAATCGGTTCCTTTGACGCGTGAGCAGGCGCATTACTTGTTTGGCGTGATGCGGCAATCCGTCGGCGCGCAGATTGCGCTGTTCAATGGCCGGGATGGCGAATGGCTGGCCGAAGTCTCTGAGGCGGGCAAGCGCGGCGGCGTTCTGTCCTGCCTGCAGCAGACCAAGCCTTTGCAACTGCCACCGGATTTGTGGTTCCTGTTTGCACCGATCAAGAAGGCGCGCACGGATTTCATTGTCGAGAAGGCTGCAGAAATGGGGGCCGCGCGCATTCTACCTGTGCAGACAGACTACACAAACTCCGAGCGTATCCGGCAGGACCGACTTCAGGCGCATGCGGTCGAGGCCGCCGAACAATGCGGCGGTACCTTTGTGCCCGAGGTCGCGGATCTGCAAAAACTGGACCGCGTGCTGGATACTTGGCCTCAGGATCGGCAATTGATGTTCTGCAATGAGGCCGAGGTCGGTTCAGCGCTACGATTGGCCGCTCAGGAGCAAGGCCATCCATGGGCCATTCTGATTGGCCCCGAAGGAGGGTTTTCGGACCAAGAACGCGCCCGTTTGACCGCACTGCCCTTCGCACATGTGGTTAGCCTCGGCCCGCGAATCCTACGCGCTGATACAGCGGCGGTGGCTGCATTGACCATGTGGCAGCAGGCCTTGGGGGATTGGCTTTAGCCAAGTTTAATTTCGGCTATTCTCCCGGGATTGCAAACAATAGGCCCATTTTGAATGCAATTGTACTTTAAGTAAGTGCAATCCGACAAAAACGATCGCCGAAGAGCGCTTTTTCTGAAACCGTTTTCAAGTGTTGAGGCGCAGCTCTCAATGCGACATCAATCATATGAATGTTTGAAGGCCTAGATCTCAGGCCAAGCCTTTGAAAGTAAACTGCCTCTTCAGTGTCCGAAAAGCATCAAAATGTTGACTAAATTTTAATTTCTCTATTTCTTGATTTAATGTGAACTTAACAAGTGAAGTGGACGCCGCTGGTCGTCATGAAAAACGCGCTGATTGATTTCGTTGATGCTTTGGCCGGACTCACCTCTGCAGAAGACCGATGGAATGAAGCTGTCGCGCAGTCTCAGAAACAGGGTATTGAGGCGATCCTGGTCGGTGAGGCCGACGGGATAAAAAAGCAGATCTTCTGGATGAACACCAACATGCCAGAAGACTGGATCACCGAGTATCTCGAAGAAGACTACATGTCGGTGGACGCCATGCTCGAGACATTGGCCTGGCAGAACGAATACCACATTGTTGAATCCGGCCAGATGAAACGCGTTGATGCGCGATCTGACAAGGAATACGCCCTGGACCACGGGTTGAAGTCTGCCGGCCTGGCCTCATTGATCGGGTCTCGCTTTGGCGAGCCTGGGCGGCGCGGGGTCTATGTGACGCTTTGTTCTAGCGACAGTATGAAAGCTGCGCATAACAACAGTGCCGTCGATTTGACGATGCTGTCGGCCTTGCTGGCCACTTCCATTACAGAACCCATTCACTCACCAGCAAATCTGAAGTTAAAAGCAATGACCCAGGTCCTTTCACAACGTCAGCAAGAAGTATTGGAGTTGCTGGCCAACGGGTGTCAGACGGCCCGCATCGCCGAGCGTCTCAACATCAGCGAAGCTGCTGTGAACAAGCATTTCTCACTGGCACGCAAGGCGTTGGGCGCGTCTACCCGTGAACAGGCGCTCGCCATAGCTTTGAAAGAAAACCTAATTAACTTGTGAAGGTATAAATATCTCTACCTTGGGCGAACGTCGCCTGTTTCCTAGAGTGCAGTAGCAAATTTTCGCCGACGAATAGTCGGGGTCCGTTTTTGGCCCCGCTTTACCAGTATTTTCGATGGAGCCACCTCTCACATGAATATGCAGTCGCAATTGACAGGCCGTCTGGCCCGCACGCCTTCGTTCTCTCTATCTACCGTTGAGCTGCGCGGTGTCTCAGCCGAATTCGACCAGTCCATTAAAACGCTGCCTGCATCGTTGGCGCAACCCGTGCGGGTTCCCACCGATACCAAGGGGCGTGGCGACTTTCTCAAGCAACTGGCGGCAAAATCAGCCGCGAAGCTGGCTGCGGGTGGTGCCGCGCTGATCCTTGTGTTGCTGAGTACAGAGTCAGCCCAAGCGCAATCATCGGACGTGTCTCTGCGTACATTGGACGGTGTGAAGTCCATTGAGGTTCTGCCCGATGGAACCGCCGAGGTCACGCTGGAAAACGGGGCTGTCATGCGCCTGCCTGCGGGTAGCTTCACCGTGTCTGGCAGCGAGGTTCTGGTCTCTGAGGCGGTCGCGCTGCAGATGACAGAAGCCGCAGCCGCGGGTGGAGGTGTGTCCGGGGGAACGCTGGCCGCAGTCGGCGGAGGGCTTGCCTTGGCCGGAGCCGCCGGTGGTGGCGGAGGCGGCGGTGGCAGCAGCGTTGGAGGTGGCTCGGGATCGACAACCGCCCCTACCACGGGTACGGTTGTTGATGGCTATCTGGTCAACGCCACCGTCTTTCAGGATTTGAACGGCAACGCGATTTTTGACGCAGGTGAGCCAAATACAACCACCGATGCGCAGGGCAACTATTCGATCACCTTGGATCCCTCCAACCCGACGGCCAAGATCGTGTCGATTGGTGGTACGGATTCCTCGACGGGCCAAGCGTTCACGGGCACTCTGACTGCCCCGGCGGGTTCAACCGTCATCACCCCGCTGACCACACTTGTCCAGAGCCTTGTCGAAGCCAGCGCCGACAGCGACACGCCACTGACCGCAGCTGAAGCGAATGAGCAACTGGCCGCCGCGCTGGGTTTGGGCAGCGATACCAACCTGCTGGAACTTGACCCGGTCGAAGAGATTGAAAACGCCAGCGACCCCTCGGATGCAGCAGCTTTTGCGGCGGCCGCTCAGGTTGCCGCAATCATCTCGGCGGCGGCTGCAACGCAGGATGACGCCCAAGGCAGTTCGGACGCCTCCGAGGCCGTGGCCGCATCGCTCGCACAACAGTTGCTGGACGCGGCAGCTGGCTCCGGGGATCCTGATCCATCGGCGGTTCTGAGCGACGCAGATGCGATTGCCGAAGCGCTGGAAGAGGCCGAAGTTGAATCTGATGAGGCCAGCGCGATCGCGAATGGTGTTCAGGCCCTGAACGAGAACATTGATGAAGCCGTAGCAAACGCTGACCCCGGTGATCTTGATGGCCTGCAAAACGAGATCGTGGCCAACCAGGAAGTTGCGCAGGGGACGCTTGTCGATCTGGTGGAATCCGGTGATATCGTCACGACTGACCCTGCTGATCTAGCTGACGAGGCTGACGCAATTGTTCCACTGCAACCAGTTGTTGCGTCTGAGGATTTCTTGGGTACTTACGGCCCGTCAAATCTGGATAGCGCCCCGGTCGTATCGGGCACTGGTCGCCCCGGTAGTCTTGTCCGGGTGACCTTCAGCGATGGCGATGACGCGACAGTTGATGTCAGCCGAACTACGACAGTTGATGGTGCAGGCAATTGGCTGCTCACATTTGTCGCCGCTGATTTCCCCACAGCAAGCGGGGCTTATACGGTTGAGGTCGCCGCCGCGCCTTTGGGCTCGTCTGTGTTCACAGTTCCGGCGGTCTCGGGGGGCAGCTTTGATGTTGACCTTACGCCACCGGCGGCACCTGTCGTAGATACTGTGTCCAGCGACGACGCTCTGGAATTGGAAGAACGCGAGTCGGACCTGACAGTGTCAGGCACCGCCGAGGTGGGCGCAACTGTTTCCGTGACAATCGGCGGGGTGATTCTGACGGATACGGCCGCCGCAGATGGCTCGTTCAGTGTCACCTTTGATGCCAGCGACATTCCCGCTGATGACTTTACCATCAGCGCCGATGCGGCTGACAGCCTGGGCAACACCAGCCCCGCTGCTGATCGTGGCGTTACGGTCGAGCCTGAGGCGAATCTGGACCCGACCATTGATCCGGTCTCGGGCACGCTGGGGTCTGCGGAACTGGCATCGGGCCTGACGGTCACCGGCACAGGCCGCGCAGGCAGCACAATCACAGTGTCCATCGACGGCGAGGATCAGAGCACAACCGTTGGCGGTGGCGGTACGTGGAGCGCTACATTTGCCGAGGCAGATCTGCCGGATTCAAGTGGCGACTATTCTGTTTCTGCCGTGGCGACCCTGCCGCCGACCTCGTTCACCAGCGGGCCGGTTGATGGCGGAGGGTTTTCGGTTGATTTGACAGCCCCCGATGCACCGTCGATCGACACCGTAGCGGGCGACAATGCGCTGGAGCTTGAGGAGCAGGGCGCTGACTTGACCATCACCGGTACTGCCGAGGCAGGCGCGACAGTTGAGGTCACCGTCAACGGCGTGGTTGAAACTGTGGTTGCGGATGCGGGCGGCGCGTTCTCGGTCACTTTTGACACGGCGGATGTGCCCAGCGCCGATTTCTCGGTAAGCGCCACGGCGACGGACCCGCTGGGCAATGAAAGCAGCGCGGCGACGCAACCCGTCACGGTCGAGCCGGTCTCGGCCCTGACGCCCACAATCACGCCGGTTTCGGGCACGTTTGGCCCAACCGAACTGGCCGCAGGGCTGGTGGTGTCCGGTACGGGCCGCGCGGGCAGCACCGTGACCGTGGATATTGACGGCGTCACGCAGGACGCAACCGTCGATGGCGACGGCAACTGGACAACCACCTTTGCAGAGGCCGATTTGCCGGACGCGACGGGGGACTATTCGGTCTCTGCTACGGCAACCTTGGCAGGCACGTCCTTCTCCAGCGGTTCGGTCTCGGGCGGTGGGTTCTCGGTCGATCTGGACGCCGCAGCCGCGCCTGTTCTGGATGCGGTCGCAGGCAACAACGCCATTGAACTGGAGGAAAGCGGCTCGGCCCTGACCGTGACCGGCACCACCGATGAAGGCGCGACGGTTGAGGTCACAATCGGGGGCGTCACCCTGACAGATGTGGCCGGTTTGGGCGGCGTGTTCAGCGTCACCTTCGATGCCGCTGACGTTCCGACCTCGGACTTCTCCATCAGCGCTGTGGCGTCGGATGATCTGGGCAATGCCAGCGCCTCGGCGACGCAGGCGATCTCGGTCGAGCCGGTCTCGGCCCTGACCCCGACCGTTGATCCGGTCTCGGGTGTCCTGGGTGCGGACGATTTGGCAGCCGGCCTGACGGTCACCGGGACAGGCCGCGCTGGCAGCACGGTCACCGTGACGATTGATGCTGAGGATCAGGAGGCCGTCGTGGACGGCGACGGCAACTGGAGCGTCACCTTCGCCGAGGCAGACCTGCCTGCGACGACGGGCGACTACGCGGTGTCTGCCGTGGCGACCTTGCCTCCAACCGCGTTCACCAGCGGATCGGTTGATGGCGGCGGGTTCTCGGTCGATGTGACCGCGCCCGATGCGCCGGTGATTGACAGCGTCGCGGGCGACAACGCTCTGGACCTGGAAGAGCAGGGCGGAGACCTGACCATCATCGGCACCGCCGAGGCCTTCGCCTCGGTAGAGGTAGAGATCAACGGGGTCGTGGAAACCACCGTCGCCGACGATGGTGGCGTGTTCTCGGTAACCTTTGCAGCGGCGGATGTACCGGACGCGGATTTCTCGGTCAGCGCAACGGCCACGGACGCGGCAGGCAATACCGGTGACGAGGCCACTCAGGCCGTGACGGTTGAGCCGATTTCGACCCTGACGCCCACAATCACCCCGGTCTCGGGCACGTTTGGCCCGACCGAACTGGCCGCCGGGCTGGTGGTATCTGGCATGGGCCGTTTGGGCAGCACCGTCACCGTAACGATCGATGGTCAGGATCAGCAGGCCGTCGTTGACCCCGATGGCAGCTGGAGTGTGACCTTCGCTGAGGCAGATCTGCCGGACTCCAGCGGCGACTATTCGGTGTCTGCCGTGGCAACTCTGCCGCCGACCTCTCTGTCCAGCGGGTCGGTTGATGGCGGCGGTTTCTCGGTTGACGTAACCGCACCTGACGCGCCGCTTCTGGACGCGGTCGCTGGTGACAATTTCATCGACCCGTCCGAGCAAGCCGATGATCTGGTCATCTCGGGCACGGCCGAGGCGTTCAGCACCGTCACCGTCACAATCGGCGCGGACTCCGAGCAGGCGACGGCTGACGTGAATGGTGATTTCTCGGTTACTTTCGCCGCTGCGGATGTTCCAACCTCGAATTTCCAGGTCACTGCGGTCGCCGTAGATGCGCTGGGCAATACCAGCGTGGCAACAGATCGGTCGGTTCTGGTGGGTGCGGTTGGTCAGACGATCACCGGCACCAACGGCGATGATGAGCTGTCGGGCACACCCGGTGACGACACGATCAACCCCGAAGGCAATGATGGCGAGGCTGGTGGTCTCGATATCATCAACGGCTCTCTGGGAGATGATGAGATCGACCTGAGCACATCCGGCGGCACCAGCTTTGTTGAGTTGAACTACGCCGCGCTGGACGGCCCGATCGACGTGACACTGGACTATGCCAACAACACGGGCTCGGTGGACAAAGGCGCTGATGGTACCGACACGCTGATCAGCCCCGAAACTCCGGGTGAGGCGTTCGGGATCGGCCTTGTTGGGACGCAGGGCGACGACACATTTACTGTCGTTCAGGACGGTGTCGAGACATGGGCGGGCATCTTCTACGAAGGCGGTGATGACACTGTCAACGTGACATTGGACACCGGCATTGTACGTGTGAACGCAGTGACCAAGGACCCTGCGGATGAAGATGTCACGGCGGATCTGACCACGGGCGATATCACTTTCGCAAGCGGCTCGATTGATCTGAACGTATCCGGTTCCGGCGGTCAGATTGAGCTGGAAACCGGCGACGGTGATGACAGTGTGACTGGCTCTGACGCGGATGAGCGTTTCATTCTGGGCGCAGGCACTGACACGCTGGATGCGGGCGGTGGGTTCGACCTTGTGCGCTATGACCGTGCTGTCGTGACCGATGGTGTGACAGTCAACCTGCAAACCGGGGTCGCAACCGGTATTTGGGACGGTCAGGCCTTTACCCATAGTCTGTCTAACGTTGAGCGCGTGCGCGGTTCACGCACGGGCGACGACATGCTGACGGCGGCTGATACCGGCTCGCGGCTTGAGGGGCGCGGCGGCGACGATACGCTCGTCGGCGGTGCTGGCGATGATCTGCTGATCGGTGGTGATGGAGCGGATACGTTCTTTGTCGGACGTGGCAACGACACCATTCAGGACTATCAGGGCGACGCCATCGACACAATCGAGCTAGACCCTGCCTATACCGAGGCTGAAATTGACGCTGCTGTTGCGGCGGCGGTGCAAGATGGCGATGCGGTGGTGGTTACTTTCGCCTCGACCGGCGCAACGCTCCGGCTGGAGGGCTGGACGGTTGCCGAGCTACAGGCCGAAAATGCAGGTGGGGGTTCCGACATTATCGGCACGTTTGGTGATGATGTTCTGGACGGCACCGCTGGTGACGACTTCATCGACCCGCAGGGCAATGATGATGGGTTTGACCTCATCAACGCCTCGACTGGAGATGATGAGATCGACTTCTCGAACTCGGGTGGTGAAAGCTTTGTCGAGCTGAATTATTCAGTGCTAGACGGCCCGATCACGGCCTCGATCGACTATGCCAACAATACGGGCTTTGTCGACAAGGGCGCGGACGGGTTCGACTCGCTGACCAACCCCAACACAACCGGGGAATCTCTTGGTATCGGTCTTGTCGGAACCGCTGGCAATGACACCTACAATATCACGCAGGGTACTGGCTTTTCGTGGGCTGGGATTGTTTATGCCGGTGGCAATGACGTGATCAATGCCAGCCTGAACGAAGGTATCGTCCGTGTCGATACAAGTGGTGAGGCGACCACGGCCGATCTTTCGACTGGCCTGATCAGCTTTGCTAGCGGAAGCATCCAATTGAATGCGACAGGCTCTGGCGGTCGGATAGAGCTGCGGACATTTGACGAAGACGATTTCATCACCGGTTCGGACGCGGATGAGCGTTTCATTTTGGGTGCAGGGACCGACACGCTTGATGGTGGCGCAGGTTTTGACACCGTGCGCTATGACCGTGGTGATGTGACGACGGGTGTGACCGTGAACCTTGCCACCGGGATCGCGACCGGCTTGTGGGATGGTCAGGCTTTTGAACACAGCTTGTCCAATGTCGAAGCGGTGCGCGGTTCTCGGACAGGAGATGACACCCTGACAGCGGCGGATACGGACGCGTTCCTGGATGGTCGCGGTGGCAATGACACGATCACTGGCGGTGCGGGTGAGGATATCCTCATCGGCGGCGAGGGTGATGATACGTTGCAGGGCAACGCTGGCGAAGACTTGTTCATCGTTGGACGTGGTAATGACATCATTCGCGACTTTGAGGCCGGGATCGACGACATCGAACTGGACAACACTGCCACAGATGAAGAGGTCGCTCTGGCCGTGCAAAACGCCGAGCAGATCGGCGATGATGTCAGGATTACCCTGCCGGATGGCGCGACGATCCTGTTCGAAGACTGGACGGTTGCTAACTTCCAGCAGGAATACGCGGATCGCTTTGCGGTCAATCCGATCATCGGAACAGACGGTCCGGACGTTATCGACGGGACAGACGGCAATGACTTCATCAACCCGCTCTCCAGCGGGGATGGAGATGACGTTATCAACGGCTCTCCCGGGGATGATGAGTTTTTTCTGTCAAACGTGGACAGTGAGAGCTTTGTCGAGCTGCGCTATGGCGGACTGACCGGACCGATCGAGGCCTTCGTTGATTTTGCCAACAACAATGGTGTGGTCAACAAGGGCGGCGATGGCGTGGATACCATTACCGATCCGCTTGCAGCCGGCGAAGCCTTTGGCCTGGGGATCTCCAGCACCTCTGGGGATGACACGATCAACATCACTCAGGGCAGCGGTTTCTCGTGGTTCGGAGCATTTTATGCGGGCGGCAATGACACCATTAACGCCAATCTGAACTCGGGCATAATCCGTATTGATACTGGCGGTGGCGCGACGACAGCAAACCTCGATACGGGCGACATCACCTTTGCCGGTGGGTCCATTGACCTGAACGTGACAGGCTCGGGTGGCCGGATTGAACTGCGGACATTTGACGAAAGTGACAACGTGACAGGTTCTGACAGAGACGAACGTTTCATTTTGGGCGCTGGTACTGATATTCTGGATGCGGCAGGCGGATATGACGTCGTGCGATATGATCGTGGCGACGTAACGACTGGCGTGACCGTGAACCTCGCAACAGGGATCGCGACCGGTACATGGGACGGTCAGGCATTTACTCACACCCTGTCGAATGTGGAAGAAGTTCGCGGCTCACGTACCGGCGACGACACACTGACGGCGGCCGATACCGGCTCGGTCCTCGAAGGGCGCGGCGGTGTAGACACCTATACGGGCGGTGCGTCCGAGGACATCTTCATTGTGGGTGAGGGTCATGATGTCGTCTACAATTTCGATATCGACGTCGATCAACTACAAGCTCGGAGTGGTGCCTTTGAATTCGGGCTGCCGGACTATGAGGATGTCATCTTCGACGGTCAGCCGTCCCTGCGCTTCAACCTCAGCCCTGACGACTCTGTCACACTGGTCGGATGGCGCGCACAGGACCTTGAAAACTCGATCGCGGAGGAGCTTCTGTCGCTGACACCCGGGCGGATGAACAATCCGGCCACGCTGACAGTCGCTGGCGCGGGGAACCTTGCTCTTATCGCGTCGGACATCACCGAGTTCCTGCAGACGCAATCGACGACCGAGTTCACATTCTTCGAAGTTGGTGCGGCGGAAAACTACGCCTTGTCGGTCACTGGCAGCGGGTTGTCCTTGTCAGGTACGCCCGGCAACGAGGTTCTGTCCGGCACGGTCGACGCAGCTACCCTGACTTTGGATGGCAGCCCGGTTTGGTCACTGACGGATCTTGGAATTCCGTTTGCAGACTTTGCTGCAATGCTCGACAGCGCCACGAATGAAGGGGCGATCGACTACTCGCTCGGCATCGGAAATCGTGATCTAATCGTTGTCGCAGACGATGCGGCGCAGGATATCCGTATCGAAGGCGTCGATCATTGGATTGAGGCGGGCGGCGGCGATGATGCCGTGACCTTCAACGGTGGCGGCAACGCAGCCATCATCCTCGGGGGTGGCGATGACACGGTTGATATCGCGGGAAGCACCCCAGCAGATGACCGTGCATTCATCTATATCGACCCAGCCGACTCGGGTACCAATGTGATCAACGGCTTCCGCTTCACCGATAGCGAAGATTCCGGTGACCGCATTGTGGTCGAAGAAGATCTGGCGGTGTTCTCGATCGCTTGGGAGGTCGACGATGCGACCAATCAGGGGGATCTGGACTCGATTGCGGCAACATTTGATCCGATTGGACCGGGCGAATACGCTCTGTTCTTCGATCAAAGCGGCAACGCGGTGTTGCAGGATCTGATCGAAGGTGGCGCACCGGGGGCGAACTATACGCTGGGCGACACCATCGCGAGCTTCACGAATGCGGATGTCAGCGGGCTTTCGGGCAGCAACCTTGGCGGGTACAATATCGACGGCTTCCTGCAATATTCTGAGATCGATCTGCCACCCGCGTCCGAGCTGGTTTAACACCCCGGAGGGTGCCCATGACTTCACCCGTCGCGATCACGCCGCGACCCCTGACACACAAGGACTGCGCCGGTTTACACTGGCGCAGTCCTTCCGATTTCGGTTTACTTGATCATGTGCCCTCGGTTCTGGTCGGGGCGTCGGAACTGTCCTCGGTAACGCTTGAGATGCCCTGGTATTTTGCGCAGGCCAACGGCAAGTGGTACGCGCTTGCGCCCTTGCGTTCGGACGCCGGGCTGAAATTCAACCATGTGCCGTTCTTGCTACGCATGTATCCGTTCACCCTTCTATCGGACGCGGACAGTTTCGTGCTTGGCATCTGGCAAGACCCTGACTGTATCGGCGAAACCGGGCACCCGATTTACGATGGTGCGCAATTGCACCCGAGGTTAGAGCCGGTTGCCAACGCGTTCTCTCGTTTTGTCAAAGGCTTGGATGCGCTGCGTAAAATCGGTGCTGCGTTGCATGAGGCGGGTATTCTGCAACCGACCCCGCAGCAAGCCAGTGACACGGGCCAGCTGTTCCAAACGGATGAGGACGCCCTGCGCGCTCTGCCAGCAGATACCCTGTCTGAACTTGCGAAATCCGGTGCGCTGGGGGCGGCATATGCGCAGTTATTGTCACGCACGCATTTAAAAAGAACGGCAAGGCCCGAGGTTGCTTCCCAACCGCAAAATACTCCTGTAACGCGAGAAGAAGACCGCGCCTTTCTGGATGCATTGACCGATGATCTTCTGGACGGCGCTGAACTAAAACCAGGAGCGTTGGCACCATGAAGACTTGGTTGTCGGTTGTGATGACCACACTTGTTTTGGCGGGGTGCAGTGAGGATTTGCAGGGCACGCATTCGTTCGACCCTGCAGCCGAACCCGCCGCGCAGCCTGCGGCGGCGCAAAGCAACCTGAAGGGTAGCGTCGCGCGCACGGACTTTGCCGAACTGGTGCGCAGATCTGTCGCCACGTCGCCGACGACTGCGGCTGGAACCGCCAATGTTCTGGCCTCGCAATCCCGGATCGAGGCCGAAAGGGGTGCGTTCCGACCCCAGCTAAACGCCGAAACCTCTCTGACCTCTGACGGGGATACGGTTCCGATCCTGAGGCTGAGCCAGATCATCTATGACGGCGGCAAGGTTTCAGGCCGTGTCGGGCTGCGCCAGATCGAGGCGCGTCAGACCTGGTTGAGCGAGCTGTCAGAGCTGAGCGCTCAGAGCTTTGAGGCGATTGAGGCCATCATTGACCTTGACCGCAACCGTCGTCTTGAAGATCAGGCCCGACAAAACCTTGAACGCACCGAGGCGTTGGTCAGCGATTTGCAATCCCGGTTCGATGCCGGTGCCGGATCGGTGGCGGATCTGCTGGCGGGTCAGGGCCGCCAGTCCAATGCAGAAACCGAGCTGGCGCAGGCCGAAACAGATGTCGAACTGGCAACCGCCACCTGGATCGAAGTGTTCGGCAGCCGCCCGAGTGCCATTCCAACCATCCCTCCGGCACCGGTTCTGGCGGGCACAACCTCGCAGGCTATGGTCGAACGCAGCCCGCGACTACGAACACAGGTCGCCGTCAGTGAGGTACGCCAGCAAGAGGTTGTCGTGGCCGAGCGCGCGACGCGCCCGACCCTGTCCGCGATCCTTGAGACCGACTTCAACGAAGGCAGTATCGACAATGGGGCGCAGGCCCGTCTGGGTGTGAATGTCCCGATCTATCAGGGTGGCTCGGCCCGCGCCAATGTGGAAACGGCAAGGGCCAATCTGCAGCAAAGTGAGGCCGATGCAGAAGAGCTGCGCCGCGAATTGCAGCGCAATCTGTCTCAGGCTCTAGAAGAGACGAACTCGATCCAGCGACGACTTGCGACGGCCCGCCGTGCGGTCGAGATCAACGAACAGGCACTTGATGCAGCGCGGGGGCAGTTCAACATCGGACGGTCGACCATCGTGCAGATTCTGGATGCTCTGCGCGAGCTGAACCTGGCTCAGGTCCGGGTCATCCAGCTTGAGGCACAGGCGCGCCGGGCTGAATATGCGGTGCTTGCGGTGACAGGCGATATTCTGGATGCGCTGGGCGTCGCACAACCGACTGATCCAACCTTGTGATATTCCCATGACCCCAACCGCCACAGACCCGCTGATCACCCATCTTCAGCTTTTGACAGAGCGGTTGGGCCACGGGCTGTCCGAAGCGGATCTGTTTCGCGTTTTCAAAAGCAGCAGTGAGGCTTACGCGGTCAAAGACGCGGTTAGCGCGCTTGAAGCGGCGGGCTACAAGGCTGATTTTGGTAAGGCACGCTTGCTCAAGCTCGACCCGATCCTGTTCCCGGTCCTGGCTTTCGATGCGGATGGGGTGCCGTTTGTGGTGCTCGACCGCGAAGACAAGGACCGCTTTCTTGTCATAGATGCCAGCAGCGGATCCGCTGAGCCTCAGATCTGGCGGCGCAAGGAAAAGCGCATTGCCAAAGCGCGCTGGATCCTGCGCGCCTCACGCGCCCGCCGCTCGGACGAGGATCGAACGACCCCGCAAGGCCATTGGTTCTGGTCGGCGTTCAGCGATCTGCGTGGCGTGTATGTTCAGATCATCCTGGCGGCGATGGTGACCAGTATTCTGGGGCTGGCGACCTCATTGTTCACGATGGTTGTCTATGACCGCATCCTGCCGAATGAGGCCGTGGACAGCCTGTTGGCGCTGGTCGCCGGGGTCGGGTTCGCGCTGCTGTTCGACTTTTTGATCAAGAACCTGCGGTCGCGCTTTATCGATACGGCCGGAAAGCGCGCGGATATGAAGATTGCCGAGCGTCTCTTCAACCAACTCATGGCGCTGAAGATGAAGGCGCGGGGCGGGCAGAACGGGCGCATGGCCTCAATCCTGCGGGATTTTGAGGTGGTGCGGGATTTCTTCACCTCGGCCTCTCTGGTCGCGCTGGTCGATCTGCCGTTCCTGCTGGTGTTTATCGGGGTGATTTGGGCCATCGGCGGCCCGCTGGCGCTGGTCCCGGCGATTGCGGTGCCGATTACTCTGCTGTCCGGCCTGCTGGCGCAGCCGTTCCTCAGCCGCTATGCGCGCGAATCCAGTGTTGATGGGCAGACCAAACAATCGGTTCTGATGGAAACCCTGACGGGGATGGAGACGCTCAAGACCACCGGAGCGGAACCGGTCATGCGCGCTCGCTGGGACGATACGGTGCGGGCGCAAGCGGACAGTTCCGGCAAGACGCGGTTGGTGTCTCAGGGCACGGTGAACCTGACGCTTCTGGTGCAGCAGATCGCGCAGGTCGCCATCGTGTTCTATGGCGTTTTCCTGATACGGGACGGGGTGATCTCGATGGGCGCGCTGATCGCCTGTGTGATCCTGACGGGCAAGACATTGGCCCCCCTGTCGCAATTGGCACAGGTGCTAACGCGGCTGAATCAGGCGCGGGTCGCCTATGGCCAGATCGACGCGCTGATGCAGCAGGAGGTCGAGCGTGAGGCCGGTCGCCGCTATCTGTCGCGCCGCACGATCGCGGGGCAGATCGAATTCAAAGGCGTCAGCTTTGCCTATGATGAGGCGTTGGGTTCGATCCTCAAGGATATCGACCTGTCCATCAAGCCCGGTGAGAAGGTTGCCATTCTCGGCCCTGTTGGGTCGGGCAAAAGCACTCTGGCGCGCCTTATTCTGGGCCTCTACGAACCCGATGACGGCGCGGTTCTGCTGGACGGTCTGGATGCACGCGCCGTGGATCCTGCGGACAAGACGCGCAATATCGGGGCGGTGTTGCAGGATTGCTGGCTGTTCTCGGGCACGTTGCGCGAAAACATCATCGCCGGGCGGTTTGGTGTGACGGATGATGAGGCTCATAGCAAGGCCGCCATCTCGCTGGCCGATCGGATCGCGGCGGCGCATCCACATGGCTATGACATGCAGGTGCATGAGGGCGGCGCAGGTGTGTCCGGCGGGCAGCGTCAGGCGGTGGCCATCGCGCGGGCGCTAATCGGCGATCCGCCGACGCTTGTGATGGACGAGCCGACCTCGGGCATGGATGTGCAGACGGAATCGCAGGTGATCGAAAACCTGAAAGGCTGGCTGTCGGAGGACCGGACGCTGGTGCTGGTGACGCACAGAACCAGCCTGTTGCAACTGGTGGACCGGGTGATTGTTCTGAACGGCGGCAAAGTCACCTATGACGGCAGCAAGGACGATATGCTGGTCCGCAACCGCCCGGCGGCACGCGCCGTGAAGGAGGCGTAAGGATGGCCGGGGCAGATTTCACCGCAACAGCGCGTGAGCTGCGCGGCAGGCGTGGTGCCGCCGGTGGCCTGATCCTGCTGTCGGTCGTGACCTTGCTGGCCGTTGTGCTGACCTGGGCCTATTTCACCGAGATCGACGATGTAACGCGGGCCGAGGCGCGCGTGGTGCCTTCGCAGCTTGTGCAGGTGGTTCAGGCGGCGGAAACCGGCACCATTACCGAGATCAACATCCGCGTCGGCGACACGGTTGAGGCCGGGGATGTCCTTATGAGGTTCGACCCCGCGCTGTTGCGGGCCGAACTGGACACCGCCGTATCCGAGGCCACTGCCCTGCGCCTGCGCCGCGCCCGGCTTGAGGCGCAGATTGCCGGAGAGCCGTTCGACATGCCTGATCGTGAGGGCGTCGAGGGGAAACTGCTCGACGCGGAACGGGATCTGTTCCTGGCCATGGAAGCGCATCTGACCGCCGATCTTGAGGTTCTGGACGCCCGGCGCGAGATCAAGTTGGCCGAGATCGAGGCCGCCCGGATCAGCAAGGATGTGAACAATGAGACCATCGGCCTGCTGGAGGAAGAGATCGGCGTGATCCAGCCTCTGGTCGAGCGTCGGATCGAAAGCCCCATCGCCATGATCGACCTGCGCCGGGAACTCAGCCGCCAGAACGGGCAGTTGAGTGACGCCGGAAACCGCATCCTGATGGCGCAGGCTGCCCTGACCGAGATCGACAGCCAGATCGTTGCCCGCAAGCGGGAGTTTCGCTCCATCGCGAATAGGGAATTGACCGAAACTCAGGCCGGGCTCGCCGCGCTTGAAACGCGTATTCCCGCGCTGCAGGCCCGATTGGCGCGGGCGGAAATCCGTGCCCCGGCGCGCGGGGAGGTCAATCAGGTGCTGATCTCGACGCTGGGCGGAGTGGCGCAGCAAGGCCAGACCGTGGCCGAGATCGTGCCCTTTGGCGACACCGTCACGGTCGAGGCCTACGTGGCCCCCGATGACATCGCTTTCATCCGGCCCGATCAGGATGTGAAGGTCCGTATCACGGCCTATGATGCTTCGCGCTATGGCGCGCTGGATGGGCGGGTGACACGGATCGGCGCGGATACGATTCTGGCCCCGGATGGGGAAACCTCGGTCTATGTGGTCGAGATCCAGTTGGACGGCTCTCTGACCGATGCGGATGGGCAAAAACTGGAGGTGATCCCGGGCATGGTCGCGCAGGTCGATATGCTGTCCGAGCCGAAGACGGTGCTGGAGTACCTGACCAAACCGGTAATCCGTGTCAAAGACCGCGCCTTCCGGGATTAGTCCGGGAAACGAAACCCCCTCTTGAACTATGCGCCGCTTGGCCCGATTTTGAGGGGGCTGGGGATTGCCCAACACGTCCAAGCGCTGAAACAGGAACACCGATATGAGTTTCATTCGACCCGAAGCCAAATTGGCCCTCTGGCGCTGGCGCGAGGTTGTCGCTGCCGGTTTTGTTTTGGTTCTGGGCCTCAGCTGGGTCAGTGGACCCGGCGGTCTGCTGGGCGTTCTGGGCTGGGTACTGGTGGCCGTCGCAGTCGCTCTGACCGTGATCGGCGTGCAGCGTGCCCGCTTTCGCACCGGTGCAGGCGGGCAGGGCGTCGTCAGCGTCGATGAGGGGCAGATCACCTATCTCGGCCCGCTGGATGGCGGCATGGTGGCAACGCGCGAGATTGAGCGACTCGCGCTTGATCCGACTTCAAGCCCGGCGCATTGGGTGCTGGACCAACCGGGGCAACCAACGCTTCACATTCCTGTGAATGCAGAAGGGGCCGAGGCGCTGTTCGATGTGTTCTCAGCACTACCGGGGTTGAAAACGCAACAGATGCTGGCCGAACTCCACGGCGGGTCGCGCCATCCGGTGGTGATCTGGGAAAAAACCTCCTCGCGCCCGGCCCACCTTCGGCTGCATTGACACTGGCGCGGTTTGCGCTCAGGACTGACCGATAAGACAGACACATCAGGATCGGAGATCGGTTCATGTCCATCCCTCAGTCCGGCGGCGGTCCGATCGAGCGCCACGAGCAATTGGCCGAATATCTGGAATCGGGCTGCAAGCCCAAGGCCGATTGGCGTATCGGGACCGAGCATGAGAAGTTCGGCTATTGCAAAGACACCCTCAAACCGCTGCCTTTCGAAGGCAAACGGTCCATTGTTGCGGTGCTTGAAGGGTTACGCGACCGCCATGGCTGGGCCGAGGTGCGCGAAGCGGGCCACCTGATCGGTCTTGAAAAAGACGGCGCGAATGTCAGCCTTGAACCTGGCGGCGCGCTGGAACTGTCGGGCGCTCCGCTCGAGACGATCCACGAGACCTGCGATGAGGTGAACACCCACCTGCGCGAGGTGAAGGATATCGCCGACGAGATCGGCGTGGGCTTCATCGGTCTGGGCGCTGCTCCGATCTGGACCCACGAAGAGATGCCGCTGATGCCCAAGGGGCGCTATCGGTTGATGAACGACTACATGGAAGAAGTCGGCACCATGGGCCGTGCCATGATGCGCCGGACATGCACGGTTCAGGTCAATATCGACTTTGGGTCTGAGGCCGACATGGTGCAGAAACTGCGCGTGGCGCTGGCGCTGCAACCGGTGGCGACGGCACTGTTTGCCAATTCGCCATTCTTTGAGGGCAAGGTGAACGGCCAGAAAAGCTGGCGCAGCCACATCTGGCGGCATCTGGACGATGCGCGCACCGGCATGCTGCCTTTCGTGTTCGAAGAGGGCTTCGGGTTCGAGCGCTACGTTCAATACGCGCTCGATGTGCCGATGTATTTTGTCTATCGCGACGGCCAGTATATCAACGCGCTGGGCATGTCCTTCCGCGACTTCCTGAAGGGCGAGCTACCCGCGCTGCCGGGTGAGACACCGACCCTGTCCGATTGGGCCGACCACCTGACCACGGCCTTCCCTGAAGCACGGATCAAGAAATTCATGGAGATGCGCGGTGCCGATGGTGGCCCGTGGCGTCGTCTGTGCGCGCTGCCGGCCTTCTGGGTGGGCCTGACCTATGACCAAACCGCGTTGGATGCGGCGTGGGATCTGGTCAAAACCTGGGATGCTGAAACCCGCGAGGAATTGCGTGTTCAGGCGGCGGTCAAAGGCCTGCAGGCCCAGGTCGGCGACATCAACATGCACGATCTGGCGCGTGAGGTCGTGGCGATCTCCGAGGCCGGTCTGAAAGCCCGTGCTTTCCCCGGTGCTGGCGGTCTGGTCCCGGATGAAACGCATTTCCTGAACGCGTTGAAGGAAAGCATCGACAGCGGCAAGGTGCCCGCCGATGAGTTGCTGGAACACTACAATGGCGACTGGAACGGCGACCTGACCCGGATTTTCCCCGAATACAGCTATTGATCCACCCGGTCCCGCTTGCATTCGCGGGGCTGGCCCGATAGCAGGTTGGCGACCAAATTCAGAGGGCGTCATGGACGATCTTAAGGCAAAATATCTGGGCCAAATCGCCGAGGCCGGCGACGAGAACGCGCTTGAGGCGATCCGCGTCGCTGCCGTGGGCAAAAAAGGCGAGGTCGCGCTGAAGATGCGCGAGCTGGGCAAGATGACGCCCGAAGAACGTCAGGTCGCAGGCCCGGCGCTGAACGCCCTGAAGGATGAGATCAACTCGGCGCTGGTCGCTAAAAAGGCTGCTCTAGCCGATGCTGCGCTGGATGAGCGTCTGCGCACCGAATGGCTGGACGTCACCCTGCCGACCCGCGCGCGCCGTGAGGGCTCGATTCATCCGATCAGCCAGGCGACCGAGGAACTGACCGCGATTTTTGCCGAACTGGGCTTTGCCGTGGCTGAAGGTCCTCGGATCGAGGACGACTGGTATAACTTTGACGCGCTGAACATCCCCGGTCACCACCCCGCGCGGGCCGAGATGGACACGTTCTACATGCATCGTGGCGAGGGCGATGATCGCCCGCCGCATGTGCTGCGGACGCATACCTCTCCGGTGCAGATCCGCTCGATGGAGAAGCAGGGCGCGCCGATCCGCGTGATCTGTCCGGGCGGTGTGTACCGTGCCGACTATGACCAGACCCATACGCCGATGTTCCATCAGGTCGAGGGGCTGGCCATCGACAAAGACATTTCGATGGCGAACCTGAAATGGGTTTTGGAGGAGTTCGTGAAGGCCTTCTTTGAGGTCGACGATGTCGAACTGCGCTTCCGCGCCTCGCACTTCCCCTTCACCGAACCTTCGGCCGAGGTCGATATTCGCTGTTCCTGGGATAACGGCCAGCTGAAGATCGGCGAGGGTGACGACTGGATGGAGATCCTCGGCTCCGGCATGGTCCACCCCAAGGTGATCGCTGCTGGTGGGATTGATCCAGAGATCTACCAAGGCTTTGCGTTCGGGATTGGGATCGACCGTCTGGCGATGCTGAAATATGGCATTCCGGATTTGCGGGCGTTCTTTGATTCTGACCTGCGCTGGTTGCGGCACTATGGCTTTGCGGCGCTGGATATGCCGAACCTGCATGGTGGTTTGTCGCGGTAAGTGTATCCGCTGGGCGTTTATCTGGCTCGCTACTTCGATTGGTGGAGTGAGCGAATAACGAGCGCTCCGGTGCGGTGGGTCTTAGCTTTATTTATTGGTCCTGTCGTGTTGTCTTTGGCCCCCACCATGCCAGCGTTTGAGATCACCTTAGCGCTACTAGGCTTTGCGCTTATTGTTTTTGTCTATCCTGGTCTGTTGGTCGGGTACGTCCGTTATGGAATCCAATTTCGGCAAGAGCGCGAAGAACTAGAGCAGATTAAAAAAGTGCAGGTAGCGATTAAGCAGACTAAAGCCCAAAGCGCGGCTTGTTACAGCTTCCCACAGTGTTGTGACGTGACAGTTGGCATCAGGCGGCTAGGCTCCGGCCTATGATCTATCGACTGCTTCTTCTGCTGCTTACCGCAACCCCGGCACTCGCCATGGGGCCTTGGAAATCCGATTGTCATGCCGATACGGCCTGTGAGGTCGGCGACCGCTCGTACCATGTGCTGGAGCCTGAGGGGTGGGACGGCGAAACACCTCTGCCGGTGTTGCTGCATTTCCACGGCTGGGCGCGGCAGGGGACCGTGGTGGTGAACCATCAGCGGATTGCGGGCGCGACCAAGCTGCGGGGCGTGCTGCTGGTGGCCCCGAACGGGTTGGGTAAAAGCTGGGATTTCTGGACCTCGGACACCGGCGACGTGCCCTTCGCCGACCGGGTTTTGGAGGATGTGGCCAAGCGCTATCCGATTGATCCCGAACGCATCTATGTCTCGGGCTATTCTTTCGGCGGCGCGATGGCGTGGCGCTATGTCTGCCAGTCAGGCAATGACGTCGCCGCCCTGCTGGCCGTTGCGGGCAGCATTCGCCAGACCGAGGACTGCCCGGAAGGCCCGCGGGAGGCGCGCCATGTGCATGGTCTCAGCGATACGGTGATGGATTTTCCCTATGGCGAGAATGGCGACACGACCTATCCGGTGGCCCTGTGGCGCGCGAAATACGACTGCCACAATGCCACCCCGCGCGGGGATTGGAGCGTGGTGCCGATCCTGACCCTCAGCCGGGTGGAATGGACCGATTGCGCGCAGGGGCAGGTGGTGCTGGATACCCATCCCGGCGGGCATTTCATCCCCCATGGCTGGATCGGGCGGCAATTGGACGAGCTTTTGGGCCGCACCCCCACCTATCCGTGACCTGCAGCGCTTGCACCTTGGCGCAATCTTTGCCATTGCCTGTGCCGACTGGATATCTGCCAAAAAAGGCCCCGAGCAATGAAATTCACTCTGTCCTGGCTGAAAGACCACCTCGACACCGATGCGTCGGTTGATGAGATCACTGAGGCGCTGACCGATCTTGGCCTTGAGGTCGAAGAGGTCGTGAACCCGGCGGACCGTCTGGCGGGCTTTACGCTAGGCCATGTGAAACATGCCGAGAAACACCCCGACGCCGACAAACTGCGCGTCTGCACGGTGGCGACGGATGAGGGCGATTTGCAGATCATCTGCGGCGCCCCAAACGCGCGCGAAGGCATTACGGTCGTTGTCTGCAAGCCGGGCATGTATATCCCCGGTCTGGATATCACCATCAGCGTCGGCAAGATCCGGGGCGTTGAGAGCTTTGGCATGATGGCCTCGGAGCGCGAGCTGGAGCTGTCGGATGAACATGACGGCATCATCGAACTGCCTTCGGGTGAGGTTGGCGACACGTTCGTCGACTGGCTGGCCGAGAATGAACCCTCGAAAGTCGACCCGATGATCGAGATTGCGATCACCCCGAACCGCCCGGATGCGTTGGGAGTTGCAGGTATTGCGCGGGATCTGGCTGCGCGCGGCGTTGGCACGCTGAAAAAGCGCGCCTATGCGCCAGTGCCGGGCGATTTCGACAGCCCAATCAAAGTGACAATTGACGAGGATACGCTGGACGGCGCGCCGCATTTCACCGGCCGTCTGATCCGTGGCGTGAAGAATGGTCCCAGCCCGCAGTGGTTGCAGGATCAGTTGAAGGCAATTGGTCTGCGTCCGATCTCGGCCCTAGTCGATATCACAAACTACATGACCTACGACCAGAACCGCCCGCTGCACGTGTTTGACGCGGACAAGGTACAGGGCAACCTGCGCGTTCACCGTGCCAAGGGCGGTGAGAAACTGGTGGCGCTGGATGAGAAAGAATACACGCTGCAACCCGGCATGATGGTGATCTCGGACGACAACGGGCCTGAATCCATCGCCGGTATCATGGGCGGTGAGGAAACTGGTTGTACTGACGAGACCGTGAACGTCTTCCTCGAAAGCGCGTTCTGGGATCACGTGCAAATCGCACTGACCGGTCGTGCGCTCAAGATCAACTCGGACGCGCGCTATCGGTTCGAGCGTGGGATCGATCCGGAATACACGCTGGAAGGGTTGGAGCAGGCGACGCAGATGATCCTGGATATCTGCGGCGGTGAGGTTTCCAAAGTGGTTGAGGCCGGCAGGGCTCCGAACCATGCGCGCGCCTACAAGCTGGACGCGGCGCGTGTGCAGTCTCTGGTCGGGATGGATATTCCCGAAAGCGAGCAGCGCCAGACCCTGACGCGTCTGGGCTTCCGTCTGGAAGGCGAGATGGCGCATGTGCCCAGCTGGCGTCCAGATGTCATGGGTGAGGCCGATCTGGTGGAAGAGGTCGCGCGGATCGCGTCTTTGACTAAGCTGCAGGGCAAGCCCTTGCCGCGCGTGACCGATGGCATTCCCAAGCCCGTAATGACCCCGACACAGCGTCGTCAGTCGATGGCGCGACGTACCTGTGCCGCGTTGGGGTATAACGAATGCGTCTCATATACCTTCATCGATCAGGCCTCGGCCGCGCTGTTTGGCGGCGGAGATGACGCGACGCGTCTGGAAAACCCGATCTCGTCCGAGATGAGTCATATGCGCCCCGATCTGCTACCCAGCCTGCTGCAAGCGGCGGCGCGCAATCAGGCGCGCGGCTATGCCGACGTGGCCTTGTTCGAGGTCGGCCCGGTCTTCCATGACGGCGAGCCGGGTGATCAGAAGACACAGATTTCCGGCTTGCTGGTTGGCCGTAACGGTCCCAAAGACGTCCACGGCGCGTCCCGCCCGGTTGATCTTTTTGATGCCAAAGCGGATGCCGAGGCGGTTCTGGCCGCGATCGGCGCACCCGCCAAGGTTCAGATCCTGCGCGACGGTGACGCCTGGTGGCATCCGGGTCGTCACGGCAAGATCTGCCTCGGCCCGAAAAAGGTTCTGGGCGTGTTTGGTGAGTTGCACCCGCGCATCCTTCAGGCGATGGATATCAAGGGTCCGGCAATGGCGTTCACCATCTGGCCGGATGAGGTGCCTCTGCCGCGCAAATCAGGCGCAACCCGCGCCGCGCTGGAACTGCGCGATCTACAAGCGGTCGAGCGTGACTTTGCCTTTGTGGTTGACGATACTGTCGAAGCTCTGACCTTGGTGAATGCTGCGGCGGGGGCCGATAAGGCCCTGATCGAAGACGTTCGCGTTTTTGATGAGTTCATCGGAGGTAGCCTGGGTGAGGGCAAGAAATCTCTGGCCATCACTGTGCGTTTGCAGCCAAAAGAGGCGACGTTGAAGGAAAAGGATATCGAGGCCGTGGCAGACAAGATCATTGCCAAGGTGTCAAAAGCCACAGGCGGCGTTCTGCGCGGCTAAGGGTGATCCACCCTCGGTCACAAGATTTTTAGAAAGATGAAGGGGCGAATGCGCCCCTTTTTCATGGGAGGAAACGCAAGATGTTGAAAGTTTATCTTTCTGGTGAGATTCACACCGATTGGCGCGAGCAGATCATTTCGGGTGCTGAGGGGCTGGATGTCACGTTCAGTAGCCCAGTGACCGATCACGCGGCCAGTGATGATTGTGGTGTCGCCGTCTTGGGCGCAGAGCCGAACAAGTATTGGCACGACCACAAGGGAGCGATGGTGAACGCGATCCGGACGCGTAAGGGAATCTCGGATGCGGATGTTGTGGTTGTCCGGTTCGGTGACAAATACAAGCAGTGGAACGCTGCCTTTGACGCAGGCTACGCGGCTGCGTTGGGCAAGTCGATCATTGTGCTGCACGGCCCCGATCATCAGCACGCGTTGAAAGAGGTCGATGCCGCCGCGCTGGCAGTTGCGGAGGAACCGCGCCAGGTGGTGGAGATCCTGCGCTATGTTCTGACCGGCGCACTGCCGGGCTAGGTTGCCAAAAGGGCTTGCGCGCCGGGATGGTCGCAAGCCCTTTTGGTGTCAATCGCGGGCGGGTGTCACCAAGCCTTTTTGCACGGCGGGGCGGTCAAGGAACCGATCTAGATAGGCGGTGAGATTGGCGTGGTCATCCCACCCAACGACCTCTTTAGCGCCATAGAAATCCAGCCCGCGCAGCCAGGGTGCGATGGCCATATCGGCGATCGAGTAGTCTCCGGCGATCCAGTCCTGACCCTCGAGTTCCTGGTTTAGGACGTTTAGCAGGCGCTTGGCTTCGTTGATATAGCGCTCGCGCGGGCGGGGGTCTTCGATCTCGCTGCCGGCGAATTTGTAGAAAAAGCCCAATTGTCCGAGCATCGGCCCAAGGCCACCCATCTGGAACATCAGCCATTGCGTGATGCGATGCTTGTCGGTGGCGGATTGGCCAATGAATTGCCCGGTTTTCTCGGCCAGATAGAGCAGGATCGCGCCACTCTCGAACACGCCAATGGGGGTGCTATCCGGGCCATTGGGGTCAATGATCGCGGGGATCTTGTTGTTGGGGTTTAGCGACAGAAACTCGGGGCTTTTGACATCGGCATCGGCCAGGGTAACCTTGTGCGCCTCATAAGGCAGGCCGGTTTCTTCCAGCATGATCGAGGCTTTGACCCCGTTGGGTGTCGGGAAGGAATAAAGCTGAAGGCGATCGGGGTGTTGCGGCGGCCATTTGGCCATGATCGGGAAAGAGGCGGTGTCCAGCATGCGAAAGCTCCTGTTCGGGCAGTTCCATTCGAGTTAGGCACGGAGTCGTGTATTTGTCAGCCCCCCAAGCTGTGCAGTGTAGGTCACCCGTTGTTTGCTGGCGAACAATGGGGAAAACTGCCGAAACTCGCACCTAGACCGATTTGCGTTTTTCACTCACAATTCAGCGAGTCCCGCGCGAAAGCCGCGGGATTGATGTTTGAGAAAGGAAATGCGCGTGGATGAAGTTGCAACACAGGTGGGTGCTTTTGCGCCTCTGATCATGAGCGCGGTCAAGGCGCTGATCGTACTGATTTTGGGCTGGATCGTTGCTGGAGCAATCGCTGGCATGGTGCGGCGGCGCATCAACGCAACGCCGCAGATCGACCCGACACTAGGGAACTTCATGGCCAGCCTTGTCAAATGGGCGATCCTGGCGATGGTTCTGGTTGCTGTTCTCGGGATTTTCGGGATCCAGGCAACAAGCATCGTGGCCATTCTGGGTGCCGCGTCTCTGGCGATTGGTCTGGCGCTGCAAGGGACACTCAGCGACCTGGCAGCTGGTGTGATGCTGGTCGTGTTCCGTCCGTATAAACTGGGCCAGTTTGTCGATATCGGCGGGACAGCCGGGACAGTGAAAGACCTCAACCTGTTCACGACCGAATTGGTGACGCCGGACAATGTGCAGATCATCGTGCCAAACGGGCAATCCTGGGGGTCGATCATCACCAACTACTCGGCACATGACACGCGCCGTGTGGATCTGGTGTTCGGGATCGACTATGGCGACAGTGCGGATGAAGCGATGAAGATCATTCTGGACGTGGCGAACGCGGATGCGCGTATTCACAAAGACCCCGAGCCTTGGGTGCGTGTGACCAATCTCGGTGACAGTTCGGTCGATCTGACCGCACGTCTGTGGTGCGCAGCGGCGGACTATTGGGATGTGAAATTCGAACTGACTAAAGCTGTGAAAGAAGCCTTCGATGCGAAGGGCGTCTCAATCCCCTACCCACATTCGGTGGAGATCCACAAAGAGGGCTGAACGCTCCCGCCCGTCGCGCCGGCATTGGGAATGCCCTCCTCCCGTTGGGCCAAGCGCCGCACATTCGTGCGGCGCTTTCGTTTTTGCGGATGGGGTGTCAATCAAGACCAACCGCGCCGCGCCAATAGGCGTGGCGCCATGCCCAACGCTGTAAATCGCCTTTCGGCAAAAAGGTGATTTCAGGGGCGGGAGTTGTTACGACTTGATCACTACATTGGGGGAGACAACGTCGATGCCAAGGGCTTTACCAACCGCATAATAGGTCAGTTGTCCGGCGTGAACGTTCAGACCCGCCAGCAGGTGTGGGTCGTCCTGGCACGCCTGTTTCCAACCTTTGTCCGCCAGTGCCAGCATGAACGGCATCGTCGCGTTGCCCAAAGCGATGGTTGAGGTCCGGGCCACCGCGCCCGGCATGTTGGCCACGCAATAATGCATCACGCCATCGACCTCGTAGATCGGGTCGGCATGGGTCGTTGCGCGCGAGGTTTCAAAGCAGCCGCCCTGGTCGATAGCCACGTCCACCAGCACCGCACCGGGCTTCATCGTCGACAGTTGCTCTCGACTGATCAGCTTCGGAGCGGCAGCGCCCGGAATCAGAACGGCTCCGATCACCATATCGGCGTCCTGGATCAGTTCAGCCGTCGTGCCAGCCGTCGAGTATTGGTTCTTGAACTGCCCGCCGAACACGTCATCCAGATAGCGCAGCCGAGGCAGTGAGCGGTCAAGAACCGTCACATCTGCACCCATGCCTGCAGCGATCTTAGCCGCGTGAGTGCCGACGACACCTCCACCAATCACGACGACCTTGGCCGGACCAACGCCGGGAACGCCACCCATCAGCACGCCTCGGCCACCATTGGCCTTCTGCAGGGTCCACGACCCGACCTGAGGCGCCAGACGGCCCGCAACCTCGGACATGGGCGCGAGCAGAGGAAGACCGCCGCTTGCGTCTGTGACGGTCTCATAGGCGATTGCGGTACAGCCTGAGGCCAGCAGGTCGTGGGTCTGATCCGGGTCCGGCGCGAGGTGCAGGTAGGTGAACAGCAACTGGCCTTCGCGCAGCATCTTGCGCTCACCGGCCTGAGGTTCTTTGACCTTCACGATCATGTCGGCCGTGGCAAAGACCTCTTCTGCCGTGTCTACGATGCCCGCGCCAGCAGCAACATAGGCGGCATCGTCAAATCCTGCGCCAATACCAGCACCGGATTCGATCAGCACGTCGTGTCCGCGCGCAACCGCTTCCTGAGCGGCGTTGGGCGTCATGCCGACGCGAAATTCCTGGGGTTTGATTTCCTTGGGGCAACCGATTTTCATCTGCACCGTCTCCGTTCATAAACTGCCTAAATTATGTGCAATTCAAGGCGCAATTTTTGTGAAACAAGACGGGGCTTTGTGTTTTTTGTCGGAAGATTTTCGCGTAAACTGCTAAAATCTCGCAAAGGATTTGCAGCAATGAGCCTAGACACGACTGATCGGAAGATACTTTCTGCACTGCAGCGCAATGGTCGAATGTCAAATGCCGAGCTTTCGGAGCAGGCGAACCTGTCCCCCTCGGCGTGCCATCGCCGGGTGCAACGGCTTGAGGCTGACGGCTATATCCGCAACTACGTGGCTTTGCTGGATGCGCGCAAGATGAATGTGCCGACGACCGTCTTTGTCGAGATCACATTGCAGGGCCAGGCCGAAGAAGTTCTGGACGCGTTCGAAAAGGCGGTTTCGCGCATCCCGGACGTTCTAGAATGCCACCTGATGGCTGGAACCGCTGACTACATCCTGAAAGTGGTGGCCGAGGATACCGAGGATTTCGCCCGGATTCACCGTCAATACCTGTCGCGGCTGCCCAAAGTGGCGCAGATGCAAAGTTCGTTCGCTTTGCGCACGGTGTTCAAGACAACCGCCCTACCGGTGTGAACGGCGCCTATTTTCTGCGCGAAGAAAGGCAAAGGACTGCCTTGCGTCAATTCTACGGCTTGTATCCCCGGGGCGGCGCGTCCAAAATTGAAACGACGAGACCCTTGCGCTGCGCCTCCCTGTGATCCCGGCAGCGCGATGTCATCAATTCATCTGATGACATCAGGCGGTTACACAAACCTGCCAGGGTGGGAACCCGAAGAATAATAAGGAGTTGACCTTGGCCTACGAAAACGATGGCGCCCCCAAAGACTGGTTGGAGGCTGAGCTGGAAGATACGCTGGATGAAGACTTCGAGATAGAATTCAGCGAGCCGATGCTGTCGATGGAAGTTCGCAAGATCTATCGGGAACAGCATCCGGACATGCTGGACCGAAAGGTCTATTTCCGAAACTTGCTGCGTCTTCAGGCCGAGTTGATCAAGGTACAGGACTGGGTTCAGCACACCGGTGCCAAGGTCTGTATACTGTTTGAAGGCCGTGACAGTGCGGGCAAGGGAGGCGTGATCAAACGGATCACCCAGCGCCTCAATCCGCGTGTGGCGCGTGTGGTCGCTTTGCCAGCCCCCAGCCGCCGGGAACAAAGCCAGTGGTATTTCCAGCGCTACGTGCCGCATTTGCCTGCGGCCGGTGAGATCGTTCTGTTTGATCGGTCCTGGTACAACCGTGCAGGCGTGGAACGCGTAATGGGTTTTGCGACCGAGGATCAGGTTGAACAGTTCTTTCAGGACGTTCCGGAATTTGAGCGTATGTTGGTGCGCTCGGGGATCATCTTGCTGAAATACTGGTTCTCGATCACGGATGAAGAACAGCAACTGCGATTCCTCATGCGCATCCATGATCCGATGAAACAGTGGAAGCTGTCGCCGATGGACCTGGAATCCCGCATCCGGTGGGAATCCTACACCAAGGCGAAAGAGGATATGTTCTTCCGCACCAATATCCCCGAGGCGCCATGGTACATTGTGGAAGGTAATGACAAGAAACGCGAGCGCCTGAATTGTATCGAGCATCTTCTGACCATGATCCCCTATACGGACGTTCCGCATGAGAGGGTCAATCTGCCCGATCGCCGCTACAATCCGGACTACGAACGCCGCGTTCTGCCCGATGAGCTGCACGTGCCCAAGATCTACTGATCGTGTTGTGAGGATGCGAGGCAGCGGACTGCCTCGCATCAAGATAAGCCGTCAGGCGACGTCCATCATGCAATCGAAATTGAAGAAGTTGACGAAGAAGACGTCTCCGGAATCGTCCGATGCCATCTCCGGGCACGACGTGTCATCCGAGGATGGGTCCATATCGTCGACCATCACCAGATCCAAGTCATCCTCGGGTTCTTCCGGAGTCATGACGTCATCATTCCAGGCGAATTGATCCAACTGCGTCTGCAGCTGTTGAATGAACGCCTCAATTTCGGCGAGGAAAGCTGCGACGTCAAAACAACCGCTATCAGGGTCCTCGGTCTCGGTGACATCGGTCTCGGGCTGCTCAGGTTCCGGATCTTCGGTCTCTGTGACGTCAGTTTCGGGCTGCTCGGGTTCCGGGTCTTCGGTCTCTGTGACGTCAGTTTCGGGCTGTTCGGGTTCCGGGTCCTCGGTCTCGGTGACATCGGTTTCGGGCTGTTCCGGTTCCGGGTCTTCGGTTTCGGTGACGTCAGTTTCAGGCTGCTCGGGCTCTGGGTCTTCGGTCTCGGTGACGTCAGTTTCGGGCTGCTCGGGTTCCGGGTCCTCTGTCTCTGTGACATCAGTCTCAGGCTGTTCCGGTTCCGGATCTTCCGTCTCGGTGACATCGGTTACCGGTTGTTCCTGAGTTGCGTCTTCGGTTTCCGTCACATCTGTTTCCGGCTCCTCGGGCACTGGATCTTCAGCCGGGGGCGGCGTCATAGCGGTGTCGTCGCTGTCCAACACGACCTCTGCGTCAGTGGTGGCAAAGTTCTGCGTCACCATGACCGCGTCAAAGCCCTGCATGTCGCCCGTCTCAACGCCGATCCCGATATATTTGAAATCGGGGTTCAGAATGTTGGCCCTGTGGCCGGGGCTGTTCATCAGGTTCTGATGCAGTTGCGCGACATCATCGCTGATGCCTGGGGCGCCGCGCTCGGATTGCCAGGCGATATTCTCGCCCGTGCGCCAGCTGCCTTCCAGATCGAAACCGGCCGATTGCATGCGCTGGGTTGCGCTGGATCCGCCCGATCCGGTGTGGCTGAACCGGTCCGTGTTCAACATCCATGCGCTGTGGTCTTCTGATGACTCGTTAAGCTGTCTTTCAAGTTGCAGGGGGTCCAGACCGCGGGATGTGCGCTCTTGGTTGATGAGCGCCAGCATCTCTCGTTCTACTTCACTTGCTGTAGACATTTTTGCCTCCGTTTTATGTTTTGTCTGAGTGGACGAGCCCAGTTATCGGGGCCACCAAACACATGAACAGAGAGGCGATGAAAATCGGCGCTTTTCGGCGGGTCGGTGCAGTCGGACGCAGATTCGCTGCGCTGGAAAACGCCGAGAAAGAGGCGAGACTAAGGCTCGGCGAGTTATCGCACTGGTTGTGCAGGGGCGCGGGCAAAAACGCACTTAGAAACGACAAACCCCCGGGCGATGCCTCGGGGGTCGTCAAATAGTGTCATCCAAAGCTGGACGAGGTCAGGTACTTAGAGCAAACCTTCGCGCTGTGCTTTCTTACGTGCCAGTTTACGGGCACGACGGATCGCTTCAGCCTTCTCGCGCGCTTTTTTCTCGGACGGTTTCTCGAAATGTTGCTTCAGCTTCATTTCACGGAACACGCCTTCGCGCTGCAGCTTTTTCTTCAGGGCACGAAGCGCCTGATCGACGTTATTGTCGCGAACACTAACCTGCATGTGGTTGTCACCACCTTTCTAGATAGAGTTGCAAGGAAATTGCAGGAGTTGGCCGTATAGCAAAGCCGCTCTATCTTGTCTAGTACTGTGCCCAAGCACCGGAGAACCGACATGACCGTCACCTACGAAGACACCAAACAACAGCTGCTGGACGCGATCTTGATGCATGTTCCGTTCGATGGCTGGTCCGAGGCCAGTTTTCGCGCGGCCGTTGTTGATTGCGATCTGGATGACGGTCTGGCCCGTGCGATCTGCCCGCGCGGCGCGGTCGATCTGGCGCTGGCCTATCACGCGCGGGGCGATCAGGTAATGCTGGACAGAATCAAGTCCTCTGACATGAGCGAGCTGAAGTTCCGCGAAAAAGTTGCCGCCGCCGTTCGGTTCCGGCTTGAGGCGGTCGAGGACAAGGAGCTGGTGCGCCGGGGCATGACCCTGTTTTCACTACCCAACCACGCCGCAGACGGGGCCAAGGCGGTCTGGGGGACTTGCGATCTGATCTGGGATGCGCTGGGCGATACGTCGGATGATGTGAACTGGTACACCAAGCGCGCCACCCTGTCGGGGGTCTATTCGTCGACGCTGCTGTTCTGGCTGGGGGATGATTCGCCGGATCACCAGAACAGTTGGGCGTTTCTGGATCGTCGCATCGAAAACGTGATGCAGTTCGAAAAGCTCAAGGCGCAGGTGAACAGCAACCCGCTGCTCAAGCCCTTGCTGGCCGTTCCCAATTGGTTTGTAGCTCAAGTGAAACCTCCGATGAAGATGCGGGCTGATCTGCCGGGGATTCTGAACCCGCGCAAGTAAGCATCTGGGCCTTTGCTTTTTGGCCTGCTAGGCATTGGGCAAAGGAGATTTGCTCATGACTTCGCCTGAGACCCAGACAATGCGTGCCGTCGAAATCACCGAACCCGGCGGCCCTGATGTCCTGCAACTGACCGAACGACCGATTCCCGAGCCGGCGGCCGGGCAGGTTGTTTTGAAAGTGGCCTATGCTGGCGTGAACCGACCGGACGCGTTGCAGCGCGCCGGAGCCTATGATCCGCCTCCCGGTGCAAGCGATCTGCCGGGGCTTGAGGCCTCGGGCGAGGTGGTTGCCCTTGGTGCGGGTGTTGAGGGGGTCTCGATCGGTGACAAAGTCTGCGCGCTGCTTCCGGGCGGCGGATATGCTGAATATGTCGCTACGCCTGCGGCGCATTGCCTGCCCGTCCCCGACGGCATGGATATGAAACAGGCCGCCTGCCTGCCAGAGACCTTTTTCACTGTCTGGTCCAATGTCTTCACACGCGGCGGCCTGAAAGCGGGTGAGCGGTTCCTTGTCCATGGCGGTTCCAGCGGTATTGGAACGACAGCGATCCAATTGGCGAACGCGTTTGGCGCGCGTGTCTTTGCGACGGCGGGCTCGGCTGAGAAGTGCGAGGCCTGTGTGAACTTGGGGGCCGAAAAGGCGATCAACTACCGGGATGAAGACTTCGTTGGCGTCATGCGGGCCGAAGGGGGCGCGAACCTGATCCTCGATATGGTTGGCGGTGACTATATCCCGCGTAACGTGAAAGCGCTGGCCGAGGATGGACGTCTGGTTCAGATCGCCTTTTTGCAAGGACCCGTGACCGAGCTGAACTTTGCCCTGATGATGGTGAAACGCCTTACGCTGACCGGCAGCACCCTGCGTCCGCAAAGCGATCTGGCCAAGGCAAAGATCGCTCAGGACTTGCACGAGGCCGTCTGGCCGCTGCTCTCTGCAGGCAAGGTCGCGCCGGTGATGCACAGCGAATTCCCTCTGGCCGAGGCTGCTGCGGCACACGCGCTCATGGAAAGCTCGCAGCATATTGGCAAGATCGTTCTGAACGTCTCAGGCTAACGCCTTTTGGGTCACGCCACGGCGCGCCGATAGAGGTGCCATGTTGCGTGACCCAGAACGGGCATTACTATGATCAGCCCCAGCAGCATCGGGATCGCGCCCAGCACCAGCAGGGTCGCGACGATGAAGCCCCAACCCATGATGACGCCGGGATTGTGGCGCAGCACGCGAACGGATGTCACGACGGCCACGGGCAGCCCTACTTTACGGTCCAAAAGAAGCGGGAAGCTGACAACGCTGACCGCCAGCGCAATCAGCGCGAAAAAGAAACCCGCAGCAGTGCCGAAGATAACCATTGTCCACCCCGCGCCGGTGGTCAGAACCTCGGTCGCAAACGCGCCCAGCGAGGCAGGCGGTTCAGGGCCGAGCGTCTGCGCATAGACGCTTTGAGCGACCATCAGCCAGACAAGCAGCAGCAGGACTAAATAGAACCCGAGCGCGAGAATGGCCCCGAAGGAGGGCGAGCGGAATACGCCGAACGCGTCCAGCCAATGAACCTCTCCGCCTTGTTCGCGCTTGCGGCTGATTTCATAAAGACCAACGGCTGCGATCGGGCCGATCAGGGCAAAGCCTGCGATCAGTGGGGCCAATAAAGGCACCAAATCCATGTTCATTGCAAAGCCGACCATCAAAAGCCCGGCAATAGGGTAGATCAGCACGATAAAGATCGCATCCGCGCGGGTTTCCAGAAAGTCCGTGTATCCGGCCCTCAGGCAGTATTTCAGGTCGTCGAATGTGAGTGGCTGCACCATGGGCAGGTGGCGCACGTCCGAACTGCCCAGGTGCGAGACGCTTTCCGAGACGTGATCGCTGGTTGCTCCAAGGCTTTGGGCCGCCCAGCTGATCGGATTACCGATAGTTTTTGCCATTTTGTTCCCTTCCTTGGCGAGTGGTGCGCCGCGGAATGGATCCGGCTGAGGGTTGCTCGTGGCCGGACCAGCCGGCAACGCCTGTATGCAGTATAGCACAGTTTTGGAAATTCCCGAATTGCCGCCGCCGCATCGCCCGGATTGTCTTGCCGCGCAGGCGTGTTAGCTTGAGCAAAGGCAAGAGGAGGTCAGAATGCAGCAAACTGCGCGTACAGTTGTCATTGAGGAATTCGGCGGACCCGAGGTCCTACAGATCAAGGACCAGCCTTTAGGCGATCCCGGCCCCGGCGAGGTTCGCATTCGCCACGAGGCGTGTGGGTTGAACTTCATTGATGTCTATCAACGAACGGGCCTCTATCCCCTTGAATTGCCGCATGCGTTGGGCATGGAAGCTGCGGGCGTAATCGATGCCGTCGGCGAAGGCGTCACGCATTTGCAGCCGGGCCAACGCGCGGCCTATGCCAGCGCCCCGTCCGGGGCCTATTGCGAGGCGCGGGTAATGCCCGCAGCGCAGGTGTGCCCACTGCCGGATGGCATCCCCTTCGAAATAGCCGCCGGGATGATGTTGAAAGGTCTGACGGTCGAATATCTGTTCCATCGCACCACCCCTTTGAAACGCGGCGACACGGTTCTGTTTCACGCCGCTGCAGGCGGTGTCGGCCTGATCGCCTGCCAATGGGCGAAATCCGAGGGCATCAAGCTGATCGGAACCGCAGGAACGGATGAGAAATGCAGCCTCGCGCAATTCAACGGCGCGGCCCATTGCATCAACTACCGGACCGAGAACTTTGCCGAACGCGTCGCCGAGCTAACCGGCGGCAAAGGTGTCGATGTGGTGATGGATTCCGTCGGGGCAGATACGTTTGACGGCTCATTGGACTGTCTGAAGCCTTTGGGCATGATGATATCCTTCGGCAATGCATCAGGGCCGGTGCCGCCGGTTAATATCGGTATTCTGGGGCAGAAAGGCTCGCTCAAGATCACCCGGCCGACGCTGTTCACGCATATAGCCGATCATTCGGTTTGTCAGGCGATGGCGCGGCGGTTATTTGGCAAGGTTCAGGGCGGAGAGGTCAAGATCCATATCGACCAACGCTTCCCTCTGGATCAGATTGCCGAAGCGCACCGCGCGCTAGAGGCGCGGCAAACCACCGGCAGCACAATTCTGGACTTGTAAACGGAAAGACCCGGCGCAGGACGCCGGGTCTGTTCCAGTGCAAAGCCGGAAAAATCAGAAGCGGTAGGCCGCTCGAATCTGGAGGGTTGTGGCGTCAACATCCACGCTGGACGAGTTGAAGTTGTCAAACTCGTGATAAAGCAACTCGCCTGCGATGCTGACATTCGGGGCCACGATCTGCTCGTAGCCTGCGCCTATGAACCAGCCGTCGTCGCTGCCCAGATTGTCGGTGCCTGCATCCGCATAGCCGCCAACGCCGTATAGAAGACCCTGAGGGTTGACCTTGTATCCAGCGCGGACTTTGATCCGCCAGACGTCCTCGACCGTCGCGGGGCCGAGATCAATATTGGTCCAGTCATAGTCAAAGCCGCCGCCCACGACCCAGTCGCCCAGATCATAGTCATATCCAAGGATGATACCGCCAATCGCGCCATCGCCATCGACGCCGGAGACGCTGGTGTCCACGTCGATATAGCCCAATTGCAGACCGCCGTAGAACCCTGTCCAGTTGCCCGAGGATTGGGCCATCGCGGCCCCCGCCGCCAGGGTGGACGCCGCTGTCACAAGTGCCAATCTGCCTATCATGTCTTGATCCTTTCATTCCAAATAACCGCGCGCCAATTTGTGGGTGTGGCTGCGCATATCCATACTCAAATACGGCCCTGCCTCAGGACCGGATCATCGTTTGTGGCATATTCCGTACTAGGTCTTGGATCGTTCAGGCCGTTTGGTCCGATGTCCGCCCGCTAAATCCGGGTCTGTCTCAATAAGATAGTTAGTGTTTTCAAAGCTTCAAATAAAATGCGGCGGCAGATCACTCTGCCGCCGACGCATGCTGTCAATTTCAGCGGATTATTGCTGCAGTTCAGCCGGGCTTTTGTCTGCGATGGTTTCCCAGTTGGTGCTGGCTTGCTCGATGAAGCCCGGGATGTCGCCTTCCCAACGTTCCTGGATGTCTTGCGACAGGTTCAGGTACAGTTTGTTGTCGACGATTTTCCAGTGGTTCGGGTCACCGTCGAACTTGAAGCCCATGGCCGCACCGAAGGCGCAGTATCCGCCATATGCAGGCAGGTAAGCCTCGGGGTTGGCTTCAAATGCCACTTTGTTTTCTTCCGACGAGAAGCGGTACAGAGCGTCGTTGTGCAGGGTGGTGATGCGGTAATCGCCTTTGGTTGCTTCGCCAGCGGTGAAATAGGCAACCGGGTCATAGCCTTGCATCGCCAGACCAGTCGAGCTTGCGTTGAGTTCAACACCAGCCGCCAGGGTCGAAGTGGCTAGAGCAACAGACAGGGCAACGCCGCCGATCAGAGATTTAAACGTGTTCATAGCTTCACCTTTCGTGAAAGGGCCGCGCGATCTCGCCTGAATTGCGATTTGCGGACCCGGGGATTTTATCTTGTGAGGCCGGTAATTGGCCGCCACGGAATGCAGATGGGAGGCGGGTTGATCACGTTCAAAACAATGAATTGTGATTGTGCTGAGGCACAGAGGCGCTGTGCAAAAACGCGGAATATCAATCAGATATCCGGGATCAGCGCCAACACGAAATCCACCACTTTGCGGGCGGGCATTTCACAGGGACGCAGCAGCGCGCCGCTGTTTCGTGTCTGATAGAGGTTCAGGCTGATATAGTCCGTCCCGCCCAATTCATGCGCGACAAGCTTATGGGATTTTCCCCCCGCCAAAACCTGACGTGAGAGGACATAGCGCTTGGTATCTGCTCGGCCAGTGAACGTACCGGTGGGCAGGGCGAAAAATGCCGTCAGAAAGTCTTCTGGCGGGGTCACGATTTCCCGATTTTCGGCTCGGTCCGGGATTTGATGCGTGCCACGTTGTCCTTGTGACGCCAGTAGATCAGGAAGGTCAGGGCAATCCCGAGGATGAATGTCGTGCCGTCTGTCAGAGTGATGATCCAGGTGGTCGACAAGGCTGCTGCGGCCAGCGCTCCGGCCGAGGACATACGCCAGATCGCGACGGAGACCAGCCAGGTCAGACAGCAAGCAACGCCGACGCGCCAGTCCAGCGCAAGCCAGAGGCCGATGAAGGTTGCAACGCCCTTGCCGCCCTTGAAGGCAAGCCAAACGGGCATGCAATGGCCGAGAAAGGCCATCAGGGCGGCAATCTGCGCCGCGTCCTCACCTGCATAGGCGCGTGCCAACAGGACTGCCAGCGCTCCTTTGCCGCCATCCAGCAGCAGCGTCAGCGCGGCGGCGGGTTTGCTGCCGGTACGCAGAACATTTGTTGCGCCGATATTGCCTGATCCAATCTGCCGCAGATTACCCAGCCCCATGACGCGCGCGATGATCAGGCCGAAAGGGATCGATCCGATCAGGTATCCCAAGGCCGCCCACAGGGCGAGTACATTCATTGAGCTGTCGAATTCGGGCATCAGGTTCTCCGGTACACGTCTTTGCCGGCCACATAGGTCGCAAGGACCTTACCTTGCATGCGCTGACCGTCAAACGGTGTGTTCTGCGATTTCGATTTCAGGGCAAACCGGTCCAGCACAAAGGGCACATCCGGGTCGAACAGGACCAGATCGGCAGGCGCGCCCGGCTCCATACGCCCGCTGTCCAGCCCCAACCGTTTCGCGGGATTCAGCGCCATGGCCCGGAACAGACTGGGCAGGTCCAGTTGCCCCGCATGATACAGCCGCAGGGCTGCGGGCAGGAAGGATTCCAACGCAACGGCGCCCGAGGCGGCCTCTTCAAACGGAAGACGTTTGCTTTCTTCGTCCTGCGGCGTGTGCATCGAACTGATGATGTCGATCAGGCCCGTCCGCACCGCTTCGATCACCGCTTGCCGGTCATCCTCGGAGCGCAAGGGCGGCTTGACCTTGAAGAAGGTGCGATAGTCGGCCACGTCCAGCTCATTCAGCGTCAGATGGTGGATCGAGGTCCCGGCAGTGATGTCCAGCCCGTTGCGCTTGGCGCGCTCCAGCGCAGGCAGGGCGCGGGCGGTGGTGATCTGGTCGGCGTGATAGGCGGCCCCGGTCATCTCTAGCAGGGCGATGTCGCGGTCCAGCCCCATTCGTTCCGCCATGGGTGAGACGGCTGGCAACCCGCGCAAAGCAGCAAACTTACCGCTCGTGGCGGCGGCCCCTTTGCTCAATCCCGGTTCCTGAGGGTGCGCGATGACCAACGCGCCGCAGGATTTGGCATAGGTCAGCGCGCGGGAAAATACTTTGGTGTTGGTGATGACGTGATCGCAATCGGTGAAGGCGACCGCGCCCGCGTCCTGCAGAAAGCCGATCTCGGTCATCTCCCGCCCTTCGCGCCCCTTGGTAAGGGCGGCCATGGGCAGGACGTTTACAGGCGCATCCGCTTGCGCCCGCCTTGTGGCAAATTCCAGCGTTTCAGGCGTGTCGACGGCGGGCAGCGTATCGGGTCGGGTTACGATGGTGGTCACCCCACCCGCCGCCGCCGCCAACCCAGCGGATTTGTAGCTTTCCTTGTGGCGCTCACCCGGTTCGCACACCTTGACGCCGATATCGACGATGCCGGGGGCGAGGCATTTGCCGACGCAGTCGATGACGTCACCGTTGATGGCAGGGGCGTCTCCATCGCCCAGCGCCGCGATGCGCCCGTTTTCGGCGTGTAGCCAGCCCAGACTGTCCGTGCCGGTTTCCGGGTTGATCAAGCGGGCATTGGTGAAAACGACAGAAGTCATGCTGAGGCCTCTCGGGCTTGGTTCAAAGCCGCCAAAGCGGCATCAGGGTCGGAAAGGTATTCGAAGACAAGAAACAGGCGGCGTGAAAACACCACGTTCTGGCCGCTGCGATGGTAGTTCAACGCGTGGTCAATAGGGACGTTTTTGGGCTTGAAGATCTTGCTGATCCACCATGCGTTGCGGGTGGTCACCACGTAGACACGACACGCGCGCAGCAGACGGTCGTACCACATGAGGAACACGACGAAACCTGTGGACACGATCCGTTTCCAATAGTCGCGCAGGGTATCGGCGAACAAAGGGCTGGCCAGCCAAGCCAGACCGAGGCTCATGATCAGAAGCCGGTAGGCCCATCCCACATGAGGTGGGAAATAACCCTGATGCGGTTGCCCAGTCCAGAGGACTGTTTCGCCCTCAGGGATATGGGGTCGCCACCACCCGTCACTCATCCCGCGGCCCTTTCGATGGCGGCTTTGGTGGCGGCGGGGTTCGCCTGATATTTGATGAGGTGCTTGTCACCGCCCCGTGTCACCACCTGAACAAAGCTGCCCATCGTATTGACGGCTTCGATCTGGTTCAGCGCGACAACCCGAGGGCCGGGGCCGGTGAGGGTGGTGTCAGACAACTCCCACGTATTGTTCAACTCCTCCGAGGCCAGATACCAGGCGCGAAAACCGATAGCAGCCAACCCGGCGGGCGCGCCGGTCCAGACATAGGGGTTGCCGATCAGCCACAGCACCAGCATCGCGCCCGCCATCGCAATGGCGGCAAGGGTCAGGTTGGTCTGGATATAGGCGCGTTTGTCCGGGGTGAAGGTCACAGGATCAGCCATAGGGCACCTCCGATAACAAGCAGAGCGATCACCGCCATCAGGGCCGATCCAACACGGCGGGGGGCATCATTGTCCATGGGCGGTTGCGGGGCCGAGAACGGCTTGGCACTTTCGGTTTCAATTGCACCGCCGGTCCAGTTTGTGGCCTCTTCGGTGAACAGACCCAGCAAATGCTGACGAGGATCAGGGTTCAGCTGCGCTGCGCGCCCTCCAAAGGCTGCGCTGCGCACGACCATGACCCAGCCCTCGACGGCTTCAAGCATGCTGCGATCCAGTTGATCCTCGGACACGCCTCCGCCCTCATGCAGATAACCATAAAGCCCAAGGTCTTCGAGGTCGGAGACCGGGAAAATGTCGATTTGATCTGGGTCCAAGCCATTGACACCCAGAACCTGATCGGCCGCACCGGGCTCGCGCAGGAACTTGGCCTCTTCCGGGCGCATGTCCAGCGCGAACAGTCGGATCACGCCGTGTTCATGGGGGGCGACGGTCAGATCGCTCATGCGACCTCACTCAGGTTGCGGGCCAGAAGCTCCATCGCAGCCATGCGTACGGCGACGCCCATTTCGACCTGTTCCTGAATGACCGAGCGATTTATGTCATCGGCCAGCGTGCCGTCGATCTCAACCCCGCGGTTCATCGGTCCAGGGTGCATTACAATGGCATCGGGCTTGGCCTGCGCCAGTTTGGCGGCGTCCAGCCCGTAGCGGTGATAGTACTCACGCTCCGAGGGGATGAAGCCGCCATCCATCCGCTCTTTCTGAAGGCGTAGCATCATCACCACGTCGACGTCTTTGAGGCCTTCGTTCATATCGTCATAGATCTCGGCCCCGAAATCGGCGAATTGCGAGGGGACCAGCGTGGGCGGGCCGATCAGGCGAATGCGGTTCTCCATCTTGCCCAGCAGGATCAGGTTCGACCGCGCCACGCGGGAATGTGCGACGTCGCCGCAGATCGCGATGTTCAGGCGATGCAACCGGCCCTTGGCCCGGCGGATCGTCAGAGCGTCCAGCAAGGCCTGTGTCGGGTGTTCGTGCCGCCCGTCGCCCGCGTTCAGAACAGCGCAGTTGACCTTCTGCGCCAGAAGGTCCACGGCCCCGGAATGCGGATGCCGCACCACCAGCAGGTCGGGATGCATCGCGTTCAGCGTCATGGCGGTATCGATCAGCGTTTCGCCTTTTTTGATCGAACTGGCTTGCATCGCCATGTTCATCACGTCCGCGCCCAACCGCTTGCCGGCCAGTTCGAAACTGGCCTGGGTACGGGTCGAGTTCTCAAAAAACATGTTGATCTGCGTCAGCCCCGACAGAACGTCCGAATGCTTGGTCGATTGCCGGTTCAGGTCGACATATTTTTCGGCCAGATCCAGAATGGCGGTGATATCGGATTGCGACAGATGCTCGATGCCAAGAAGGTGACGATGGGCAAAACGCATGGCGGGCTCCTGTCTGACAATCGGACCGCTTATAGAAAGCCACGCGGGCAGAGGCAACCTATGGTTCCGACCCTTCGGGCAGTTTATCGCACCCGCCTTCGGGTAGGCATTGCTCGCCGGGTTTGCACCACTTGCCGTAGCCGCAGTCGATGGCCTTGATCGGAACGCATCCCTGATGTTCCGAGCATTTGAAACCGGGGCGGCATTGCGATCCGGTTTCCTCGCATAAGAACCATCCGGGACGCGTGCATCCGCCCCCCGGCAGGCAAGACGACCCGCGCGCGCAGGTCAGGCCATCGTCGCATATCTGCGGGGGGTCAAGGGCCTCAGGCAAGCTGGGGTTCAAGTCTGGTATGGTTTTTTCACATTGCCCGCGCGCACTGCAAAAGCTGCCTGATGGACAATCGAGACTTGAGGTGCAGGCGTTAGCCCCAGCAGGCGCACATCGTGTGCCACCCGCGACGCAGCGCTCAAAAGCGCCACAGCTGCGCCCGCCGCCGCAATAGGTTCCGCCCAAGGGAATGCAATGGCCATCAAAGCTGCACCTCTGCCCGCCCGAGCAGCACCGACTGCCGCAGGCAAACTGACCCGCCCGGCATTGATCCGCCCCGCCAAGCAACTGGGCCGAGGCTGGTTCGCCCCCGAGGGCAAGCACCAAAGCAACCAGAAGGAATCGCAGAAAAGACAGCATGACGCCCGCATGGTCGGTCTGTCCCGGTGCTGAGGCAAGGTCTATTCGCTTTCCCTCAGGCAAAAGCTGGTTAGATTGAGGGGCATGGAATCGGGCTTGGACTATCATACTGCAAAGGCGCTGCTGGAATGGCAGATCGAACTGGGCGCGACCGAGGCGATCGGGGACGCGCCGATTGATCGCTATGCCTTGCCGGATACGACGCCCAAAGCGAAGAAGCTTGCAACGCCGCAAGCCACACCGGACAAGCCCAAACAGGTTGATCCGGTGGCGATCGCCAAAGGGGCCGCCCAAGGCGCCGAGTCTCTGGACCAACTGCGCGCGGTGATGGAGGCGTTCGATCATTGTGAGCTGAAGCGCGGCGCGCGGCAGTTGGTCTTTGCCGATGGTACTCCGGGTGCGCGAGTGATGATTATTGGCGAGGCTCCGGGTCGGGATGAGGATCGCGAAGGCAAACCCTTTGTTGGTCGGGCCGGCCGGCTGTTGGACCGTATGTTGGCGACAATTGATCTGGACCGTGCGCAGGATGTCTACATCACCAATGTGCTGCCCTGGCGCCCACCGCAGAACCGCGACCCAAAACCCGAAGAGATCGGCATGATGAAGCCGTTTCTGGAACGTCACGTGGCGCTCGCCAAACCCGAGGTGCTGGTGGTGATGGGCAATATCAGCTGTCAGGCGGTTTTGGGCAAACGCGGCATCACACGCTTGCGCGGGAACTGGGATCAGGCGCTGGACCTGCCCGTCATCCCGATGTTCCACCCCGCCTACCTACTGCGACAACCGCAGATGAAAAGACAGGCTTGGGCGGATCTGCTTGAGCTGAAAGCGCGACTGGGGGCCGGGTGATGCGTATCCTGGCGTTTTCGGATCTTCACATTGCGCGCAACCGTGCGGCCGATCTGGTGGCGGCCAGCGCCGATGCGGATTTGGTGATCGGGGCCGGAGACTATTGCAACATGCGGAAGGGGCTGGATGAGGCGATGCAGATGCTCTCGGACATTGCGGCACCGCTGGTTCTAATCCCCGGCAATGCCGAAAGCGCGGCTGAGTTGACGGACGCGGCCCCTGAGGGGGTCCATGTGTTGCACGGAACCGGGATGACGGTCGACGGGTTGCGCTTGTTTGGCTTGGGCTACGGCGTGCCAGTCACGCCGTTTGGCGACTGGTCCTGTGACCTGAGCGAGGCCGAAGCTGCAGAGATGCTGGACCGTTGCGATGGGACGGATGTGCTGGTTGTTCACTCTCCGCCCAAAGGGTTTGGCGATACTACGTCGCAAGGGATGTCCGTCGGATCGGTCGCCGTGCGCGATGCGGTGGAACGCCTGCAACCGGAACTGGTCTTTTGTGGGCATATCCACGATAGCTGGGGCTATCGCGGGTCATTGGGTCGTTCAGAAATCGCCAATCTTGGCCCCAGAACAAATTGGTTTGAGGTTGCGATATGATCGAAACCGTTACTCTGCTGGCCTTTGTCCCTGCCGCGATGTTGCTGAATCTCACACCCGGCGCGGATATGATGTTCTGCTTCGGGCAGGGCCTGAAATCCGGACCCCGTCCGGCACTGGTGGCAAGCGCCGGGATATCGCTGGGTTTGATGGTGCATGTCCTGCTGGCAGGGCTGGGCCTTGGAGCCTTGGTCAATTCGATGCCATGGCTGTTTGATGTCATCCGCTGGATGGGTGTTGCTTATCTGCTGTATCTGGCCTGGGGCGCAATCCGCAACGGAGCGGTCTCGACCGAAGGGCCAGCAAGGCCGACGCGCATGGCGTTCCGAGACGGGATGGTGGTCAACCTGACAAACCCCAAGATCATTCTGTTCGTTCTGGCCTTTATCCCTCAATTTGTTGATCCCGCGGCGGGCTCGATCCTAGGGCAATTCATGATCTCTGGCGCGATCATCGCATTGGGTGGTTTTGTCGTGAACGGATTGGTTGGCGTGTTCGCTGGCGGTGCCGGCCGGTTGCTGATCGGAAATCCACGCGCCTCGCGCATTATGGGATGGGTGACGGGCGGGATTTTCACCGCGCTCGCGCTGCGGCTTTCTATTATGGAAAGGGCTTGACGCCTCATGTCACGTATCGACGAAACGATTGAGTTCATTCCCATCCGCATCGCGGTTCTGACCGTCTCGGATACGCGCTCGGTTGATGAGGATCGCTCGGGCCAGACATTGGTGGACCGCATCGAAAAGGCGGGGCATGTGGTTGCAGATCGCAAGATCATCCGGGACGAGCGCGCCCAGATCGCCGATCAACTGCGCGCCTGGGTCGCGGATACCGGAATCGACGTGGTGATCTCGACGGGTGGCACCGGGCTGACCGGGCGGGACGTGACGGTCGAGGCGCATCGCGACGTCTACGAGAAAGAAATCGACGCCTTCGGGACCGTTTTCACCATCATTTCGATGGAGAAGATCGGAACCTCAGCGGTGCAGTCGCGCGCCACGGGTGGCGTGGCGGGCGGAACCTACCTTTTTGCACTTCCGGGCAGCCCCGGGGCCTGCAAGGACGCTTGGGACGGTATCCTCGAGAAACAGCTCGACTATCGCCACCGACCCTGCAATTTCGTGGAAATAATGCCCAGATTGGACGAACATCTGCGACGGAAGTAGACTGGTCGCACGTTCAACACCTTATAACCGCTTTGTGGCTTGGCATATTTCGTGCCTCCGCTACATTTTCCGCAGGGCAGCCCATTTGCAACCGGGATGAATAGTAGATGCGTTTCTTAAGGCAGAGTCTGGTCGGTGTGTTTCTGGCGTCGCTGACGCTGGCCTTGCTGTTTGTCGCCGTTCAGATCGTCACGGGGGCTGTGCAAGAGGTCCTGACCCGCGAGAATGAGCAACCCAAAGCGCGTGAGCGGGTCTTTGCGGTGACCGTTCGTCCGGCTGTGCTTGAGACCGTCACGCCCAATCTCGAAGCCTTCGGCGAGGTGCAAAGTCGCCGCCGTCTGGAGTTACGCGCAGCGCTGGGTGGACGCGTGATCGCATTGGCGGATGATTTCGAGGATGGCGGCACCGTTACCACAGGTGAAGTTTTGGTCGAGCTTGATCCGGCGGACGCGCAATCGGCGCTGGATCGTGCCAAATCGGACGTACTGGATGCCCAATTCGAAGAACGTGATGCAGAACGGTCCTTGTTACTTGCGCAGGATGAATTGAAATCAGCCGAGGCGCAAGCCGAGCTGCGCGAGCGGGCCCTGCAGCGCCAGCGCGATCTTGAATCTCGCGGCGTAGGGGCAACCGCCAGCGTGGAAGAGGCCGAATTGACCGCCGCTGCCGCTCAGCAATCCGTACTGGCACGTCGCATAGCGTTGGCGCAGGCGGAATCGCGGGTGGATCAGGCCACGACCCTGCTGGCTCGCGCTCGGATTGCGCAAGAAGCCGCAGAGCGGGATCTCGAGGACATGACCATCCGCGCCCGGTTCGGAGGCACGCTGACAGATGTCACGCTGGTCGAAGGGCGCTTGGTTTCAGCAAATGAAAAACTGGCCGAACTGGTGGATCCCAATGCGTTAGAAGTGGCCTTCCGTGTTTCAACCGCGCAATTCGTGCGCTTGCTCGACGAAGACGGAGACTTGATTAGCGCCCCCGTCACCATCTCGCTTGAGGTCACGGGAACCGACCTCACCGCGACGGGGCGGATCAGCCGCGACAGCGGCTCGGCGGGTGAGGGGCAGACTGGGCGGTTGATCTATGCGCGGCTCGAGGGTGCTTCAGGCTTCAAGCCCGGCGATTTCGTGACCGTGACGGTGCAGGAACAGCCCCTTGAGCAGGTCGTGCGCCTCCCCTCCTCGGTTCTGGATGCCGCCGGAACGGTTCTTGTGCTGGGTGCGGATGATCGTCTGGAAGCCCTGCCTGTGCATCTGATCCGCCGTCAGGGCGATGAGGTTCTGCTGCGCGGCGAAGGGCTGGAAGGGCGCGAGGTCGTCATAGGCCGCACCCCTCTGCTGGGGTCCGGGGTTCGCGTGCGCCCCCTGCGCGCCGAGGCCAGTGCCGATCCGGATCTGGTGGAATTGACCGATGCGAAACGGGCCGAACTGATCACCCATGTCGAGGCCAGCGAGGATATGCCCGAGGCCGAGAAAACACGCATGCTCGGCCAGTTGGAAGAGGCGAAAGTTCCGGCCTCGCTGGTGCGCCGCATTGAAAACCGGGCCGGGGGCTAAGCGCCATGATGCGCGAAATCCCTAGCGCCGCCGGTGGTATCCTAAGCTATTTTACCCGGCACAGAACCGTGGCCAACCTGCTGTTGCTGGTGATGCTGGTTCTGGGCGCGGCAGCTATCCCGAATATGCGAGCCCAGTTCTTTCCGGATGTGGTTCTGGAACGGGTCGACGTGAATGTCGAATGGGAAGGGGCCGGTCCCGAAGATGTCGACAATGGCATCGTCCAACTGCTCGAACCCGAATTACTGGCCGTCGAAGGTGTGGCAAGCACCACGGCGACCTCTCGCGAAGGCTCTGCCAGTATCCGGCTGGAGTTCGAACCGAACTGGGACATGTCCCGCGCCGTGGAAGAGGTGCGCACCGCCGTCGACAGCATCACCAACCTGCCCGAGGATGCCGAAGAGCCCTCGATCCGCCGGGGGGCCTGGCGCGACCGGGTCACAGATGTGGTCGTCACCGGCCCGGTTGATCCGGACCAGCTGGCCAAATTCACCGATGAGCTGATCAATCGCTTGTTTGCCGCTGGCGTGACCCGTACCACGATCCGCGGTCTAGCCGCCCCGCGTGTGGTGGTCGAGGTGCCGACCGCGCAGCTGATTGCCAATGATGTGGCTTTGGCCGACATCGCCTCGGCTATTTCGGCTGAGGTCAATGCCAGCCCTGCGGGGGATGTGACGGGTGCCAATGCGCGCATCCGGACCGGCGCAGAAAAGCGCACGCCGGAAGAGATTGAGACCATCGCTTTGCGGACATTTGCAGACGGATCGAAGCTGTTTGTCGGCGATGTCGCGCAGATCCGGGTGGAGGGGGTCAATCGCAACCGCAGCTACTTTGTCGGTGACAATCCCGCCATGTCGGTTCGGGTGGACCGGTCCAATCTGGGGGATGCCATCGCGATCCAGCACACGGTCGAGGATGTGGTGAGTGAGATGCAGGCCAGCCTGCCCGAAGGTGTCACGGTCGAGATGATCCGAACCCGCGCGCAGGCCATTACCGACCGTCTGGATATTCTGATCGACAATGGGCTGGTCGGCCTTGGTCTTGTCGTGTGTCTGCTGTTCCTGTTCCTGAACGCGCGCATTGCGTTCTGGGTTGCGGCGGGCATTCCAGTTGCGATGTCAGCGGCGATTGCGCTGATGTATATCGGTGGTTTGTCGCTGAACATGGTGTCTCTGTTCGGTTTGATCATCACGCTGGGGATCGTGGTGGATGACGCCATCGTAGTGGGCGAACACGCCGATTTCCGCGCCCGCCGTCTGGGAGAGCCGCCCATCGTGGCCGCCGAACGCGCTGCCCGCCGGATGGCTATGCCGGTTTTTGCGGCCACCATCACCACCGTGATCGCCTTTTTCGGCCTGACCCTTGTGGGTGGCCGGTTCGGAGAGTTGATCCGTGACATTCCCTTTACGGTGATCGCGGTGCTGGCGGCCTCACTCATCGAGTGCTTCCTGATCCTGCCGAACCACATGTCCCACGCCATTGCACATTCGGCCAAGGAACACTGGTATGACCTGCCCAACCGGGTGGTGAACCGGGGCTTCCGCTGGGTGCGGGACACCCTGTTTCGGCCGTTTATCGGCTGGGTTATCTGGGCGCGCTATGTCGTGGTTGCATTGATGTTAGTGATCCTGGCGACCCAGGCCGCCCTGTTCATTCGCGGCGATGTGAACTGGCGGTTCTTCAATGCGCCCGAACGCGGCTCGGTCACCGGTAATTTCATCATGGCCGAAGGGGCAACCCGTGCTGACACGATCGCCATGATGCGCGAATTGCAGCGCGCCACCGAAGAGCTGGGTCAGATCTACGAGGACCGCCACGGGCGCAACCCTCTGGAATATGTTCTGGCCGAGGTTGGTGGCAGTGCGGGGTTTGGTCTGTCCGCCGCTGAGGGCAAGGATGACGACCTACTGGGCGGTATCTCGATCGAGCTGATCGACGCCGACCTGCGCCCCTATTCCAGCTTCGAATTTGTGGGTGAGCTTCAGGATTTCGTGCCCCGCCACCCCAAGGTTGAGCTGCTGAGCTTCCGGGGTTGGCGCTCGGGTCCGGGAGGGGACGCGATTGACGTGCAGTTCTACGGCGCGGATGTAGACACGCTGAAAGCCGCCTCCGAGGATTTGCAGACCGAACTGTCAAAATACCCAGAAGTCTCGGCGCTTGAGGACAATCTGGCCTATGACAAAGAGGAGTACATCCTCGACCTGACGGCACAGGGTCAGGCGCTGGGCTTCCGCATCGAAACGCTGGGCCGCGTGCTGCGCAACCGGTTGAACGGGATCGAGGCTGCGACCTTCCCCGACGGCCCCCGCAGCGCCGAGATCCGCGTGGAACTGCCCGAGGGTGAGTTGACCGCCGATTTCCTTGAACGCACCTTGATGCGCACGCCGGACGGTGTCTATGTCCCGCTGGCCGACATCGTCTCAGTCGAGCGTAAATCAGGCTTTTCGACCGTCCGGCGCGAGAACGGGTTGCGGGTTATTTCGGTGAATGGCGATATCTCCGAGGATGATCCTGCCCGCGCCGCCGAAATCGGTCGTGCCATGAACGAAGAGATCCTCCCGCGCATTGCTGGCGAATATCAGGTCGACTGGCGCATGGCGGGTCTGAGCGAACAAGAGGATGAGTTCCTATCTGAGGCGCGCACCGGCCTGATCCTGTGCCTAACCGGCATCTATCTTGTTCTTGCCTGGGTGTTCGCCAGCTGGTCGCGGCCTCTGGTGGTGATGTCGATCATTCCGTTTGGCTTGGTGGGCGCGATCTGGGGGCACTATATCTGGGACGTGCCGCTGAGTATGTTCACCGTTGTCGGGCTTCTGGGCATGACAGGCATTATCGTCAACGACTCGATTGTCCTTGTGACCACCATTGATGGTTATCAGCAGGAGAGGGGGTTGGTGCCCTCGATCATCGAAGGCACAGCCGACCGGTTGCGACCTGTGATGCTGACCACGCTGACGACGGTGCTGGGTCTGACGCCGCTGCTCTATGAAGGCTCGCAACAGGCGCAGTTCCTCAAGCCAACGGTGATCACGCTGGTCTATGGGCTGGGCTTCGGAATGGTTCTGGTGCTGGTTCTGGTGCCTGCTCTGCTGGCGATCCTGAACGATTTCGCGCGCCCGATGACTGCGATGCGCCGGGCGATTTATGCGCGAGACCGCGTGGTGCAGGCCGCGCTGGGTGCGACCGCTTTGGCGTTGTTGCTCTGGTTTGCGGTGACGCTGGTATGGCCGATGGTTTCAGGTGCGCCGGCAGACCCATTTGTCGGTCTTTACGGAGGTGCGGACGCCCCCGAGATTCTGCGCATGGGTTTGGGAGCGTTTGTGGCGGGTGCCATCCCCATCGTGATCCTGAGCGTGCTGCTGTCCGGGATGTTCTATGCCCGGTTCAAGAGCCGGGTGGGGGCCTAGCGCTCCTTCAGCGCAAGCTGCAACAGGCTTGCTACGCGGTTGCTCATCGGCAGGTCGCCATCAAGAATCTGCTCGATCGGAAACCATTTCGCGTCCAGCGCGTCATCCCCTGCCAAAGGCGTGCCCGATTGGTACCGACAGGCCACCCCGACCAGCAGGTAGTGCGATAGAACCTGCCCGTCCTCACCTCTCCGCAACAGGTCCAAATTGTCCAGATAGTGCAGCGGTTCAGCCGCGACGGATGTTTCCTCAAGCAATTCCCGTTCTGCGGCCTGAAGGACGGTCTCGCCCCATTCCACATGGCCGCCAGGAAACCCCCACAAGCCGCGATCCGGTTCCTTTCTGCGTTGCACCAGCAGAACGTGCTCCTGATGCAGGACAACGGCCAGCGCACCGATCTTGGGGGATTGAGTCATAGGGTCAGCCTGCAGAGCATCCCTGAATGTCCACAGCGTGGTTAGCGCCCAAAACCGTGATCCGAATCTCGGACCGGTCCAACGCAAAGGGAGCGCCCGAGGCGCTGATCACCTCGGATCGTGCAATCAATGTGCCGCCCTGCCGCTGCGTTTCGGGCTGCGAAGCCCAAAGGACCGGGTTCCCCGGCTCGATCACCGCAACCTCTTGCCCGCCGGCCGAAGGCATGGTCACCCGCGCCTCGATCTGCATACCGTCCGAGGTTGGGGTCAGATGGCAGCTGGCCTTTGCCACACGCGCTTCGCGGGCCGAGTAGGGGCGTTGCGCCAAAGCGGCTGCGATTGCGGGGTTGCGACCTGCATCAGAGTCAACCTTGTGGTCGAAATCTAGACGCTGCGGGATGCAAACGTCCTTGCACACCCCCAGATCCATCTCACCCCGCAGGCGCACAGGTTTGGCGGGGTTCTTTGGGGTAATCTCGACCGGCAGTACCAGTTGATCCTCGTAGCCGATGGATTTCAGGCCGTTCTGGTCGAAAATCTCGGGCGCGGGCCAGGTGATACGCACGTCCCCCACGTTTCCGGACCCGCTCCAATCGAATTGCGGCGGGATCCCGGCGTCGCCCGGCGCACGCCAATAGGTTTTCCACCCCTCTTTCAGGGTCAGGCGCAGCGCGCCCAGATAGGTCCCATTGGCCGTGCGTCCCCCGTCCAGAACATCCAGCGCAACAACGCCGTCCAAACCCTGCGCCGAGGCGGGTGCGGACAGGCCCAGACAGGCGAGCAGAAGGGCAACCGAAGATTTCATGCGAGTCATCATACCCCATTACATGCGCCGTGCGGACCTGAAATCCAAGTCACGTTCGGGTCACCTGTGTGAAATCTGCTGAAATCAGCTTTGCTCCCTTGCCAATACCAGTGCCGCAGGTTCATTGTTTAGGGGTAACGAGCAAGAGAAACCTCGCATGGACCTGACCGGAAAACTGTTGATTGCGATGCCGGGGATGGGCGATCCGCGCTTCGACCACTCGGTGGTGTATATCTGCAGCTACGGCGACGATGGGGCGATGGGGTTGATCATCAACAAACCCTCTGATCTGCGATTCAAAACCCTGCTGGGGCAGCTCAACATCCCGTGTCGCATTCCTATCATAGGCGAGCGTCTGGTGCATTTCGGAGGCCCGGTCGAGATGTCGCGTGGCTTTGTTCTGCATAGCTCCGACTACGATGCGAACCTGCATTCGATGCAGATTTCGGATGACTTCAGCATGACGGCCACGCTGGATGTGCTGGAGGATATGGCCGCTGGGCGTGGCCCGCTGAACGCGATGCTGACGCTGGGCTATTCCGGCTGGGGCCCCGGCCAACTGGAGGATGAGATCGCGATGAATGGCTGGCTGACGGCGGATGCATCCTCGGAGTTGGTGTTCGATGTGCCCGATGACGACAAATGGGAAAAGGCCCTGGCTACGCTGGGTGTCGACCCGCTGACCCTATCGGCCAGCGCAGGCCGTGCCTAGCTAACTGTCGCGCGGCGCGGCGGCGCGGCGTAGACGGTCATTGATCGCAGCCCCCAGCCCATGATCGGGGATCGGTGAGACGGCGATCGGACGCCCGGTTTCATTCAGGCTGTGTAGCGCGGCGAACAGATTGGCCGCAGCCTCGGTCAGATTGCTTGTTTCAGACAGGTTCATGTCACAGGCGATCGGGCCGAACCCCAACAAAACCTCATCCCCTTGCACGGTTTCGGCATTCAACCTGACCGGTGCATCTGGCGCGTAGTGCGACTGCAACTGCCCCGGAGCGGTCAGCATATCTCCCGCTTTGTGCAGGTGAAGACGGGTGTTCAGGGCGGTCTCGATCTGTTCCAGCGCGACGCCTCCGGGGCGCAGCAGGCTGGGCTCTCCGGCCAGTCCGACGATGGTGGATTCCAACCCGACACCGCAGGGGCCGTCATCCAGAACGGCGGCGATCCGACCACCTAAACCCGCATGAACATGTGCTGCCGTCGTTGGGCTAATCTGACCCGAAGGATTGGCCGATGGCGCCGCAACCGGCCCGTCAACTGCCGCCAGCAAAGCGCGCGCCGTGGGATGCGCAGGCACGCGAACGGCCAAAGTATCCAACCCTGCAGTAACCAGCGATGACACACCGTGCCCCGGCTTCAGCGGCAGAACCAAGGTCAGCGGACCGGGCCAGAACGCATTCGCCAAACGCTCGGCCTGATCCGACCATTGCACGAACCGCTGCGCGGCTTCGACCGAGGCGACATGGGCGATCAGTGGATTGAAACTGGGACGACCCTTGGCCTCGTAAATCCGGGCCACGGCCTCACCGTCTCTAGCATCACCTCCCAGGCCATAGACCGTCTCGGTCGGGAAGGCGACCAATAGGCCCTGACGCAAAAGATCTGCAGCACGGGCGATGCCGTTGGGGTCGGCTGTCAGCTCAAGAGTGGTGGGGATCATATCTGGTGACGCCGCGTTTTGGTTGCTTGCAACATGGGGAAGAGTAGGTAATCCCAATACGCAAAGATGCATACCGGCGCTGATCGCAGATTCCAAGTGCGGCCGTGCCGACAGACCGCAAGGGAAGCCATGCCATACCGCGCCCCAGTTTCTGACTATGAATTCCTGTTCCGCCATGTGGTTGGTTTGGATCAGATCACGGCTACAGAGAGATTCGCTGACGCAACCCCGGATGTGGTCAGCGCGATCCTTACGGAAGCGGGCAAGATGTGCGAAGAGGTTCTTGCTCCGCTGCAACGCCCCGGTGATATGGAACCGGCGCGTTTGGAAAATGGCGTCGTGCGCACCTCACCCGGATACTCGGACGGTTGGAAAGCCATCGCCGAGGGCGGGTGGATCGGTATGAGCGGTAGCCCCGACTATGGCGGCATGGGTCTGCCGATGGCCGTCACGTCGGCGGTCAATGAGATGATGAGCGCGGCCTGCCTGTCGCTGCAGGTGGCCCCCTTGATGTCGCAGGGTCAGATCGAAGCGCTTGAGGCGCATGCCAGTGACGAGCTCAAGGCGCTGTACCTGCCCAAGCTGATGTCGGGCGCCTATTCAGGCACGATGAACCTGACCGAGCCGCAGGCCGGATCGGATGTTGGTGCGTTGACGACGCGAGCAGAACCCAAAGGGGACGGTACCTATGCGGTCACCGGGCAGAAGATCTATATCTCCTGGGGCGACAACGATTTCTGCGAGAATATCTGCCATCTGGTTCTGGCCCGTCTGCCCGACGCGGTTCCGGGCACCAAGGGGATTTCGCTGTTTCTCGTGCCGAAATACTTGCCGGACGCACAGGGCAACCCCGGCGCGGCCAACGACCTAAGCGTCGTGTCGCTGGAACACAAGTTGGGTCTCCATGGCTCTCCGACCTGTGTCATGCAGTATGACGGGGCCACGGGTTGGCTGATCGGGCAGGAGCATGGCGGTATGGCGGCCATGTTCACCATGATGAACAACGCACGTCTGGGTGTCGGTGGTGAGGGTGTCGGCGTCGCCGAGGGCGCGTATCAGCACGCGCTGGCCTATGCGATGGAGCGGAAGCAGGGCAAGACGCCCTCGGGCACGATCATCGACCACGCGGATGTGCGCCGGATGCTGACCGAAATGCGGGCGGATGTATTCGCGGCGCGGGCGATCACGTTGGCGAATGCCGCAGCGATTGATATGGCGCACGCGACCGAGGATGCCGACTGGGCTGCACGGGCGGCGCTGCTGACCCCGATTGGCAAGGCCTTTGGCACCCAGACCGGGATGCGCGTCGCCGAGACCGGCGTACAGGTTCATGGCGGCATGGGCTTCGTCGAAGAAGCAGGGGCGGCTCAGTATTACCGCGATGTCCGCGTGACCGCGATCTATGAGGGCACCAACGGCATCCAAGCGATGGATCTGGTCGCCCGCAAGATGATGGACGGTGGGGACGCTGCCGCCAGCTTGCTCGATGAGATCGAAGATCACGCCGAACAGGCCCGCTCCAAGATGCCTGATCTTGCCGGTCCGGTGTGGGAGGCTACGGAATCCCTGCGCGAAGCGACCGAATGGATGGTGGCGCAGGACAATATGAACGCGCGCTTTGCGGGTGCCGCGGCCTACCTGCGCGCCTTTGCACGGGTTTTGGGCGGGCACTACCATCTGGCCGCAGCCCTTGCCGATCCGGATGGCCCGCGGGCGCGGCTGGCGCGCTACTACATCAACGCCTTGCTGCCCGAATATCTCGGTCTGCTCGCGCAGGCGCAGAACGGGGCGGATGACCTCTTCGCCCTCAGCGTCGAGGATCTGGGCGCGTGATGGACGGCGTGGAGCTATCGGGCATCCGATACCCTTGGCCCGAGCCGCCCGCCCCCGGTGAAGCCATCGAGATAGCCGAGGGCGTGTTGTGGATGCGCCTGCCCTTGCCGATGGCGCTGGACCATGTGAATATCTACGCGCTGGACGATGGCGACGGGTGGACGGTGATTGACACCGGGATGTCCTCGAACAAAACGCGTCGCATCTGGGCTGAGCTGATGTCGGGTCCTCTGGCCGGAAAGCTCATTCGGCGCGCTGTTGTCACCCATCACCACCCCGACCACGTGGGCAATGCAGGCTGGTTTCAGGCCGAACATGGGGTCGAGCTGGTGACAAGCCGCACCGCATGGCTGTTTTCGCGGATGCTGACACTGGACGTGCAGGAGAACTGGCCGCACGAGACGCTGGATTTCTATCAAAGCGCCGGGATGGACCCTGCGTTTTTGGAAAAGCGCAAGGCCGATCGTCCGTTCAACTTTGCCGATACGGTCTATCCCATGCCCCTCGGCTTCACGCGGGTCAAACAGGGTGACGTGATCCGCATCGGTGGGCGCAACTGGGACGTGCATATGGGCAATGGTCACGCGCCCGAACATGTAACACTCTGGAGCCGCGATGATCATTTGGTGCTGAGCGGCGATCAGATCCTCGGCTCGATCAGCCCAAATCTGGGCGTCTATGCAACTGAACCCATGGCCGATCCGGTCTCAGACTGGATCGAGGCCTGCGAGCGGCTGCAAAAACTGGCTCGCCCGGATCATCTGGTTCTGGGGGGCCACAAATTGCCCTTCACCGGTCTGCCGCTGCGCATGCGTCAGCTGATCGAGAACCACCACGGCGCGCTAGAGCGTCTGCTGGAATATCTGGACCAACCCAAAGCCGCAGCCGAGTGCTTTGCGCCGCTCTTCAAGCGTACCATTCGTGAAGGCGAATACGGGCTGGCTCTGGTCGAAGCGGTTGCACATATGAACCATCTTCATCACAGTGGAGCTGTAACCCGGACGCGACGCGCGGACGGGGCGTGGACGTTTCAGCGCAAAGGGTGATGAATGCAGGACAAGATCGAAACCTCGGCCGAGGCTGCTGAAGCGGATGCCCTGCCGCGGTGCTATGAGGTTCACGCGGATTCCGAGGCCGAGTCCGGCACCCAGCCCCTGCCGGGGCAGCTGAAAAAACCTGTTGAAACCAAGAGCGCCGCGCAATGGGCATATGAGCGTCTAATCCTTTATATCCAGAACTTCGAGAAAACGCTGGATGGCGATCACGAGGTCGCAATGGGTTTCACCGGAGGTGACGCGGGTGTGATGCGGATTCAGGGGATGGGCTATTTCGACCCAGATATCATCACGTTCTTCGGCTCGGACGGAACGGGCGCTCGAACGCAGCTGGTGCAGCATGTCAGCCAGTTGAACGTGATGCTGCGCGCCTTGCCCAAATCGGTCGAGGACAAGCCCGCCAACCGCATCGGGTTCCGTCTGGCTGCGGATCTCGAAGACAGCTGACTTGCAATTCATGCCTGCACACCCTTGAATGCATGCATCATTCAAGGGTGTTCTCATGTCCATTTTTTCAACCGTTACAAATGCCTATTCCGGCGCCTGGGCAAGACGTAGAGTCTTTGTGCCCATCTATCTGGCGGTGCGGCTGCTGCTAATCGCGCTGGTCGCGCCCGGTGTCGCTCTGGCGGTCAATCTGGCGGTTTCGCTGTCCGATCAAACTGCGCTGACGGATCAGGATATCGCGGCGTTTATCCTCTCACCCGCCGGGTTCATCGCGGCGATCGTGGTGCTGAGCCTATTTCTCTTGGCCGAGGTGTTTGTCTTCGCGGTCATGGCAGCCTCTCTGAGGATGGGAGAGGCCGATCCGTGGCGCGCGGGGAGTGCGGCGATCGGTTTGGTCTTATCGCGCCTGCCATCGCTTTTCGGCTTTGCGGCCCGGTTTATTCTGCGGGTTTTGCTATTGGCGCTGCCGTTTCTTGCGGTCGCTGCGTTGATCGCATGGTGGACGCTGACCGAATACGACATCAACTACTACCTGACCTTCCACCCGCCCGCCTTTTGGGTGGCTGTGGCCCTGATCGGCGCGGTGGCTTTGGCCATGGCGTGGGTGCTGATCCGCAAGCTGTCGGGCTGGGCTCTGTCACTTCATCTTGTGCTGTTTGAAAACGTTCACCCGGCGCATGTGTTCAATATCAGCACGTCCCGGATGGAGGGCAAACGCGGGCGCTTGAAACTGGCCTTGGTCGCATGGCTGGCGATGCGCCTTGCAATTGCGGCGGCGATTGCATGGGTGGCCGGGCTTTTGTTTGGACTGGTGCCGTTGCAAGGCAGCAGTAACCTAAAATTGGCGCTGACCTATAGCCTCGCGATTGCAGGGCTTTGGTCTCTGGCCGGGCTGGTGCTGGCCGCCTCTGCGCTGGGCGCATTGGCCGTTCTGCTGGACAAGTTCTTTGAACCTCAGACGGATGAGCCGCCCCACCCTGAGCCGCGCCGCATGCAGGCCTCGCTGTTCACAGCGGTCGGGCTGGCGGCAGCTGCGCTTCTTCTGGGTGGCTGGTTCGGCCACAACCTGCTGGAACGCGTTCAAGCCGAGGATCATGCCGATGTTATCGGCCACCGGGGGGCTGCGGCGCTGCGGCCCGAAAACACCATGGCCTCCGTTCTTAAAGCGATCGAAGATGGCGCGGATTGGGTTGAGATCGACGTTCAGGAAACAGCCGATGGCGTTGTTATCGTGGCCCATGACAGTGACTTCATGAAACTGGCCGGGGTCCCGACAAAAATCTGGGACGCTACGATGGAGGATGTCGAAACCATCGACATCGGCAGCTGGTTTGGTCCTGAATATGCTGACCAACGCACCCCAACCCTGCGTGAGGTGCTGGAGGCGACAAAAGGCAAATCCAAAGTCATTATCGAGCTGAAATATTACGGCCACGATGTCGATCTGGAAAATCGGGTCGCCGCGTTGGTCGAAGAATTCGAGATGCAGGACGACATCGCCACTATGTCGCTGAAATATCCGGCCGTGCAAAAGATGAAGGCGCTGCGCCCGGATTGGCGCGCGGGTGTGCTGGCTGCGACGGCGGTGGGCAATCTGGCGGGGCTGGAAGGCGATTTTGTTGCTGTGAACGCGGCAACAGTGTCCCCGGGACTGATCCGCTCGGTCCACGCGGCGGGTAAGGAGATCTATGTCTGGACGGTGAACGACCCGCTGCAGATGTCCGCAATGGCCTCGATGGGGGTGGACGGGCTGATCACGGACCGCCCGGCCATGGCGCGCGAAGTTCTACGCGTCCGCGCCGAGATGGGCCCGGCGGAACGCGTGCTGCTTTGGCTGGCCACAACTTTCGGCATGACAGTCGATACCGAGGCGATGCGCGATGACAGCCCGTAAACTGGCGCTGGGTCTGTTTCTGCTGGCCAGCCCGGCCACGTCCCAAGACCTGATGCGCGCGGTCGAGATGCCCTCTCACCGTGCCATGATTGCACAACGCGGCGTCGCCGAGCTGATACCGTTCGAAACTGATGGATGCTCGGGCGGCTTGTCGGCCAGTTGGCGCTGGGTGGCCGATACGTTCCCTCAGATCGGCGAGTTGTATCAGGAACATCCGCCCTGGGAGTACTGCTGCGTGACCCATGACCGCGCCTATCACAACGCCGGTGACGCGCAGACGGCCTCCGACAGCTATGATGCGCGCCTCGCCGCTGACCAGGCTTTGCAGGTCTGTGTCGAAACCCATGGCGAGACCCACGCACAGGCCTATGCGGAACGCTATGACATGACCCCCGAGCAGATCCGCTCGGTCCATTCGCTGACCTCGGATGCCCTCTACGGCGCGGTCCGATTCGGCGGCGGCCCCTGTAGCGGACTGCCGTGGCGGTGGGGATTCGGCTATCCAGGGTGTTTTGTGTTGGGTGACAGGGTCCCTGCGCTGGAATGACGTGGTGACAGGCCCGAAATTTTCGATTATCCAGCGATTAAACACGCGAACTGGGAATCTGAGACTCATGGCTGAACACAAGCACGGCGAAATGGACATCACCGTCCAAACCAAAACCTTTGAGGGCTTCATCAAGGCTACCGTCTGGTGCTGCGTCGCTATCGCGATACTAGCGTTCCTGCTGGCGCTTTACGCGTCCTAAATCTTTCGGGGTCGACCGTGTTCAGAATTTTGATCGCCTGCCTGCTGGCGGCAACAGTGGCTGGCTGCGCGAATTCTAAACGCCCTCAGGCAGATCAGGCTGAGATCGTATCGCGGTCTTACCGTGATCCGGGGCCGTCGACCCTGACGCTCTATACGATGATCAACACGCGCTCCGGTTCAGGGGCGCATACCTCGTTGATGATTGGTGCTAGCGAGAGGGTGATTTTTGACCCCGCAGGCTCGTTCCGGGCGGATATCGTTCCGGTGCGGGATGATGTTCTCTATGGCATCACCCCAGCGGTTGAGCGTGCCTATCGCAGTTCTCACGCGCGCGAGACGCATTTTGCCCGCATCCAGACCATTCAGGTGACGCCGCAACAGGCCGAGATCGCGCTGCAATTGGCCAAGCAGACCGGGCCTGTCGCAGGGTCTTTTTGCGCCAATTCCACCGCGCGCCTGTTGCAGCAGGTGCCCGGATTCGAGCAGATCGAAGTGACTTTCTTTCCGATCAAACTTTCAGAACAGTTCGCCGAAATTCCCGGTGTCATCACTGAAGAATATCGCGAGAATGACGATGCCGATCTGCAAAAAGGTCTGGCAGCCAATAACGCCGCTCTGAACCAGCTGGACGCGGCTTCAAGCCAGTAGATAAAGCAGACCGTAAAGTGTGGCCGCGCCGGAAAAGATCGCGGCCAGCACGTTTTTGGTGAACACTCCAACAGACAGCGTCACAGCCGCAGCTGCCATTCGGGCCGCATCTGGTTGGCCCTCGGTCGCGGCGGGCCACACGACCAGCGGCGCGATCAGAGCGGGCAGGATCGCCACGGCGGTGTAACGCAGGTGGCGCAGCAGCCAGGGTGGCATCGGGCGGTCTCCGACAAAGCCGATGAACACAAAGCGCAGGGCAAAGCTGCCGATGGCCAGGCCGATAATGACGGTCCACATGGTGGTGGGGTCGATCTGCGTCATGCGTGCGCCTTTCTACGATCCAAGATCACCTCGGCCTGAGCACCAGCGATCATGCCTGCGGTTCCGGCGATCAGCAGGCCCAGATTGAACGGCACGCTCACGGCCAGCAACGACACGACCAGCGCCACAAGGGCTGCAATGACATGGGGCAGCGTCCGCATCATCGGCCCCAGCATGGCCAGAAAGGTAATCGGCAGGGCGAAATCCAAAGCCCAGCTTTCGGGAATCCGGGTACCCAAAACCGCGCCCAGATAGGTCGCCAGAATCCAGCACGGCGTGATCGGCGTGACCGAGCCGATGAAATAAGCCATGCGCTGCGGCACGGTCATCTTTGGCTCTTTCTCGAACTGCACGATCGAGCAGGCATAGGATTGGTCAACCGTCAGATAGGCGGCGCAGGCCCTCTGCCACATGGGGGCAGCCCCCAGAAACGGCGTCAGTGAGGCTGAATACATCGCCACTCTCAAATTCACCGCAAGAGCCGAGGCCAGCACAATGGCTATCGGCGCGTTCTCCTGTAGCAATTGCAGGGCGGTGAATTGCGCTGCTCCGGCGAAAACGGTGGCCGAGAAGGCGACGACTTGCACGATATCCAGCCCGGCCTCGGCGGCGAAAACCCCGAACAGGGTTCCAAAGGGAATCGCGACAAAAATGAAGGGTGTCCCGTCGCGAAACCCTTTCCAGAAGTATGACTTGGTTGTGGCGTCTGCCATGGCTAAATCCTATGGTATTCGCAGCAGCAGTAGCGGTCTTGGGAAGGGGTTGCAATTGGTGACAGAACTGGACGTCTCGGACTACATCATCGCCCCCGATCCCGGCGCGGCCCGTTTGACGCGCGCCGTCGTAGGTGTGGACCAGAATGGTGAAGTCAGCCAGATTTCGGTGGTCGAGGAACGCCCGCTGACGATCTTCCTCAATTCCCAGGAAATCGTGACCGCGATGACCATTGGCGACTATCCCGAGTATCTGGCGCTGGGCTTCCTGCGCAATCAGGGGATGTTGCTGGCTGATGATGAAATCACACGGGTCGACTATGATGATGACCTCGAAACCGTGGTTGTGCGGACGGCGCGCGAAACCTCCTATGAGGACAAGCTGAAGAAAAAAACCCGCACCAGTGGCTGTGCCGTGGGCACGGTCTTTGGCGACATGATGGAGGGGTTGGAGGACGTGCGCCTGCCGCAAGTGTCGGTCCGGACCTCGTGGCTCTACGATCTGGCCGCCAAGATCAATCGCACGCCGTCTTTGTACCTCGAGGCGGGTGCGATTCACGGCACGGTTCTCTGCCGTGAAAACCGACCGCTTGTGTATATGGAGGATGTGGGTCGCCACAACGCCGTCGATAAAATCGCCGGCTGGATGCTGTCCGAGAATGAGACGGCAGAGGACAAGATCCTCTACACCACCGGGCGTTTGACCTCAGAAATGGTGATCAAAACGGCGATGATGGGCATTCCGGTTCTGGCCTCCCGGTCCGGTTTCACCGCCTGGGGCGTCGAGATCGCCCGCGAGGTCGGCCTGACCCTTATCGGTCGCATGCGCGGGCAGCGCTTTGTGTGCCTGTCCGGCGAGGATCGCCTGCTACGCGACGTGGACCCAGCGAGCGTGGCCGTCGAGGACAAGAAACATCGCCGGAAAAGTGCCAATGGCTGATGGTATGACCAAACCCCTCGGAGTGATCCTCGCAGGTGGCCTTGCGAGCCGGATGGGCGGTGGAGACAAAGGGCTCTTGCAGATCGGCGGGCAGAGCTTGTTGTCTCATGTCATCGACCGGCTCGGTCCGCAGGTGGATGGCCTCGCGTTGAACGCCAATGGTGATGCAGCGCGGTTTGCGGAAGTGAATCTTCCCGTCTTGCCGGACACGATTGAGGGGTTTGCAGGCCCCTTGGCGGGGGTTCTAGCTGGGCTGGATTGGGCGGCAGAGCAAGGGGCTGACAGTATCGTCACCGCCGCCGCAGACACGCCGTTCTTCCCGCGTGATTTGGTTGCGCGGCTGACCGAGGCTGCTCAAGGTCAAACGCACCCTTTGGTCCTTGCCACGACGCCCCGCACCGGGGACGAGGCTTTGAAGTCAGGCGGCAAACGGGTCAACCGGCACCCGACATTTGGCCTCTGGCCCGTGGCGCTGCGAGATGATCTACGTACCGCTTTGAACGACGGGCTGCGCAAGGTCGTACTGTGGACCGACAAGCATGACGGTCGCGAGGCGCTGTTTCCTGCAGACCCGTTCGATCCGTTCTTCAACGTCAACACACCGGACGACCTTGCGCGCGCCGAAAAACTGTTGGAGCAGGCATGAGGATTTACGGCGTCACCGGCTGGAAGAACGCAGGCAAAACCGGGTTGATGGAGCGGCTGGTGGCCGAGATCACCAGGCGCGGCTACACCGTATCGACGGTCAAACACGCACATCATTCCTTTGACGTCGATCAGCCGGGTCGCGATAGCCATCGCCACAGAATGGCAGGCGCGAGCGAAGTTCTTTTAGCCTCGGGCCAGCGCGTTGCCCTGATGCAAGAGCTGCGCGGAGCGGAGGAGCCTACGCTGACCTCTCTGCTGGCCCGCCTCTCGCCAGTCGATCTGGTGCTGATCGAGGGCTATAAACGCGAACGCCACCCCAAGGTCGAGGCCTTCCGCGCCGAGCCGGGCAATGACCTGATCGCCCCGTCGGATGACACGATCCGCGCTGTGGCCAGTGATACTCCGCTGAAGTTGGACCGACCCGTGTTCGATCTGAACGACACGGCCGCCATCGCGGATTTCATCCTCTTCGAGGTCGGTTTGTGAGCCTTTTCGACAGCTTTGTGATGGTCGATTGGTCTGGAGGCAACGACACTGGACCGCGCCCTCGCAAAGATGCCATCTGGGTCTGCGTGGTGCGCGACGGCGCAGTGCAGGCGCTGGACTATCTACGCAATCGGGTGGTCGCCGAGGAGTGCCTGCACAGTCTGATCGACACTGAACTGTCTGCAGGTCGCCGTCTGATGCTAGGCTTTGATTTCCCCTTCGGCTATCCCGCAGGCTTTGCCAAGGCAATCACCGGAACACATGATCCGCTTGCCGTGTGGGACTGGTTCGAAGATCGGATTGAGGACTCTCTGAGCGCCAACAACCGCTTTGACCTCGCGGGGGAGATCAATTCGGGCTTTGGCGGCAAAGGCCCGTTCTGGATGAATGGTCTGCGGCGCGACATCGCTGGCCTGCCGCGCACGAAACAGGACTATCACAACCCGTTTCCGGATCGACGAAAGGTCGAGCATTTAGCCAAAGGCAGCTTTACCTGCTGGCAAATGGCTGGGGCAGGGGCAGTCGGTGGGCAGGTGATGATGGGCCTGCCGGTGTTGAACCGGCTACGCCACGCCTTCGCGGGCAAGATCGCCGTTTGGCCCTTTCAGCCTCTGGATAAACCGGTGGCGTTTGTCGAGATCTGGCCCTCGCTCAACCTTGGTGCAGCGCCGCCGGATCGGATCAAGGATGCGTGGCAGGTTGAACAGGTTGCCTTGACTCTGTCGTGGATGACGGATCAGGAATTGGACAGACAATTGAACGTTTCAGCCTCAGAGGAGGGGTGGATCTTGGGTGTAGCGCAGGACAAACCGAACATATCGCCTCCGCCATTGCGAAACGATTGTTTTGCCTTGCCCGCCGGGGTGAACTGGACGCCGGTGGATGACGCGCTCGCGTTGCTGCGGGATCGGTTGCGCCCCGTCACAGGGGCCGAGGTAGTGGCGCTTGCGCAGTCGATGGGTCGCGTTCTGGCCGAGGACGTGATGGCGCTGCGTTCAAACCCGCCACAACCCAATACGGCAGTAGATGGCTATGGGTTCGCAGGCCCCGCTGCCGAAGGCGCACAGGTGATGCCACTGACCGAGGGGCGCGCCGCGGCGGGAATTCCATTCGATGGCGCGGTGCCTGCAGGCCACGCGTTGCGCATCCTGACCGGCGCGGCTTTGCCCGAAGGAGTGAACACAGTCATCTTGGAAGAGGACGTTACCGTTCAGGACGGTCACATTGCCTTTCACGGCCCGTTGAAGCAGGGAGCAAACACGCGTCGCGCGGGGGAAGATTTAGCGGCGGGTGAGGTCGCCCTGACAGCCGGTCGCAAGCTGACACCGGCCGATATGGCGCTTTTGTCAGCGGTCGGTATTTCCGAGGTGCCGGTGCGCAAACCTCTGCGCGTGGCCGTTCTGTCCACCGGGGATGAACTTGTCGAGCCGGGCGAGACAGCAGGTGTCGGGCAGATATATGATGCGAACCGGCCGATGTTGCTGTCTTTGATCGACCGCATGGGCTTTGTGCCGGTCGACCTAGGGCGCGTCGCCGACGACCGCGAAACCCTAAGGGCAAGGTTGGATGAGGCCGCAACGCAGGCCGATGTAATCCTGACCAGCGGCGGCGCTTCGGCGGGAGAGGAGGACCATGTCTCAGCCCTTCTGCGCGAGGCGGGGGCGATGCAGGAATGGCGTATTGCCCTCAAACCCGGTCGCCCTCTGGCTCTGGGCATGTGGTCGGGTACACCGGTTTTTGGCCTGCCCGGCAACCCGGTGGCCGCCAAGGTCTGTACCTTGATCTTCGCTCGCCCGGCCCTGTGCCAGATGTCGGGGCAGGGGTGGGAGGAACCACAGGGCTTCGAAGTGCCCGCCGGTTTTGAGAAACGCAAGAAACCCGGTCGCCGCGAATATCTGCGCGCGCGTATTCGCGAGGGGCGGGTCGAGGTTTTCCACTCGGAAGGCTCTGGCCGGATCAGCGGGCTAAGCTGGGCCGAGGGGCTGGTTGAGATCGAAGACGGCGCGCGCTACATCCAGCCGGGCGATCTGGTGCGCTTTATCCCTTACGGCAGTTTTGGGCTGTGACGGTCACGGTTTCCAAAGGCTTTAGCGAGGTTGAAAGGCCACAAGCCGCAGCCCTGTTCTGGCAGGCCTTTGCGGCCAAGCTGCACAAGGTGATGGGGCCGGATGAAAAAGGTTTGGCCTTCTTTGAAACGGCCCTCGACCCGGAATTCGCGCTGGTTGCGCGTGATGCTGATGGCCGGATGCTGGGCCTTGCGGGGTTCAAGACCAACAAAGGCGGCTTGGCGGGTGGCAGCCTGTCGGACCTTGCCCGCGTCTATGGCTGGTTCGGATCGATCTGGCGCGGCGTGGTTCTGAGCGTGTTGGAGCGCGATCTGCAGCCCGGTGTGTTCCAGATGGACGGCATCTTTGTCGCGGCTGAGGCCCGCGGGAGGGGCATTGGCACAACACTGCTCTCTGCCATCAAGGCTGAGGCGCAGCGCCGTGGTATGGCCGAGGTGCAATTGGATGTGATCGACACCAACCTTCGCGCACAGGCCCTATACGAACGCGAAGGGTTCAAACCCGTAGGTGTTGAGAAGACGGGTCCATTTCGGCACCTGTTCGGCTTCAGCCGCGCCACCAAGATGAGCTGGCCTGTACCTGCCGCCTAGTCGAAGGTGCCAGCCACGCGCCCCAACAGCATGAAGGCCCGCGCGGTTCTTGTGTCTCCAAGGGCGGTCAGTTCCGCGTCACTGGCATTGGCTTCAAATTCGACGATCATGTTGTCGAATCGGCGCAGGAAATGGTGTGCGGCATCCCGGAAAATCGGGTCCTGTTTCATTCGCGCCGCCGTCAGCGCCAGCGACGAGCGATCCCGAATTCCGCCCAAAGCCGCGACCGAGCGTCCGCGTGCGCCCTGCGCAAACTGACGCCAGACCTCGGGCCGGGCCATATCGGGTCGCAGGTCATCCATATAGATGCCCTCTTGGCTGAGCAGGGTCAGAACATCCTGCGAAGCCTGTACCAGTTTGGATGCTTTTCGATCCTTCAACGCCATCCGAAGCGCGGTGAAGCCCTCGATGTCTTTCTCGGTTTCGGGGAAGTTCAGCGCGCGGATGAAGGTATCGGTGGTCAGCGGCGGCGTGATCTCTTCGGCGGTAGTGCCCAGCGCCAGAGAGGTCTGCCCGCCCGGCGCAGGTGGGGCGACCTGCAAGGGTTCACGCCGCTTGCTGGAGAAGGTGGCCAGCGCGTCCTCGGCCTTTTTGGTCACAGCGGCGATTTCGTCCAGCTTCTTGGACACCGTCGGTTCATACGAGCTGGCGGCGCGCTGTTGCTGAACGACATAGGCTTGACGGATTGCATCAATCGCGGTTTGCAACCGTGCGCTTTCCTCGCGCATGACGCGGCTGGCGCGCATCGCCGTTGCGGCAACCCAGATCATCGCCACCGGCAGGAAAACCGCCAACAGGGTCACAATGAACCCGCCGCCCTGTGTCTGGTCGGGCAGCACAAGGAACACGACCGAGACCACCAACCAGATGACACTCAGCACCCCGGCCGCAATCTCGATCGAGGTCACAGACGGGCGCTGAGGGCGATCATAGATGCCCAGAGAGGTCGGCCGTTCGCTTTCCTGGTCTGGTTGTTGCCCCGACATGACAGACCCTCCGGGTCAGGCGAATTCGATGTTGAGAACTTCGTAGGAACGGACACCGCCGGGGGTGCGAACTTCGACACTGTCGCCTTCGTCCTTGCCAATCAAGGCGCGGGCCATGGGCGATTTGATGTTCAGAAGGCCTTTTTCGATATTGGCCTCGTATTCACCAACGATCTGCCAGGTCTTTTCCTCATCGGTGTCTTCATCGACCAGCGTGACCTTGGCGCCGAACTTGATCGCACCCGACAGTTTGGCCGGATCAATTACATCGGCCAGCGACAGGATGCCCTCAAGCTCTTTGATGCGGCCTTCGATGAAGCCCTGCTTTTCACGGGCCGAGTGGTATTCGGCGTTTTCCTTCAAATCACCCAGTTCGCGGGCCGAAGCGATAGCTTCGATGATCGCCGGGCGCTCGACGGATTTGAGGTTTTTCAGCTCCGCCTCGAGCGCGGCATTGCCCGCAGGCGTCATTGGAATCTTTTCCATAATCTTGTTGTCCACGCATAAATTGAGCCGCCCCGCCGCGGGGAAAGCGTCGGGGCGAATGATGGGTCGTTCAGTACCTGACCCAAATGGAGCGTGAAATGCAAGAGGCCAAGAGGGCGTCACACGTCGATTTGCGACTTAACGCCGTTCCGCTGAGGCGGTTCGCGCCTGTGGCGGTGGTCCGGGGGCTTGTTCCTGCGCCACCGCTGTGACGGGGTGCAGAGCCACAACATCTCAATCATATTGCACCACCTCGAACTCGATCCCGTTGTCATCGTCGAAATAGAACCGCTTGCCCGGCTCATAATCGGCGTGGTTATGCGGTGTAAAACCTGCCGCGCGCACCTTGGCCTCGGTCGCGTCGATATCCTCGACCAGAACGCCCACGTGGTTCAGGCCGCCGACCACGTCATAGCTGCTTTCGTTTGATGGCTCGGGGTGTTCGGGGCGGTAGAGGGCAAGATAGGTGTGTTTTGTGCCGACATGCACCGTATAGCCGCCCGCCATCGCGGCGCCTTCCCAGCGGATATCCCATCCAAACACTTTGTGCATCCACGCGGCCGAGGCTTTGGGATCGTTGACGGTGAAGTTGGTGTGTTCAAGCGTGGCCATCATGGCAGGTCCTTTCCTTTTTCAGGCTTGTCACGACTCAGCGTAATTTCTAAACCTAACTTTAGGTCAAGGTATTTCTTGCGAGGGTGAAATGGCAGCTTCCGAAGGTCTGGCAATTGGCGCTTTGGCACGGCGTACCGGGTTGGCGGTGTCGGCGATCCGGTACTATGAGGCGCAGGGGTTGATCTCGCCCTGGCGCAACGCAGGCGGGCAGCGGCGGTATCAAAGGGCCGATATCAGGCGGTTGAGCTTTGTGATGATCGCCCAGCAATTCGGCCTGACCTTGCCAGAGATCCGTGAGGTGCTATCGGGCCTGCCCGGCAACCGAACCCCGACGCCGCAGGATTGGAAAGACATCAGCGTCACGCTGCGCGCCCATCTGGATCAGCGAATCAATACCCTGACGCGATTGCGCGACAATCTGGACGGCTGCATCGGCTGCGGGTGCCTCAGCCTGCCGAAATGCGCTCTTTACAACCCCGATGACCGCGCCAAATCACATGGTAGCGGTCCCAGATACCTTATGGGCGACTCGCCAAACACGTGAAGTGTCGAATAGCGGCATTGTTACGCCGTGTTTCGATTGACCTGAGTCTTTCTCACCATGTAATCAGCCGTGAAACAAAATTGCGCCGACCGCATGAGAAAAGCGCCAATTCGGAAAGTTAGCTAAGGAGCCCGCGATGGCCGAGATTGAACGCGAAGCGATGGAATACGATGTGGTGATCGTGGGCGCAGGCCCCGCAGGCCTGTCGGCGGCCATCCGTCTGAAACAGCTGGATGCCGACCTGAATGTCGTGGTTCTGGAAAAGGGATCGGAAGTGGGTGCGCATATCCTGTCGGGCGCGGTTCTTGATCCCTGCGGGCTGGACGCTCTGATCCCGGATTGGAAAGAAAAAGGCGCACCGCTGAACACGCCGGTGAACGAAGATAACTTCTATATGCTGGGTGAGGCCGGAAAGCTGCGCATCCCCAACGCACCGATGCCGCCGCTGATGAATAACCACGGCAACTACATCGTCTCGATGGGCAATGTTTGCCGCTGGATGGCCGAACAAGCCGAAGAGCTGGGCGTGGAAATCTTCCCTGGCATGGCCTGTTCCGAGCTGGTCTACGGCGAAAACGGCGAAGTCAAAGGCGTGGTCGCCGGTGTCTTCGGTCTGGAAGCAGATGGCTCTTACGGCCCCGGCACCGAACCGGGCATGGAGCTGCACGGCAAGTACGTGTTCTTGTCCGAAGGCGTGCGCGGCTCCTTGTCCAAAGAAGTCATCGCCAAATACGACCTGTCTGCTGGCAAAGAGCCGCAGAAATACGGCGTTGGCATGAAAGAGATTTGGGAGATCGACCCGGCCAAGCATAAGGAAGGCTCAGTCACGCACACCATGGGCTGGCCTCTGGGCAGCAACGCTGGTGGTGGTTCTTTCATCTATCACCTGGAAAACAACCAGGTGTATGTCGGCTTCGTAGTACATCTGAACTACAAGAACCCACACCTGTACCCCTACATGGAATTCCAGCGCTTCAAGCATCACCCGATGGTCGCTGAGCTACTGAAAGGCGGCAAGCGCGTGGCTTATGGCGCCCGCGCAATCACCGAGGGCGGCTATCAGTCGATGCCGAAACTGGTTGCTCCAGGCGTGGCGCTGCTAGGCTGCTCGGCCGGTATGGTCAACGTGCCGCGCATCAAGGGCAACCACAACGCGATGTTGTCGGGCAAAGCCGCAGCAGAGGCCGCCTTTGACGCCATCAAGGCTGACCGTTCGGGTGATGAGCTGACGGCCTATGAAACCGACGTGCGTGAAGGCGCCATTGGCCAGGACCTCAAGAAAGTGCGCAACGTCAAGCCGATGTGGTCGAAATGGGGCCTCATGCCATCGCTGGCGCTGGGTGGTCTGGACATGTGGACCAACACGCTGGGTTTTTCGCTGTTCGGCACGATGGGTCACGGCAAGAACGACGCCGAGTCGACCGAAGAGGCCAGCAAGCACAAGCCGATCGACTATCCCAAGCCCGATGGCACGCTGTCCTTTGACCGTCTGACCAACGTGTCCTTCGCGATGACCAACCACGAGGAAAGCCAGCCCTGCCATCTGAAACTGGGCGACCCGTCAATCCCGGTTGCCGTCAACCTGCCCAAATTCGCCGAGCCCGCGCAACGCTATTGCCCGGCTGGCGTCTATGAGATGGTCGAGGATGACGACGGTCCGCGGTTCGTGATCAACTTCCAGAACTGCGTCCACTGCAAGACCTGCGATATCAAAGACCCGAGCCAGAACATCACCTGGACCACGCCGCAGGGTGGCGACGGCCCGAACTATCCCAACATGTAACTGAAAGCCTGGCACTGGCGGCGCGACCCTGCCGCCATCCCGCCCCTGTTTCATGCCACCGGTCTCGCCGGTGGCATTTTTTGTCGTTGGCAAGAAAGTCAGTGTCGCAAACGGTGATGTGTGGGTAGAGTGATCGCTCTACCACCGAGATATGACTGAGACACAGCAGAAAATCGCAGAAAACCTAGACCGGCAGTTTTCAGAGATGGGATTTGCCACCCAAGGTGTAGAAGCCTTGCGAGAGGGCGCTAATGTTTCCCTGCGCACGCTCTACAAGTATTTTCCCAGCCGCGAAGCGATGGTCATAGGCGCGTTGGATCATCGAGACGCCGCCTATTCCGATTGGATCGGCACCGATCAACTCCGGGGCGCGGATCATGTGTTGCGTGTTCTGACCCGCCTGGCGGACTGGCTGCGCGAGGTTTCAAACACCGGATGTCTGTTCCGCAACGCGCTGGCGGCCTATCCCGAAAGTGACGCAATCCGCGATGCCGTCACGACGCATAAACAGCATGTGCGCGACATGTTCCGCACCCGGCTAATCCACGTGGCCCCCGATTGCGATGTCGAGGCTTTGGCCGAGGCTCTGTTCATCCTGCACGAAGGTCTAACAGAGAGCGCGCGTTTGATGGGTGCCGAGGCCGCAACCTTGGCCACGATGCGTTGCGCCCGCGCGTTGCTGGCCGCTGCCGATATTCACTAGGCCGGGCCTCCGGCAAAGGACAAAAGAGACGGATATGAAGATCAAGGAAATCCACATCTACGCCCATGATCTGCCGGTCAAAAACGGCCCCTACACCATGGCCAACGCCGAGGTCTGGGCGCTGGACACCACGCTGGTCAAGCTGGTGGCCGAGGATGGCACGATCGGCTGGGGAGAGACCTGCCCGGTCGGCCCCACCTATGCCGAAGCGCATGCAGAGGGCGCGCGGGCGGCCTTGAAGGCGATGGCAAAAGGCCTGATCGGCGCGGATCTGTGGCCTGTGGCCCTGCACCACCGGATGAACGGGCTGCTGAACGGGCACAACTATGCCAAGGCCGCCATCGACATCGCGGCCCATGACCTGATTGGCAAGAAACTGGGCGTGAACGTCGCCAACCTGCTGGGCGGCGCGCAGACTGATCGCGTGCCCTCTTACTATGCGACGGGTGTGGGCGCGCCGGACGATATCGCGCGCCTTGCCAAAGAGAAGCTGGCCGAGGGGTATCCTCGCTTGCAAATCAAAGTGGGTGGCCGTCCGGTTGAGATTGATATCGAAACCATCCACAAAGTCTGGGAGGTTGTCTGCGGAACAGGCATGCGCCTTGCAGTCGATGGCAATCGCGGGTGGACCACGCGCGATGCGTTGCGCGTCAGTCGTGAATGCCCGGATGTGCCCTTCATCATGGAACAGCCCTGCAACACCCATCAGGACCTGGAAAAGATCCGCCCTCAGGTGAGCCATGGCATCTACATGGATGAAAACAGCGTCGATCTGAATACCGTGATCTCGGCCGCCGGGACCGGGCTGGTGGATGGGTTTGGCATGAAAGTGACCCGAATCGGCGGCCTTCAGAACATGCGCACCTTCCGCGACATTTGCGAGGCGCGCAACCTGCCTCATACCTGTGATGACAGCTGGGGCGGGGACATCATCGCCGCCGCCTGCACGCAGATTGCATCCACCGTGCGTCCAACACTGATGGAGGGCGCGTGGCTCGCCGCCCCCTATATCGAAGGCAACTACGATCCCGAAAATGGTATCACCATCCAAGGCGGTCACATTCAGCGCCCGACCGGGCCGGGTCTGGGCGTCAGCCCCGACGAAACGCTGTTCGGCGCGCCCGTCGCCTCATACTAAGGAGAACACCATGATCCCCGAAACCATGCATGCGGTTCAACTGACCGGCCATGGCGGTATCGAGATGCTGGACTACCGCTCGGACGTGCCAGTCCCGATGCCTGGGCGCGGAGAGGTTCTGATCCGAGTAGCTGCCGCGGGTGTGAACAACACCGACATCAACACGCGGATCGGCTGGTACTCCAAGGCGGTTACCGAGGACACCAATACCGGTGGTGCCTCAGGTTTTGAGACTGTGGACGATGACGATGCCAGCTGGTCTGGCACGCCCTTGACCTTCCCCCGCATTCAGGGCGCTGATGTCTGTGGCTATGTTGCTGCCGTAGGCGATGAGGTCGACCCGGCGCGCATTGGCGAGCGTGTGATTGTGCGCAACATGCTTCGGACCTATGTGGACTACCGCCCTTTTGAATGCTGGACCATCGGCAGTGAATGCGATGGGGGTTTTGCCCAGTTCTGCGTCGCACCTTCGCGGGAAACCCATGCCGTGAGTTGCGACTGGGAGGATGTGGAACTGGCCGCAATCCCCTGCGCCTATTCCACCGCCGAGGGCATGCTGCACCGCGCCAGCGTCGGGGCCGAGACAGTTCTGGTCACCGGTGCCTCGGGCGGTGTCGGTTCGGCTGCGGTGCAACTGGCGAAACGGCGCTGCGCGCATGTGATCGCAATGTGTTCGCCTACAAAGGCCGAGGCCGTTCGGGCTTTGGGCGCAGATCGCGTGCTGGACCGCAATGCCGATCTGGTGGCGGAACTGGGGGAGGGCTCGATCGACGTGGTGGTCGATCTGGTGGCCGGCCCGCAATGGCCCAGCCTGTTGGACGTGCTGCGCCGGGGCGGGCGGTATGCGACCGCCGGGGCCATTGCCGGACCTATCTGTGAAATAGACGTGCGAACGCTCTACCTCAAAGACCTCACCTTGTTTGGCTGCACCTTTCAGGAGGACATCGTCTTCGAAAACCTCGTGAAATACATCGAGGCCGGAGAAATCCGCCCCGTCGTTGCCAAGACCTATCCGCTGAGCGAGATCGCGACAGCGCAGGAAGAGTTTCTGACCAAAACACATACCGGGCAGCTGGTGCTGATCCCGCCGCAGGTGACCTCATGAAAATCCGCAATATTGAGCTTTTTGAACTGCATCTGCCCTATGCGGGCGGCTCTTATGAGCTGTCGGGCGGGCGCATTTACACCGGATTTGACAGCGTCATCGTCTGTATCACCGCCGATGACGGGGCCGAGGGATGGGGCGAATCCACCCCCTTCGGCCCGAACTACATCGCCGCCCATGCACGGGGCGCCCGCGCCGGGGTCGAAGAAATCGCCCCCTATCTGATCGGTCGAGACCCGCGCGATGTGGACCGGATCAATGACGCGATGGATGAAGCGCTGTTGGGCCATAACCACGCGAAATCGGCACTTGATCTGGCCTGTTGGGACCTGTTCGGCAAATCGGTTGGCCTGCCGGTCTATAAACTGCTGGGCGGCGCGACGGGCAATCGCCTGCCCGCAATCAGCTCGATCTACGCGGGCACGCCCGAGGATATGCGCGCGCGCGTCGCGGAACACCGCGCGATGGGCTATATGGGCCATTCGGTCAAGGTCGGTGCGATGGATTCCGAAGGCGGCCCGGCGCTGGATGCCGAACGCATCGCGGCCTCATTGGCGGATCGGCAACCGGGTGAGTACTTCATCGTTGACGCCAATGGCGGACTGATCCCGGAAACCGCGCTGCGGATGCTCCGCGCCTTGCCGAACGGGCTGGATTTCGTGCTGGAGGCCCCCTGCGCCACATGGCGCGAGACGCTTTCCCTGCGCCAGCGCTGTGACGTGCCGATCATTCTGGACGAGTTGGCGCAAGAGGATGGCGATATCGCCAAGCTGGTGGCGCTGGATGTGGCCGATGGCATCGGGCTGAAAATCTCGAAAGCCGGGGGCCTGACCCATGCCCGCCGTCACCGCGACATCTGTCGCTCTGCCGGTCTGACAATCAGTGTGCAGGACACGGTGGGTTCAACCCTGTCGGCCGCCTCGATCTTCCATATGGGTGCGACCGTGCCCGAACGGCTACTGCGCTGTGTTCTGGACCCGCGCGACATGGTGACGATCCAGACCGGGGCGTTTGACGCCCCAATCGAAAACGGTGGCGTTCTGCCGCCCGATGCGCCGGGCCTCGGCGTGACAATGAACCGGGACCTGCTGGGGCAGGCCGTCGCAATCTGGGAAGACTAAGACATGTTTCAGGACAAAAACGCCCTCGTCACCGGCGCGGCCGGAGGGATCGGGCAGGCCATCGTCAAACAGCTGCGCGCGCAGGGCGCTCGGGTCGCGGTTGCCGATCGCTCGACCGATGGGATCGAGGCCGAGGCGCATCTGCCCGGCGATCTGCTGGACCCGGTTTATTGCGACCAACTGGCTGCCAACGCGCAACAGGCTTTGGGCGGCCTCGATATCGTCATCAACAATGCCGGCGTCATCACCCGCGGCGCAGTGACCGAAACCTCGGACGCCGACTGGAGCTTGTCCTTGGGCGTGAATGTCGAGGCACCTTTCCGGATTTGCCGCGCCGCTATTCCTTTGATGGCCGAGGCGGGCGGTGGAGCCATCGTCAACACCGCGTCCTGCTGGGGTGGCAAGGCGCCGGGGCCAAACCATGCGCTCTATTGCATGACCAAGGCGGCGATCGCCTCGCTGACCGAATGTATGGGGATGGATCACGCGCATCAGGGTATCCGCATCAACGCCGTCTGCCCGAATGAGGTCAACACACCGATGCTGCGCTCGGGCTTTGCCAAGCGTGGATTTGATCCTGACGAGGCCGTGACCGAACTGGGTAAGACAGTGCCTCTGGGCCGGATCGCCGAGCCTGAGGATATTGCCGATGTGGTCCTGTTCCTCGCCTCGGATGCGGCGCGCTACATGTGCGGCACGCTGGTTGAGGTCAATGGCGGGAAGCCGGTCGCATGAGGCGGTTTGAGGGCAAGGTTGCGCTGGTTACCGGCGGGCGCTCTGGGATCGGGCAGGCCATCGCGGCACGGCTGACGGAGGAAGGCGCGCGCGTCTTCACCGCTCAGCGCGGTGGCGATGACCGGTTCGAAGGGATCGCAGCCGATTTCACCGACCCAGCCGCGCCTGAACAGGTAGTAGCCGAGGTTATCGCCCGCGCCGGGCAGTTGGACGTTCTGGTCAACAATGCCGGGATGATGCAGGAGGCCCGCGTCGAAGAGATGAAGTTGGATGACTGGCAGAAAAACCTGACCGTCAACCTGACCGCACCGTTCCTGATGATTCAGGCCGCTTTGCCCCATCTGCGCAAAACCAAGGGCAGCATTGTCAATACAGGCTCGATCGAGGGACTGGGCAGCAATCCCGGCCACGCAGCCTATTGCGCGTCCAAGGCTGGGCTGCACGGGTTGACCCGTGCCGTGGCGGTGGATCACGGGGCCGAAGGTATCCGCTGCAACGCCATCGCTCCGGGCTGGATCGACACCGAGCTGAACCTCGACTTTATCGACTCAATGCCCAACCCGGATGCGTTTCGCCGGGATATCGGCCAGATTCACCCGGTCGCGCGCACTGGTAGGCCCGAAGAAGTGGCTGCCTTGGCGGCGTTTCTGGCTGCCGAGGAAAGCGGCTTTATCACCGGGCAGGTCTACACGGTCGATGGCGGGCGGATGACAAAGTTGAGCTTGCCTTGACCCTGGAACCGGTCCGGTCTGAAGGCCTGAATGTCGATTGAGGGCGCGCGGCCCGCGATCTCATCCGCCACCAGCTGCGCGGTTGTCGCCCCAAGCGTCAGGCCCAACTGTCCGTGGCCGGTGGCGAAAGTGACATTCGCCAATCGGTCGCTGCGGCCAATAATGGGGCGGGTATCGGGAGTAAAAGGACGTCGCCCCATGCGGCGCTCGGCCTTGTCCGTTCCAAGCCGCGGCAACACGCGTTTCGCGCGTTTGACCAGAATATCGGCGCGGTTCCAGTTGGGTTTCGCGTCGGCATCCGCGAACTCGATGGTCCCAGCCACGGCCAGAGCGTCCTCATACGGTGTGATCCCAAACCCGCCTTTGGCGTAGAACACGGTGTGGGCCAGGTCGACACCGCTGTCAGGCAAAGCGGTAGAGTAGCCGATCACCCCTTCCAACTGGCTTGGCACGCCCAAATCCCGCGCCAAGCCGCGTGAGTTTGTGCCCGCCGCCAGCACGAACTCGTCCGCCGTAAGAACCTGACCGTCTGCAAGGCGCACGCCCTGAATTTTGCGACCGTTGTGTTGGAACGCCTCGGCCTCGCCTGTGAATACTGTGCCTCCTCGGCTGGCAAAGGCCTGATGCAGGGCTTCGACCAGGCGCTTGGGCTCGGTCACGAAGCTCCAGTCATGCAGCAGGGCGGCGTGTTTGAAATCGGGCGCGATGGCCGGATCAATCTCATGCGCTGCGGGGCCGGGGATGTATTCGATAGAACAGCCCAGCTCTCGGGCCAGATCAAAGGCGGCGGCCATGGTGGCGCGGTCGCTGTCATCGTCGAACAGTTTGATCACCGGCTTTTCTACCAGCAATTCCGGTCGACCGATATCGGCCAGTTGCGCCTTGAAATCATCGGTGGCGGCAAAGGTCAGCCGCGCCAGATCCGCCGCGATGGCCCGTATCCGCGCCCGACGCGCATTTGCGGTGAAGCGCGCGAACCAGGGCAGGATCCGCAGCGCCGAGGAAGGGCGCAGCGCCAAGGGCGCCTCGGGGTCCAACAGCTAGCCCGGCACCTTCATCAGCATGCCCGGCTGGGACAGCGGTACGATCTCACCTACGGCGATACAGCCGCACGAGGCCCAGCTAGCCCCTTCACCCACGGGTCCGGGCTCGACAACCGAAACCGCGTGCCCATCGGCCTGCAACGCCAGCGCGCAGGAGGTTCCCACGACGCCTCCGCCGATCACAACCACCTTTGCCATCGGTTGGACGCCTTACTGCAAGTCTTGCAACTGCGACAACAACTCGGTGCTGACGCTGACGCCTCCGGCCTGAGACGCGGCGCGGTTCTTTAGCCGCCCGTCACCGGGTATGCGCGCGGTTCCGTTGCCTTCGATCTCGGCACAGATGCGCGTGACATAGTCGTTGAAGGCGGCATTTCCGAACCGTGTCGGATCCATCGCAATCAGGGTCGCGCCGCCCTTGACGTTCAACGCGCCATGCGCCTCGCGCTCGGCATTGTCGACCGAGAGGGTACCTCCGGCCAATGCAGCGCCCATGACCTCGATCAGGAAGGCAATCGCGGCCCCTTTGTGCTCGCCAAAGGGCAACAGACTGCGGGTTTCCAGAATGGCGTTTGGGTCGGCGCTAGGCTGGCCGTCCGGGGCCAGACCCGCAGGGCGCGGCAGGTCATGCCCTTCGGCGGCGGCCATGCGGATATCCATCAACGCAACCGTCGAGGACGCCTGATCCCAAACGATGGGCTCCATGCCGTCGCGCGGGCAGGCAAATGACATCGGGTTGGTGCCAAAGACAGGGCGCACGCCACCCTGCGGCACCACCATCGACAGCGAGTTGACGACGGCCAAGGCCACCAAACCCGCCTCGGCAAGCGGTTCGGTGTCAAAGCGCAACGCGCCTAGGTGGTGACTATTTGCGCAGGTAAAGGCAGCGATCCCGTTTTCGCGCGCCATAGCAATCAGCTCGTCCCGGGCTGCGGCTGCGGCGATCTGGTAGTACCCGTTGTCTGCGTCGCCGCGCAGAACGCCCGGTGCGATACGCTCGCACGTGGGGTGGGCAGCGGGGTTGGCATAACCCGAGGTAAAGCTCTGCGCGTAGACCGGCAGCATGCGCAAACCGTGGCTGCGAGGACCGTCACGTTCGGATTTCACGACGATCTCAGCGATCATGTCGCTGCCCGTATCATCCATGCCCGCAGCCACAAGGACGGATTTCGCCAATTCCCTAACCTCTTGGAGTGAGAGCGTTTTCGTTGAGATATCGGTCATCTGCTAGATCCTGTCCTTGTGTTCGTGAAAGGGACCGCAAGCCCCCTTGTTGTTCTTTTCAGGCGCGTGCGCGGGCGCTGGTGGGGTCCACGGCGCAGGTGTCGATGACCTCGGCCTCGCGCATCTCGTTATGGACCAGAACCTGCATTCTGGTGCCCGGTGCCGTCATGTTCTGCGGCACCAGCGCCATCGCGATGTCGTGGTTGCAATAGTATGAGAACCCGCCCGAGGTAACGCGCCCAATCAGTTTGCCGTCGGAATAGACGCCTTCGTCAAACATCACCGACGTATCGCAATATGGCAATTTCAACGTGACCAGAGTGTTGTATCCTCCCGTCTCCTGCTGTTTCAGCAGAGCGGGTTTGCCGATGAAGTCCCGTTCGACCACTTGCCCGCCGATCTTTTCGGTCATGGCGACGAACCGGCCCAGATCGGCTTCAAACGGGGTCAGGTCCTTGCAGATCTCGCGGTTGATGGCCCGGTAGGATTTCTCGAGCCGCATGGACTCCAGCGCTTCAAGGCCGAAGGGTTTTACGCCCGCCTTAAGCAGCAGATCCACGAGGTGACGGTTGTAGCCCGCCGGATGGTGCAACTCCCATCCCAGCTCACCGGTGTAGGAGACGCGCAGCAGGTGAACGCCTTTGGCATAGCCTACCTCACCCATTTGCGCCGAAAGCCAGGGGAAGGCCTCGTTCGACAGATCATTGTCGGTCAGGTTCGACAGGATCTCGCGCGATTTCGGACCAGCTAGAGCGATCACGCCCAGCTGTTCCGAGATGTCCTCCATCACGACCGAGCCGTCTTTGGGCAGCAGACGCTGCATCTGGTCCCAGTTATAGGCTTGCCAATTCGGGGTCGAGATCAGGTAGAAATCATCCTGCGCCTTGCGCACGATGGAATATTCCGCATCCATCCCGCCCTTGTCGTTCAGCATCAGCGACAGGGTCATACGCCCCACCTTGGGCAGTTTGTTCGCCATCAGGCCGTCCAACCATTTGGCCGCGCCCGGCCCGCGCACGGTGAATTTGGTCATCGGAGACATCTCGATGAAGCCCGCCTCTTCGCGAGTGCGGCGCACTTCTTCTTGTACCAACCCCATATGATTGGTGCGGCGGAAGGAGTGTTCGGGGATCGCCTCTTCGGGCGATTTGGCAAACCAGCGCGGGAATTCATAACCGTTGAAGCTGGTCCAGACGGCGCCATGGGCGGTCAACAGATCGTAGGAGCCTGCGGTTTTCATCGGACGGGCTTCGGGGAAATCCTCACCGGGGATGTGCGCATCCATATGGGTGCCCCAGGTCTCGCGCACCTTGTCCATGGTCCACCGTTTCGAGGCGTAGTCCGAGAACCGGCGCGGGTCGAGTTCCGACATGTCCATGCCCGGATCGCCATCCACGATCCACTTGGCCAGACGGTTCCCGACCGTGCCGCCCCACAGGATACCGCCGGGCATCCCTTCGGCCAGCCACAGGTTCTCGTGCCCCGGCGCGGGGCCAGCCAGAGGCAGCTCGTCCGGGGTCATCTGGAACGGGCCGCGGGTATTGGCCTTGATTCCAACCTCGCCCAGTGTCGGAACCCGTTCGATGGCGCGTTCCCACTGGGTTTCCACGGCATCGAAATCTTCGGGCAGAAGGTCGGCCCCGAAATCAGGCGGCACGCGGTCTTCGGCGAACAGCTTGAGGTCCTTGGTGAATTCATAGGGGCCAAACTGGATGCCGCCCACGTCCTCGCGCAGATAGGCGCCATAATCCTCGTCCCGCAGGATCGGGAATTCCGGCAGACCCTGTGCCTTGCGTTCTTTCAGCAAGGGAACGGTCTCGGTCGTCCAATATTGGTGAACGATCGGGATGCAGGGCAGGTCCAGACCCACACGGCGCGCATTTTCTCGGGCGTAGTTGCCGGTAGCAAAGATCAGATGCTCGCAAGTGATCTCACCTTGGTTGGTGGTCACTTTCCAGTGGCCGTTCTCAAGCTTTTCATAAGCGGTGGCTTCGGTGTTCTGATAGACTTTGGCCCCGGCATCGCGCGCCAGCTTGGCCAGCGCCATGGTGATGTCGGCGGGATTCACATAGCCGTCTTCGGTATGCAGGATGCCGCCACGAATATCCGGGCTTTGGTTCAGTAGAGGGTGAACCTCGGCAATCTCTTCCGGTGTCAGCAGCTTGCATGGCACCCCGGCGGCTTCGGCGATCGAGATATAGGACTGGAACTCATCCCAGCGCTTTTCGGTATTGGCAACGCGCAGCTGGCCCACTTTGCGAAGGCCCACCGAGGTCCCCATCTTTTCCTCAACCTCGGTATAAATGCGGATGGTTTCCATGGTCATCTTCGACACGTTTCGCGACCGTACAAAGGTCACAAGCAAACCGGCGGCGTGCCAAGTGGACCCTGACGTTAGCGTCGTCCGCTCCAACATCACCGCATCTGTGCAGCCATGTTCGGTCAGACCATAAAGGATAGAGGCCCCAACGCAGCCGCCCCCGACCACAACTACTTTCGCATGTGACTTCATCGTATGTTTATACCGTGTCTGGTTTGCCAACAGTGTTTGGAAGCACCATTCCGTCAGTCGGCCTATTGCGCAATCGCAAAAATATTTCACTCTGAATGAGTTGAAATCACCCAAACCGAACATGTGCTTTATGAAACGCGAAGGGCACCCAAATCCTCCGCCAGGGTGAGCCAACCAAAAGCCCTATTGATGAGCTGCCATTGAGTGTTGGACGGCGCTCCTGCTTGATCCGTGCAACAGGGCGGCCAGTTCTTAGGCGAAAACCGGTGCAATGGCGGCGTCGTGAACCTTGAGCCATTGCCTCTTGCCGGCCGAGGCCCTAGCTTAACGTGCAGTCAACGATAGCAAGGCAGGATTTTGGTGGTTTCCTTGGTTCGTCGCGTGGCACTGGCCGCGCTGCTTTCATCCTCGGTCGCAATCCCGGCATTTTCGGATACCGGGTCCGGGGCCTATTTGGCCGGACGTCAGGCAATCTACGAAAACGACTATGCCGCCGCCGAAAGGTATTATGCGCAGGCGTTGCGGTCTGATCCGCAGAACGCATTGCTGTTGGAAAGCGTCGTCGTCGCGCGGCTGGCGCTGGGCGAAGTTGAGCGCGCACTGCCCATCGCTGAGACGATTGAAGAGAATGGCCTTCCGAGCCAAGCAGCCCGGATTGCCATCGCCGCAAACCTGATCGCAGAGGGCGATTGGGAGACCCTGCTGTCACGTGATCCCGAAACGCAGGGCGTGGGTCCATTGGTCGATGGGTTGATGATTGCCTGGGCCTATCTTGGTCAGGGTGAGATGACCAAGGCGATGGAGCAGTTCGACTCGGTTACAACCCAGGAAGGGTTGCGCGAGTTTGCCCTCTATCACAAAGCGATGGCTTTGGCGTCGATCGGTGATTTCGAGGGGGCTGAGGCGATTTTCGCGGCCGATGACGGGGTCGTGGCCCGGTTCACACGCCGCACCGCGTTAGCCCGGACCGAGGTTCTGTCGCAGCTTGACCGGAATGAGGACGCTCTGACCTTCCTGGCCGATGTGTTTCAGGCCGGAAGCGATCCGTCGATCGCAGATTACACAAGCCGATTGTCTGATGGCGAAACGCTGCCCTTCACCCATGCAGGAACGGCGCAAGACGGCATGGCCGAGATCTTCTTTTCGGTGGGTGCCGCGTTGAATGACGAGGCCGCGCCGGACTACGTTCTGCTCTATGCTCGCACGGCCAGCTTCCTGCGGCCTGATCACGTCGACGCCCTTCTGATGAGCGCTGAGCTTCTGTCGGAACTCAGCCAGCTTGATCTTGCGGTCGAAGCGTATCGCGCGGTTCCCAAGGACAGCACCGATCACCACGTGGCCGAACTGGGCCGGGCTGATGTTCTGGGGCAATCCGGCAAAACCGATGCGGCGGTTGAGGTTTTGCAATCGCTGGCTGCGGAAAAGCCTGATCTTCCCAGTGTCCATGTCGCTTTGGCCGATCTGCAGCGCCGCGAGGAAAACTATGCCGCCGCGGTTGATTCCTACAACACCGCAATTGATCTGGCGGAGGGTGTCTCGACCGCGAATTGGTTCCTGCACTACGCGCGCGGGATTTCTCATGAGCGCCTCAAGCAATGGGATCAGGCCGAAGCCGATTTCCGTCGCGCGCTTGAGCTGAACCCGGATCAGCCGCAGGTTCTGAACTATCTGGGCTATTCGCTTGTCGAACGTCGCGAAAAACTCGATGAGGCGCTGGACATGATCGAACGCGCCGTCGCGGCTCGCCCCGACAGTGGTTATATCGTCGACAGCCTGGGCTGGGTCCTGTTCCGCCTTGGTCGCTATGACGAAGCGGTCGAGCATATGGAGCGCGCGGTTGAGCTGATGCCGGTGGATCCTGTGGTCAACGACCATCTGGGCGACGTCTACTGGGCCGTTGGACGCGCCCGTGAGGCTGAGTTCCAGTGGAAACGGGCCCTGTCCTTCGTTGATCCCGAAGACACCGATGGTGAGGCTGATCCCGAACGCATCCGTCGCAAGCTTGAGGTCGGTCTGGATACGGTTCTGTCCGAAGAGGGCGCGGATCCGTTGAAGGTTGCAAATGGCAACTAGCGGCTTTGCGCCCGCGAAGGTCAATCTAACCCTGCATGTCACCGGCCAGCGCGCGGATGGCTATCATCTGTTGGATTCGCTGGTGGCTTTTGCTGACATTGGCGATCAGCTGGCGTTTGAGCCGGGCGAAAGCCTTTCGCTCTCGGTCAGCGGAGAGCATGCCGACGGGGTTCCGACGGACAGCCGAAATCTCGTCTGGAAAGCCGCCGAGGGCACCGGTTGGACAGGCCATATCACGTTGAACAAGGTTCTGCCCCATGGCGGCGGCATTGGCGGAGGGTCCTCGGACGCGGCGGCCATGCTGCGCCACGCGGCGGCGCAAGGATTTGATATCCCAACGCATCTTCCGACCGCGTTAGGGGCCGATATACCGGTCTGCATGGTGGCCGAGGCTGCGCGGATGCGGGGGATTGGCGAGCAGGTGGACCGGGTCGCTTTGCCCCCATTGCCTGTCCTGCTGGTCAATCCTGGGGTTGAGGTTCCGACCGGATCGGTCTTTAGCGCTATGTCGTCGCGGGACAATCCGGGCTTGCCGGATCAAATCCCTTCATTCGCAGGCGTGGAAGATTACGCCGCTTGGCTTGCCGTCCAAAGAAACGACCTTGAACAGCCCGCCATAAGCCAGGCCCCGCAAATCGGGCGTGTGTTGGAGGAATTGGCGGACACAAGGGATGTGCTGCTGGCCCGAATGTCGGGGTCAGGGTCGACCTGTTTTGCGCTCTACCCGTCGATGAAGGCCGCGCATTTCGCAGCCTATGAGATCGGCGCGGCCCAGCCAGATTGGTGGTGCCGCGCAACTATGCTCAGTTAAGGCGCGAGACCACGTAGTCGGCCAGATCGCGCAGCAGAGTGCGGATTTCGTGATTTGGCAGAACCACAAGCGAGGCTTTGGCCTTGTTCGCCCATCCCAGCGCGTCCTGACGGGTCGCCTCGAGCGTCTGGTACTTGTTCATAAGCCCAAGCGCATATTCCAGATCGCCATCCTGCTGGCGGCCTTTTTCGATCGTGCGCTCCCAGAAGATACGCTCATCCGCTGTGGCCTGCGCAACGGCTTTGATCACAGGCAGGGTCAGTTTGCGCTCGCGGAAATCGTCACCCACATTCTTGCCGGTTGCCTTGCTATCACCCTGATAATCCAACAGATCGTCAGCAATTTGGAAGGCAATGCCCAGGGCGTCGCCATAGTCGAACAGAGCTTTGACCTGCGCGTCTGAGGCTTCCGCAATCACGCCGCCAACCTCGGTCGCTGCGGAAAACAGGGCTGCGGTCTTGCCGCGTACGACCTGCAGATAGATGCTCTCATCCGTGTTCAAATCGGTGGCGGCGGTCATCTGCAGCACCTCACCTTCGGCAATCGTGGCCGATGCATTGGCGAGGATATCCAGAACGCGCAGCGATCCAGTTTCAACCATCAACTGGAAACTGCGAGAAAACAGATAATCGCCGACCAACACACTGGATTTGTTGTCCCACAACAGGTTCGCTGTGGGCCGCCCGCGTCGCTGGGCGCTTTCGTCGACCACATCGTCATGCAACAGAGTCGCGGTGTGAATGAACTCAACAGTCGCGGCCAGACGCACGTGATGCTCGCCCGAATAGCCAAACAGCCGCGCCGCAGCCAATGTCAGCATCGGGCGCAGGCGCTTGCCGCCCGCTTCGACCAGATGCGCAGTCACCTCGGGGATACGGGGCGCGTGTTCGGACGCCATGCGGGTCCGGATCAGCGTATTCACCGCCTCCATTTCGCCGGTCAACATTTCGGCCAGCCGTTCGTGCGGCTTCGAGATTGTGCTGATGCCCATCACACTCCTGATACAAGGCTCGACTTTCGCCTTGCCTTGCCCTTACATCCATCCCCATGAAAGAACTATTGCGCAGCACCGATCCGACAATCCTGGCCTTTGCATCCGCTCTTCTTGAGGGCGAGGATATAGACTGCTTTCAGATGGACGTAAATATGAGCATCCTCGAAGGCGGTATCGGAATTTTCCCTCGTCGTCTGATGGTTCGGGCCGATGACCTGACCCGAGCAGAGCGCGTGATGCGCGACAACGAGATCCCACTGGGGCGATGACCGGGTTCAAGGAGGATGAGCTAAGCCGGAACGATTTCCTCGGCGGGCGGCTGCGTCTTTGGCAACCCGTGTCGGGCTATCGCGCCGGCGTAGACCCCGTTCTACTGGCGGCCAGCGTGCCTGCCACCAGCGGCCAATCGGTGCTAGAACTTGGCTGCGGGGCAGGGGCGGCAATACTGTGCTTAGCGACACGAGTCCCCGGATTGGACCTGTGCGGTGCTGAACTGCAAACGGCCTATGCGGATCTGGCTCGACGCAATGCCGCAGATAACAATATGGTGTTGGAGGTCGTTTCGGCTGATCTGACCGAACTGCCCTCCGATCTGAAGCAGCGCCAGTTCGACCATGTGATTGCCAACCCGCCCTACTATCGCGCAGGCGCACATAGCGCAGCCATGGACCGGGGGCGCAGTGTGGCTTTGGGGGAGCAGACACCTCTTGCCGATTGGATTGATGTCGCGGCCAAACGGCTGGTCCCCCGCGGCTATCTGCACATGATCCAAAAGGCGGATCGTCTGCAAGATATGCTTTTGGCCTGTCGGGGACGTCTGGGCTCGGTCGAAGTGCTACCGCTTGCAGCCCGCGTGGGGCGAGAGGCCGAGCTTGTGATTCTACGGGCCCGAAAAGGCGGGCGGGCTGCGTTCCGGCTGCATGCGCCTATCATCCTGCATGAGGGTCAACGGCATGAGCGCGATGGCGACAGCTATACGCCGGAACTCTCGGATGTGCTGCGGCTGGGCGCGGCGTTGGGGCCGTTTCACGTCAATCGGCAATGACCAGCCGAATTTGTCGGATTTATCACTTTTTCTTCGCGTCTGCGGCGTGACAGGGTGGAAACGATATGCTCAACTTCTTACGTGACATCTAGACACGTAAACAAGGAGGATCGCCATGAGCGTGAGCGCACATCTGACGGAACTGAAGAAGAAGCACGAATCTCTCGGTCTCGAAGTGGAACAAGCTCAACGCGCGCCAGGCATTGATGATCTTCATATCGCCCAGCTAAAGAAACAGAAGCTAAGGCTGAAGGAAGAGATCGAGCGCTTATCGACCTAACCTTTAAGACTGGCGCGCGCCGCAACCACGGCCCCGCCGGTGATCAAGACCGCCGCGATCGCCAATGTCCATGTCGGCATGGCGATCCCGGCAAAAACCAGAACCACGGTAGACAGCAAAGGCGCCGCGTAAGAGCTGGTGCCCAGCATCTGAATGTCGCCCTGCTTGACCCCGATATCCCAGACATAGAACGCCAGACCGACCGGCCCCAGACCAAGGGCCAGTGTCGATAACCAACTGAGCGCGGTGTCCGGCCAGACAGGTGCCTCAAGCGCGAAATGCAAGCCCCATGAGGCGATCGCCGTGAACACGCAGAACACCGCGACCGAGCTTGTGGGCGTTTCTCCCAGCTTCCGTGACAACACGGAATAGCCCGACCATGTCAATGCGCATAGGAACGCCAGCGCGTATCCCGGTAGGTGGTCGGCTTGAAACCCGGCGCTGCCGCCTCCGGTGATGATCAGCGCAGCCCCGGCAAAGCCCAAACAGGCCCCGATCAGGTGGCCAGCGCGTAGATTCTCTCCGGGCAACAGGCCCGAGAACAGGACGATAAGCAGTGGCCAGAGATAGGCGATCAGCCCCGCCTCGGCCGCCGGGGCCATCCGAAGGGCCGAGAAGTATAGCGCGTGGTAGCCGAACAGGCCCACCGTTCCAAAAGCGTAGACTTTCCAACTGATGCGGCGCAGCTGGGACAATCCGCCCGATCGCCACGTCCAGACAAGCCCCAAAGTACCGCCGATACTGAAGCAGATCGCATTCAGTAGAAGCGGCGGTGTTGGGGCTGACCCGACTGTGAACAGGGCCAGCAGCGCCCAAAGCAAAACCGCAATGAAGCCGATGGCGGTGGCGCGTTGTCTGGTCATGTGGATGAGACGTCTTCTACAGGAACGATGGTGAATTCATCCGAGATATGAGCGGTTTTTTCAATCTCCGCAACAAACCAATCGCGAAATGCTGCGACTTGAGGCCGGTTCTCCGCGCCGGGCAGGCAAAGAAAGCGAAAGCGGCCTTTGGTCTCGATGGCGGTTTTGAACGGCGCGACAAGCCGCCCCTCCATCATGTCCTTGATGATCATCGCCCGTCGCCCTAAGGCCACGCCCACTCCGGCGACAGCCGCGTCAATCGCGTGATCCGCGTTGGAAAAATGTGCCCCGTGGGTCGGCGTGAACTCGACGCCAACAGCGCGGAACCACGTCGGCCAATCCGCCGGAGGTTTCAAAAACGCAATCGAATCGTCATGAATCAGAGGCGCGTCGCGCAGGCTTTCGGGAGTTGTGAACTCGGCGGCCAATTCGGGTGTCATGACAGGGGTTAGCCACTCTTTACGAACCGGTACGCAATAGAGCCCATCATCCCCGCCATAGCCAAACCGGATCGCGACATCCACGTCATCCCGCTCAAGGTCCATATTGCGCAGGGTGGCTGAGAACCTCAGGTCGATTTCGGGATGGGCGCGGGCAAAATCATAAAGGCGCGGAGCCAGCCATTTGGCGGTCAGCGCGGGACCGGCCGTCACGGTGAGGGTGGTGTTGTCCTGAAGCCTGCGTGTTGCGGCCCACGCAGCCTTGAGTGACGCAAACCCCTCGGCAGCTCCTGGAGCGAGGGCTTTGCCCGCCTCGGTCAGCTCGACCGCGCGATTCAGGCGGCGAAACAGCGGATGGCCCAAATGGTCCTCAAGCGACTTGATCTGGAAGGACAGCGCCGCGGGCGTGACGTTCAACTCTTCTGCGGCTTTGGCAAAGGACATGTGCCGCGCGGCAGCGTCAAAGGCGCGCAAAGCGGTGAGAGGTGGGAGGCGATCACTCATGTCACTTAAGTAATACTTATCTGAAGATTTGAAAACTCTCGTTTGTGCCTTTTTCAATCAAGGGTCATGTTTAGGGCAAGTCAAGTTCAGCTTTAGCAAAGGGGATCCGCCATGATCGAGATGTCAACAAACCCGTCTGTCCAGATTGCAATTCGTCGTGCCCATGAAGAGCGCAGCAAGCTTGTTCACAAAGTTCTGGGATGGGTGTTTGGTTCCCGCTGACCGCAGCGCGCGCGGACTTACGGGATAAAGAAGGGCCGGTCCAAAAGGACCGGCCCGTTTTCGTTTAGTGCGCCGAAATCAGACGAAGAACTGAGCGCCGTTGGCCGAGATGGTCGAACCATTGATGAACTGCGAATCGTCCGATGCCAGGAAGGCGACGCAGCGCGCGATTTCCTCTGGCTCACCCAACCGGCCGGCAGGAATCTGGCCGATGATCGACTCGCGGACCTTCTCAGGCACAGCCATAACCATTTCGGTTGCGATGTAGCCGGGGCAGATCGCGTTGGCGGTGATTCCCGCACGGGCACCTTCCTGCGCCAGAGACTTCACGATACCCAGATCGCCCGCTTTGGTGGCTGCGTAGTTCACCTGAGCGAACTGGCCTTTCTGACCGTTGATCGAGCTGATGACGATGACGCGGCCGAACTTACGCTCGCGCATGCCGGGCCAGACGGGGTGTACGGTGTTGAAAACGCCGGTCAGGTTGGTGTCGATGACCTGATGCCACTGTTCAGGCGTCATCTTGTGGAAGGGCGCGTCGCGCGTGATGCCCGCATTAGCGACGACGATGTCGATGGGACCGACCTCGGCCTCGACCTTTTCGATGCCCGCTTTGGATTCGTCATAGTCGGCCACGTTCCACTTGTAGGTGGCGATGCCGGTTTCCTCGGTGAATTTTGCTGCGGCTTCGTCATTCCCCGCATAGGTGGCGGCAACATTGTATCCTTCGGCCTTGAGCGCCTTGGAAATTGCTGCGCCGATGCCGCGAGAACCGCCGGTTACGAGTGCTGTACGTGCCATGGATGACTCCTCCAATTTTGGTCGTCTTGGTAATTCTGTTACTCTGAGAGAGAATATTGCGCAATATCGTTTCGTGTTCGATCTTGTCTTTCTGTCTGGCGATATTGTCGCAGCGGTTGTGTAAAGCTTGATTGTAACAAAAAAGGGCGTCCAGTGGACGCCCTTTTCTATTTAGATGTCAACGCACTTAGTCGCGCTCCACGCAGAGGGCGACACCCATGCCGCCACCAATGCAGAGGGTGGCCAGACCCTTCTTGGCATCACGGCGCTTCATTTCGAATAGCAGCGTGTTCAGAACACGGCAGCCGGATGCTCCGATCGGATGGCCGATGGCAATCGCGCCACCGTTCACGTTCACGATCGAAGGATCCCAGCCCATGTCCTTGTTCACGGCGCAGGCCTGCGCGGCGAAGGCTTCGTTGGCTTCGACCAGATCCAGATCGTCAACCGACCAACCTGCTTTCTCCAACGCTTTGCGCGAAGCGTAGATCGGGCCAACGCCCATGATCGACGGGTCAAGACCGGCAGTCGCGTAGGATGCGATACGGGCCAGAGGCTCAATCCCACGTTTTTCGGCGTTTTCAGCCGACATCAGCAGGGTCGCCGCCGCGCCGTCGTTCAGGCCCGAGGCGTTTGCCGCAGTGACCGAGCCGTCTTTGGTGAAGGCCGGGCGCAGTTTGGCCATTGCTTCCATTGTTGCGCCGTGACGGATGTATTCGTCCTTATCCATCACGATGTCGCCCTTGCGGGTTTTGATGGTGAACGGAACGATCTCGTCGGCAAATTTGCCTGCGTTCTGCGCAGCCTCGGCTTTATTTTGCGAGGCAACGGCGAATTCGTCCTGCATGTCGCGGCTGATCTGCCATTTCTCGGCGACGTTCTCGGCGGTTTGGCCCATATGGTAGCCGTTGAACGCATCCCACAGACCGTCGCGGATCATGGTGTCGATGTATTTCATGTCGCCCATCTTGTGACCCGCGCGCAGGGCAGCGGCGTGGGGAGACAGGGTCATGTTTTCTTGCCCGCCAGCGGCGACGATATCCGCGTCGCCCAGTTGGATGTGCTGAGCACCCAGCGCAACAGCGCGCAGGCCCGAACCACAAACCTGGTTAATGCCCCAAGCCGCGCTTTCTTGCGGCAGCCCGGCGTTGATATGCGCCTGACGTGCGGGGTTCTGGCCCTGAGCGGCGGTCAGGACCTGACCCATGATGGTTTCGCTGACTTCGCCTTTGTCGACGCCGGCGCGTTCGACGACGGCTTCGAGGACGGCAGCGCCCAGATCATGTGCGGGGGTATTGGCAAACGAGCCGCCAAAGCTGCCCACACCTGTGCGTGCGGCGGATGCGATTACTACATTGGTCATATAATTTGTCCTTTACCGTCGTGGTCCAGCGGGAAATGTGACGACGCGGACCGCAGAGGGCTCCCTCTGCCCGTACCAGAGCGCCAATTTCTCCCCCCTCTAGTGACTTCTGCAATAGCGCAATGCTGCACTTGCAGCAACGGACAGCTTGCCTCAGGCGGCAATCAGGCAAGTGTTCGCGTGCCGATTGCCCAACTAAGTCCCTGTTTTGGAATTTCTTTCTGCGTTCCACAGCGGCAACAGCGACGGCGCGCCAAATAGGAAACCCTGCATGCAGTCGACACCGCTTGCGCTCAGAAAAGCTGCGTCTTGCGGATTCTCGACTGATTCGGCTGTGACCAGAATTTCGAACTCTCGCGCGACTGCGATCAATGCGCGGACGAGGGCCTGGTTGTCGGGGTCGGTACTGATACCGCGAATGAACTGACCGTCGATCTTGGCGGCATCGAACAGGAATTCGCGGAAATGCCGAAAACTGAAATTGCTTGCGCCGAAATCGTCCAGAGCAAAGGCAATACCACGCTCCTGCAACCTGTCCATCAGGTCGATCACCAGCTCGGGCACCTGCATCGCGGACTTCTCGGAGATCTCCAAAATCAGTCGTTCGCCCAGATTGCTGTCCCGTTTGAGAAAACGATCCAGAATACGGGACCAGTGCGAATACCCGATCGAGCGCGCCGACATGTTGATCGACAACCGGATCTGAGGGTTCTTGACCAGCGTTTGCAACCCCATCTCTAGCGCGATGCAATCCAGCTCGCGCCCGATCGGCGTGTTTTCCACCTGAGGCAAGAAATCCCGCGCAGGGATGACCCGTCCGGTTTCATCCAAAACGCGGATCAGCCCTTCGTAGAAGGCAACGTTATGAGGGGCCTGTGCCTGCATCACCGGCTGAAAGGCCAGTTTACATTGTTTGTGCCGAACTGCATCCGAGGCCATCTGCAGTACTGATTGATCCCGACCGGAAACTGCCGAGGTCAAAGGGCTGTCTGGCCCTTCCCCTGACTCTGCAACTGTCTTGTCCCGCATGCGCGCTGATCCCGAATGGCTCTTCGGTTGCAGTGTCGCAGGAAACAGATGAATCTGTGGTTAATGCAGGTGATGATTAGCGCGCAGATTGCCACGCATGGCTGAGGGAGGCCGCTGCTCCGAACACCGCGCCCATTACGCCAAGGATCATCATGGAAAACCCGATCAGGACAAGCGCTGATGCTGCCGTTGCGATGGCGGCGAACATGGCCAGAAGCACGCCCAGCAGTCCGACTGTGGTTGATACGGTTGTTACTCGGGTCATTCCGGCCTCCGGTCACTGGTTATGTCACGCGTGACACTCCATATGGACCGTTCAGGCCAGATTTCAACCAAAGCGACGTGGTGTAACGCCGGGATCAGGCCTGTTTTGCTGCGGAATTAGGCAGGTTTTCGCGGGTTTGCTCGAATCCGGGCGTTCCGAGATCTTCAGGATGGCGGGCCAGATGCTTTGCCTTGATCTGCTCTGAGCTATCCCGGCTTCCATCGTGGCTATAGCCGGGCGGGGCAAAACAATAGGCGAGGCGTTGCTTCAGCTTCAGGCCGGGTTGGGTCGCATCGCGCCAGATGCCGACCCATTCGTGAAAGGCGACGCGCAGCGGGTTGAAGGTGGCGATGTTGTGAACCAGCCCATAGTCGACCCGGTCGTTCTCTTGCTCGGGGACAAAAGTGCCGAACATCTTGTCCCAGATGATGAAAACGCCAGCATAGTTGCAATCCAGATAGCGCGCGTTGCGGCCGTGATGCGCCCGGTGATGGCTGGGAGTGTTCATGACCGCTTCGAACCAACGGGGCATTTTGCCGATGGCTTCGGTGTGAATCCAAAACTGGTAGATCAGGTTGATGCCGCCCACGAACAGCACCATCGCCGGGTGAAAACCCAGCAGGATCAGCGGCGCGCGCACCACCATCATGAAGGTAAACGTATAGGTCCAGGTCTGCCGCAGCGCGGTGGTCAGGTTGTAGTGCTGCGAGCTGTGATGGTTCACATGGCTGGCCCAGACCCAGCGGATACGGTGGCCGAACCGATGCACCCAGTAATACCGCAGGTCATCCAGCACAAAGCAAAGGATGATGATCGGGATCGACGTGCCCAGATCGAGCGGCGTGATCCGCCACAGCCACATGAAGAACCCATAGGCGATGAACCCCAGTAGAAACCCCGATGCAATATTGCCTGCCCCCATGATCAGAGAGGTCACGGCATCGCGCGTCTCATACCGCCCGCCGCGACCTTTGACTGCGATCCAGACGAACTCGGCCAAAATGGCGGCGATGAAGAACGGGACGGCCCATTGGACAGCGTCGGGATAGGTGATCTGGTCGGTCATGCGGGCTCCATCAGGTTGCGCCAGTGGGGGCGCTCAAACTCATCCAGATGGATGATGGCTTTGGGGGTGCCGAAATCGTGGAACAGAATCTCGAACCCGTCGGTGCGATCCAGCAAGTCATAGTCCAGCAGATGCTGCGCCACAGTATCCGCGCCAAAGGACCAGATGAGACCCGGCCCTTTTTCCGTCCGTACCAGCGCGGCGTGGCGATCATGGGCAACTGTGACGTCGATAATTGTGTCTTCCGGGAAATGCCGGACCCATTGATCACGCGCGGTTTCAGGAGACAGAACGCACCGCTGCGATCTGCCGGTCAGATGCAGCAACAGAGTGACCCCGGCGATCCCACCGACCACAAGCACCAACAGAATTTCCAGTGGCATTCCATCCTCCTGCGTACAGAGTGCGGATCGGAGGATGGGCTGTCAAAGGTGGCGTTGCGTCAGCTTAGCTGTTGGCCTCGACCAGAGTCGAAATGATCGCCTTCGCGCTGTCCGAGTTCCATTCGGCATCGCCGATCAGGCGGGCGATTTCATTGCCGTCCGGGTCGATGATGACCGTGATCGGCAGACCGATGACACCCATCTCACGTGCCACTGCTTGCGAGGGATCCTGATGGCGGGGTAGGTTGGCGATGCCGTTTTCCTCAAAGAACTTCTTGATTCCGGCAGGCGAGTTGCGCCCGGTCGCCAGCGTCAGAACCTCGAACTTGTCGCCTCCGAATTCGTCCTGTAGTTCGGCGATCTGGGGCATTTCCTTGCGGCAGGGCGCGCACCAGGTGGCCCAGAAGTTCAGCAGGACGTATTTGCCCTTGTAGTCCGCAAGTGAGGCTGTCCCGCCGTCATCTTCCAGCTGGAAATCAACCGGCGTCACCGGTTTGGGTTCTTTATGCAGGATCAGTCGTTTCAGGCTGTCTTCACGCAAGGGGCCGAGCGTTTCGGCATCGGTCGCCAAAGCGGCATTTGCACCCAGCGCAAGGGCCATATAAAGGGGGATCAGACGAAATAGGCGCATATCAACTCCGGGTTTTCTTACATGACCGATCAATCCTCGAACCAGATGTGGGGCGGCCGCTTTGCCGCCGGTCCAGACGCGATCATGGAGGCAATCAATGCCTCGATCGGGTTCGATCAGCGGATGGCAGCCCAGGACATCGCAGGCTCGCGCGCCCATGCCGCTATGCTGGCGGCGACAGGCGTTATTAGTGATAGTGACGCGCAGGCCATTCGGGAAGGGCTACTCACAGTCTTGTCAGAAATCCAGAACGGAGAATTTCAGTTCTCGACCGCGCTGGAAGACATCCACATGAACGTCGAAGCGCGCCTGAAAGAGGTGATCGGAGAGCCCGCGGGCCGTCTGCACACGGGTCGGTCGCGCAATGATCAGGTGGCAACCGATTTCAAACTCTGGGTGCGTGATCAGTTGGACGCGGCAGAAACCGGCCTACTGGCCCTCATCCGCGCGCTTTTGGCGCAGGCCGAGGCCGGGGCAGATTGGGTCATGCCCGGCTTCACACATCTGCAAACAGCGCAGCCGGTGACATGGGGCCATCACATGATGGCTTATGTCGAGATGTTTGGCCGCGATCTCAGCCGTGTGCGTGATGCGCGCGCTCGGATGAACGAATCTCCCCTTGGTGCCGCCGCGCTGGCCGGAACGTCCTTCCCTATCGACCGTCACATGACGGCCGAGGCGCTGGGCTTTGACCGCCCCGCCGCGAACTCGCTGGATGCCGTCAGCGACCGCGACTTCGCGCTGGAGTTTCTGTCCAATGCCTCGATCTGCGCCGTTCACCTGTCGCGCTTTGCCGAAGAGCTGGTGATCTGGTCCTCGGCTCAGTTCCGGTTTGTGACGCTCTCGGATCGGTTCTCGACCGGGTCCTCGATCATGCCGCAGAAGAAAAACCCCGACGCAGCGGAGCTGATCCGCGCCAAAGTCGGCCGCATCTACGGCGCAAACACCGCGCTGATGATGGTGATGAAAGGCCTGCCGCTGGCCTATTCCAAGGACATGCAGGAAGACAAAGAACAGGTCTTTGACGCCGCCGACAACTGGATGCTGGCTCTGGCCGCGATGGAAGGCATGGTTAAGGACATGACCGCCAACCGCGACAGCCTTGCTGCCGCTGCGGGGTCGGGATTCTCGACCGCGACCGATTTGGCCGATTGGCTGGTGAGGGTTCTGGGCCTGCCGTTCCGCGACGCTCACCATGTCACTGGATCGCTGGTTGCGATGGCTGAAAACAAGGGCTGCGACCTACCTGATCTGACCTTGGAAGACATGCAGTCGGTCCATGCTGATATCACCGATGACGTCTATTCTGTCCTTACTGTCCAAAACTCTGTAAACTCACGTCAGTCCTATGGTGGCACCGCCCCGGATCAGGTGCGGGTGCAGGTTGAGCGATGGAAGGCGCTGGTGTGATGACAGTTCTACGCATAGCGGTGATTTTGGCGGCTGGGTTCGCGCTGGCCGGATGTGGCGCGGATGGTGAGCCGGTTCAGCCAACGGCAAGCGTGGGTGTTGGCGTCGGCTCGAGCGGAACGCATGTAGGCGGAGGCATCGGCTTCCGCCGCGGGGGCTTTGGCCTCTATCTGGGCGTTTAATCGCTGATCTCGTTGTAATTCCGGGTAAAACACCCAAGTAGTGTCTGGCACGCCGAGGCGCGGCCCTTCGTTCTAATACTCAGAGACTGACCTCATGCGAATTTTCGTATTTCTTTTGGCGCTCGTCGCGCTTGCGGCTTGCGAGCCGACCTCCAGCCAACGGCCGGCGCCGCAAAAAGAGCCCAGTTCAACCGGAGTCTCAGTGTCCGGCTATGCGCGTGTCGGGGTGTCGAACGATTTCTGATCGCTCTGCGGCATATCGTTTCAGCGCGAATCCATTGATCCACAGGGCGGTTTTGGTCTAATCGCGCTTTTATGGATCACTTTCTCTACCGCGACGGCGCGCTTTACGCCGAGGATGTCCCGATCTCCGAAATCGCAGCCGCGGTCGGAACCCCGTTCTATGTCTATTCGACTGCGACCCTGTTGCGGCATTTCAAGCTGTTCGATGACGCGCTTGAAGGCACTGATCACCTTGTCTGCTATGCGATGAAGGCCGCCAGCAATCAGGCGATCCTGAAAACGCTGGCGCAGGCGGGTGCTGGAATGGATGTGGTCTCGGGCGGGGAATACCTGCGCGCTAAGGCCGCCGGTGTGCCGGGCGACAAAATCGTCTTTTCGGGCGTTGGCAAGACGGCGGATGAGATTCGCACAGCGCTGACCGGCGGCATCCGCCAGTTCAACGTCGAATCTGAGCCCGAGATGGAAGTGATCAACGCGGTGGCGACAGACCTCGGTGTTGTCGCGCCGATCACCGTTCGGGTGAACCCGGATGTGGACGCCAAGACCCATGCCAAAATCGCAACCGGCAAGTCCGAGAACAAGTTTGGCATCCCGATCTCGCGCGCGTCCGAGGTCTATGCCAACGCGGCCTCGCTACCGGGGTTGGAGGTCATCGGCATCGACGTCCATATCGGCTCGCAACTGACCGAGCTTGAGCCGTTTGAGCTGGCTTATACCAAGGTCGCCGAACTGACCGAGCAGCTGCGGGCAGAGGGCCACAACATCCGCCGCCTCGATCTGGGCGGTGGGCTTGGCATTCCCTACACACGCTCGAACGACGCGCCGCCTTTGCCGTTGGAATATGGCGCTCTGATCAAGAAAACTTTGGGCCATCTGGGCTGCGAGATCGAAATCGAACCCGGTCGCCTGATTGCGGGCAATGCCGGTCTGATGGTCAGCAAGGTGATCTATGTGAAATCCGGCGAAGGGCGAGATTTTCTCATCCTTGACGGAGCGATGAACGATCTGATCCGCCCGGCCATGTATGAGGCGCATCACGATATCGTTGCGGTACAGGAACCAACAGCGGGGGTCGAACAACAACCCTATGACATCGTGGGCCCGGTCTGCGAATCCGGTGATACCTTTGCCAAACAGCGCAACATGCCACCGCTTGCACCGGGTGATCTGATCGCTTTCCGCAGCGCCGGTGCCTATGGCGCGGTGATGGCCAGCGAATACAACACGCGCCCCCTGATCCCCGAGGTTTTGGTGAATGGGGATCAATTTGCCGTAATTCGTGAACGCCCAAGCTTTGACGAAATCATAAACCGCGATACCATACCTGAGTGGCTCTGACGCGGTAGGCGCGCGGGCCAACACCCGGAGGCCCGCTTTGAGCGACAAACCAAACCTGCCCGTTCCCCGTCTGTCCGTGTGGATGACACATGCCGGATTGCTGGCCGAGCAGGTTTCGCGCGCGTTTTGGCCGTTTTTCTCGGTTTTGATGGCTGTTTTGGCCGCGTTGATGCTGGGTCTGCATGATGTTGTGCGGGTTGAGATCGTGTGGGGCGCAGCTGTCGTCGTAGCCATTGCGCTGCTTGTCAGCGCGATCTGGGGGATTCGGCAATTCCACCTGCCATCACGAGCCGAAGCGCTGGCCCGATTGGATGAAACCCTGCCCGGGCGTCCGATTCAGGCATTGATGGATGATCAGGCGATTGGTGCGGGGGATGCGGATTCGGTTGCCCTCTGGCAGGCGCACAAGGCGCGGATGGCGGACAGTGCCGCGCAAGCGCGCGTTGCCAAACCCGACCTGAGACTGGCCTCGCGCGATCCTTACGCTCTGCGCTACGCAGCTTTGCTGGCGCTGGTGGTCGCAGCCCTGTTCGGTTCGTTCTGGCGGATTGGCTCGGTGGCCGAGATGGCCCCCGGAACTGCAGTGGCGGGGCAAGGACCAACATGGGAAGGTTGGGTCGAACCCCCACGCTATACCGGACTGCCGACTCTCTATCTGGCCGATCAGACGGGTCCCACGCTGTCGATCCCTCAAGGCAGTCGCGTTACTCTGCGTTTTTATGGCGAGGTCGGCGCGCATAGCCTGACCGAAACAAGCTCTCCCTTAGGTGCCGAGGCCGCGACCGAAACTGAGCAGGATTTCACCGTCGCCCGTTCAGGCCAGATGCGCATTGATGGCCCCGCAGGACGGGATTGGATGGTGGACGTCATTCCCGACACCCCGCCGAGCATTGCGGTTGCTGATAAGGCCGAAGCCGAGGCAGGCGGGCAGATGAAGCTGCCCTTTACGGCTTCGGATGACTATGGGATTGTCTCTGGCTCGGCGGTTATCGAGTTGGACATGGCCTCGGTAGATCGTCGCTATGGTCTGACGGCTGACCCTGAACCGCGCGAGGTGATCGAGGTCGAATTGCCAATGCCGATCACCGGAGACCGCGCGGATTTCACCGAAGATCTTATCGAGGATTTCTCACAGCACCCATGGGCGCATCTGCCGGTTCGCATCACGTTGATGGCGCGCGACGCCTCGGACCAGGAAAGCACGTCCGAGCCATATTTGACCGATCTACCTGCGCGCCGATTCTTTGATCCCCTGGCGGCTGCGGTGATCGAACAGCGCCGCGATCTACTCTGGTCGCGGACCAATGCGCCGCGTGTGGCCCAGGTTCTGCGGGCGATCTCGCACCGGCCCGAGGAACTGTTTCGCTCCGATACCGCCTATCTGCGCTTGCGGGTCACCCTGCGGCGGTTGGAAAACTTCAACGACTACGGTTTGAAGGATAAACAACAGGCCGAGATCGCGCAGGCCCTTTGGGATCTGGCGGTTTTGATCGAAGAGGGCACTCTGGCTGATGCGCTGGAGCGGATGCGCCGGGCGCAGGAGCGTCTCACTGAGGCGATGCAAAACGGGGCCAGCGATGAGGAAATCGCTGAACTGATGCAGGAACTGCGAGAGGCCACGCAGGATTACCTGAACCAGTTGCAGCGTCTTGCGCAGGAAAACGGCGACAGTGATGAGCGCCAGTCCGGTCAGAATGGCGAAAGCATGCAAATGACGCAGGACGATCTGCAGGCCATGATGGATCGCATTCAGGAATTGATGGAACAGGGCCGCATGGCCGAGGCGCAGCAGGCGCTGGAAGAGTTCCAGCAGATGATGGAGAACATGCGTGTCACCCAAGGCCAGGGGCAGGGTGGTCAATCCGAGGGGCAACAGGCCATGGAAGGCTTGGCCGAGACTCTGCGCGAACAGCAAGGCTTGAGTGATCAGGCATTCCGCGATCTGCAGGAACAGTTCAACCCCGGCGCTCAGGCCGGAGAAAACCAGGGCAATGAAGGCCGCAATGGCGGTCAGGGCCGTGGCGAAAGCCACGAGGGTCAGGGCGGTCAGGGTCAGGGTTCGGATCAGGCTGGTGAAGGCCAACCTGGTGAGGGGTCTTTGGCGGATCGGCAGCAGGCCCTGCGGCAGGAACTGAACCGACAGCAACAGGGTTTGCCAGGTGCAGGCACCCCCGAAGGCGACGCGGCGCGCGATGCGCTGGGCCGCGCGGAAGGTGCCATGGAAGAGGCGGAAGAGGCGCTGCGCGGCAATGATCTGGCCGAAGCGATCGACCGGCAGTCCGAGGCGATGGAGGCTCTACGCGAAGGCATGCGATCACTGGGTGAAGCCATGGCGCAGAATCAGCAGAACCAATCCGGACAAGGCACCGAGGAAGGTGAGGCGCAAGCCAACAGCCGCGACCCGCTGGGCCGAAATCCCGGTGCGGCCGGGTCGATCTCCACCGATGACAACCTGTTGCAGGGTGAAGACGTTTACCGCCGCGCGCGTGAGTTGCTGGACGAAATCCGCCGTCGGACCGGAGAAACCGACCGGCCCGAGATCGAGCTGGAATACCTCAAGCGTCTGTTGGAACGGTTCTGAGCCGCTATATCGTTTCGGCTTAAACCTGAGACACAAATACCCTGCCACGCCTTCAGCGTTATCGGGACATTCGTGTCACTTGATGACTAAGGTAAAACCCGAACGCATTATTCCTGCGGCGCGCCTGCCCCGGCCTGCGTCTCAAGCCAGATACGGGCCTGATCAATCAAAGAGACGTAGGAGTCCAGCACCGGATCTGCTTGCGGCACGGCCTCGCTGATTTGTTGCGCATTGCCGTAGATCAAATAGAGGATCACGCCGATGATCAGCATCACGGCAAAACCGCGCACGAAGCCACGGGATTGTTTGGCCGGGGGCGTGTCGTCGCCCTCGTCGCTCATCATGCCTGAATTGATGGTCTCAACGTCAGGAAGCTCATCCTTTTGACCCGCATCCTCGGCGGTCTCGGTCGCAGTTGGGTGCTTGATCTGAAACTCGGGTTCGACAGAATCCTCCAGCGCCAGATCTGGTTGCGTCTCAAGGCTGCTGCCTTCTTGAGAGCGCAGCTCCGCCTCACGCGCGGCCTCTTCCTTCAGAATGCTCGCAACGGCCGGGTCGACATTGCCGGTTTTGCCAGTATCGGACGGCGGCTCATCAACAAACTCAACTTTTGTGTCGGGTTCAGGGGTCGGCTCTGGCTTAGCGTCCGGCTCGGCGGTGGCTTCAGGCGCGTCGGCAGTGGGTGCTGCGTCTTCCGGGTGCTTGGGCTGAAACCACGTCTGGTCACAGGCGGAGCACTGCACATCGCGCCCCTCTTCGGGGATAACCTCGTCCGGCACTTCGTACTGAGCGCCGCAATTCGGACATGTAAGTCTCATACTGCCTCCCCGGCCTGACGTTCGGCCCGATAGTAGTTTTTTCAGGGATGATATTCCGTTAAGACCCAACAGCAAAGGGCGTTTTCGGTTTCACGGGGCAAGTGTCGCCAATTGGACTCGGTGCAGGCATTGAAACCGCAGGCAAGCTCGGGCAAGAAGATCGGCAAAAGAACTGGGGACACCTGTGATCGAGCTGGAAAATGTCAGCTATACCTATGGCGACGGCGCATTGCTGAGCGATGTCTCAGTCAAATTGCAGCCCGGCTCGTTCCATTTCCTGACCGGACCTTCGGGCGCAGGCAAAACCACGTTGCTGAAGCTGTGCTATGGCGCGTTGTTGCCGACCTCGGGTCGGTTGAGCGTGCTTGACGAAGATATCGCGCGTCTGGATCGGGATCAGATGGCCCTGCTGCGGCGCCGGGTCGGTGTGGTGCATCAGGACTGCCAGTTTCTGGACCACATGACGCTGGCTGAAAACGTGGCCCTGCCTCTGATGGTGTCGGGACGGGCCGAGTCGGAAGAGCAAGACAACTTGACCGAGCTTTTGTCCTGGGTTGGGCTAGGGGCCCGGCTTGACGCCCATCCGCCCGAACTGTCGGGTGGTGAACGCCAACGCGCGGCTTTGGCCCGAGCCGTGATCTTGTCGCCCGACGTGGTGCTGGCGGATGAGCCGACTGGCAACGTCGATTGGGAGATGTCGCAACGGCTGCTGCGTCTGCTGATCGAGCTGAACCGCATGGGCAAGACCGTCTTGATCGCTACCCACGACCTGAGTCTGATCCGCGCGGCCAAAAGCCAAGTTCAGGCCCGCGTGTTGCGTATCTCGCAGCGTAAACTGCATCTGGCTGGAGCGGACCTATGAGCAATGGCGACCTCCGCAACCTGCTGCGCCGGGATACGCGCGCAGATCGCGTTGTCCCTCCGACCGGGTACACGGCGCATCTGACCCTATTTGTCTCAGGCGCAATGGCGTTTCTGGCGGTGTTTGCGCTGGCGCTGTCACTTGCCTCGGGCCGGATTGCAGACCGTTGGGCCTCGGAGCTGGCGGGGGCTGCCACCTTGCGTATCAACGCCCCGGCCGAGCAGATGGCGGCACAGACGGAAACCGCGCTGACCGTTCTTGGCCAGACACCCGGCGTCGCCTCGGCCCGCGCGTTGACGGCCGAGGAACAGGCCGCGCTGCTGTCCCCGTGGTTTGGGCCGGACTTGCCGATTGAGACACTACCCATCCCGCAACTGGTTGAAATCGTTGAAGGTGAGCCGGGTCTGGATACGGCTGGTCTCCGTCTGCGATTGGGCGCCGAAGTGCCCGGAGCGGTTCTGGATGACCACACCCGTTGGCGCGAGCCCCTGGTGGATGCGGCGATGTCCCTGCGACGGCTGGGCTGGGTCTCGATCCTGCTGATCGGAGGCGCTACCGCGGCTATGATCACGCTGGCAGCCAACGCCTCGCTTGCTGCGAATGCCAGCATCATCGCAGTGCTGCGGCAAGTGGGCGCGCGGGATCGGTTCATCGCCGGCGCATTTGTCCGCCGCTTTACCTACCGCGCCTTCTTCGGCGCATTTGTCGGGACGATGTTGGGGATGACGGGCGTTTTGCTCTTGCCCGACCCCTCGGACGAGGGCGGATTTCTGACCGGAGTAGGGTTTCAGGGGCTTGGCTGGGTGTTGCCCTTGCTGATCCCCGTTCTGGGCGCTGTGGTTGCCTTCTTCGCCACCTGGACCGCCGCCCGCCGCAAGTTGAAGGAGCTTTCCTGATGTCACAGGGCTTTCAATGGATCCGTTCCCTGATCTTCATGATTGTGATTTACGTTTGGATGTTGATCCTTGGAATCGTCTATCTGCCATACGCGATCTTCACGAAACAGGGCGCTTTGCGCGCATGCAAAACTTACGCGCGCAGCACGATGTGGTTGGCGCGATGGATGGTCGGCATAAGGTGCGAGGTGCGTGGCACGGTACCCACCGGCGAGGTTGTCATCGGGGCCAAGCACCAGTCTTTCCTTGATATCATCATGATCTTCAACGCCATCCCGCATGGTAAATTCATCATGAAGCGAGAGCTTCTCTGGACCCCGGTCATCGGAATGTATGCGCGTCGTTTGGGCTGCATCCCGGTCAATCGCGGTAAGAAGGGGGCGGCAGTGGCCAAGATGGTTAAAGACGTCGCCAAGGAATTCGCCGAACCCGGCCAACTGGTGATTTACCCTCAGGGCACCCGCGTCGCGCCGGGCGTGTCCAAACCATACAAGGTCGGCACGGCGATCCTGTACAGCGGGCTGGGCTTTCCCTGTGTGCCAGTTGCGACCAATGCCGGCGTATTCTGGCCGCGCAGTGGTATCTTGCGCAAACCGGGGTTGGCGATCGTCGATTTCCTCGACCCGATCGAACCGGGCGTCGAACGGGACGCGTTTCTGAACCGTTTGGAAGATGTGATCGAGACACGCTCAGACGCTTTGATGAAAGAAGTGGGGTTTGATCCGGATGGAGTTCATTGAAGACATCCCGAGCCTAGAGGCGCTCTATGGCACGCCCGCAGCGCCGTCGTTGCGCAAGGTAGCGCACAGCCTGACGCCGCTCTACCGGCAATGGATCATGGCATCGCGCCTATGTGTCCTCAGCACCGTTGGCCCCGAAGGCGTCGATGGCAGCCCGCGCGGGGACGATGGGCCCGTTGTTTTGGAGCTTGATCCCAATACGCTGGCCATGCCGGATTGGCGGGGGAACAACCGTCTGGATTCCTTGCGCAATATCGTGCGCGATCCGAGGGTTTCGGTGTTGTTTATCGTGCCCGGCTCCAACACTGTGGTTCGCCTGAACGGGACGGCACGGGTATCTGCGGATCAAGGGTTGAGGGCGCGGTTCGACAAGCAAGGCAAGCAACCGGCCACCGTGATCGTTATCCAGATTGCCGAGATCTACACCCAATGCGCCCGGGCCTTGATGCGGGCTGGGACATGGACCGGCGGAGATCAAAGCAGTGGATTGCCCACGGTTGGCGAGATCCTTGCAGAAGCCTCATCCGGTGAGGAAGGCGGCGCGCAATACGACTCCGAATGGCGCGCGCGCGCCGCAAAGACAATGTGGTAGATAGGGCACCTAGATAGCCTCTGCGCCAATTCTGGCGACCTTGGAAATCCAGCGATCGACGCTTCCTGGCTTTGGCTCGCTGGCCCCTGCGAAATATGTGAACCGCGTTGGCTTGAAGCCGACAAAGCCGAGTATCTGATCGCGGACTTGCCGGATCAGTGCTTGACGGTAGATCAGGCGCATGAACCAGCCGGGTGTGTCCGAGGTCAGGATGACGCGCGCGGTGCGACCGGTCAGCATCGGGGCCGGAAAGCCCAGTTTGGTGGTGTTTCTCGTATCGAACGTTCGTCCCGGGATGAACATGCGATCAATCAGGCCTTTAAGCTTTGCGGGCAGGCCACCCCACCACATCGGCGCGGTCATAACGAGATGGTCGCTCCATTCGAAATCCTGCAGCAGCTGCTCAAGCTCGGGTTCGAGGGGTTTGAACTCGTGATAGTTGCCCTGTCCAAAATCGAGATCGAACTGAAGGTCGCTCAGATGGATCAGGCGGACGTCATGACCGTTCTGGCGCGCAGCGTCGCCGTATGTTTTCGCAAAAGTACGGGACAGGCTGCTTTCGGCAGGGTGTCCGTCGAGGATCAGGATTTTCTTGGCGTGCATGGGATGTCTCCTAAAAATGACCGTGGTCAGTTTATAAAATGTAAAAATGACCACGGTCAATATAAAATTTGACCACGGTCAAAAAACATGCAATCTGGCCTCATGCAAAAGACAGTTCAGAAACGCAAGTTGAAAACCCGCGCCCGCCTGGTGGCGGTGTCGCAAGAGTTAATTCAGAAAAGTGGGTATGAGGGCCTTCGGGTGGAAGAGGTGGTGCAAACGGCCGGTGTCGCCAAGGGCACCTTCTTTGCGCATTTTCGCGACAAGGACGCGTTAATGGAAATCCTGATCGCGGACAGATTGAATGCGTGTCTGGATCAGGCCGAAGCGGGGCAATCGCCCAAAACCGTCAAACAGCTTATCGCTGCCTTGGAACCGGTCCACAGCTTCATGATGTCCGAACGGTATGTATTTGATCTGCTGATCCGGTATTCCGGCGCAACCGCCATCGCGGATGTTGGGCCGATCGCCTATTGCTTTGAGCGGTATTTCCGGGTGGTGATGATGTGGCTTGAAGTGGCCGAGACGCGCAAGGATGTGCCGTCCGAACTTTTGGCCGAAGGTGTTCAGGCCTTTGCGATTCAGGCCATGTCTCTCAGGTTCTGCGCGTTGCATTCGGCAACAACGTTCACCGACAGGCTGGAAACTTATCTGGATGCCTGGTTGACCCCGACAGGCTGATCGCTGCCGGGGTCAGAAAGCTTTAGCTATGAATTGGGCCGTCACCACAGGCCAGAGCGGCCTCACGCACGGCTTCCGAATAGGTCGGGTGGGCGTGGCAGGTCAGGGCGAGATCTTCGGCTGAGGCGCCGAACTCCATCGCGACGCAAACCTCGTGGATCAGGTCGCCCGCAGCGGGGCCGATGATATGGGCACCCAGAATCCGGTCGGTTTCCTTGTCGGCCAGAATCTTGACGAATCCGTCAGAGGCAAAGTTGGCCTTGGCCCGGCCATTGCCCATGAACATGAACTTGCCGACCTTGTAGGCGCGGCCGTGTTCTTTCAGAGTCGCCTCGGTTTCACCCACATTGGCAACTTCGGGCCAGGTGTAGATCACGCCGGGGATGACGCCGTAGTTCACGTGGCCGTGCTTGCCGGCCACCTGCTCGGCGGCGGCCATGCCTTCGTCTTCGGCCTTGTGGGCCAGCATCGGGCCTTCGGTGACGTCGCCGATCGCGTAGATGCCCGGCACGTTGGTCTGCCAGTCCGAGCCGACCTTGATCTGACCGCGCGGCGTCATCTCGACACCCAGCGCATCCAGCCCCAGCCCGTCCGAGTATGGCTTGCGTCCGGTGGCGACCAGAACGGTATCGGCTTCAATTACATGTTCACTGTCATCCTTGAGCAGCTTGTAGGTGACTTTCGCTTTGGTTTTTGACGCTTCGGTCTTTTGCACCGCCGCACCCATCACGAAGTTTAGACCCTGCTTCTTGAGGATCCGCTGGAAGGTCTTCTGCACCTCGGGGTCCATGCCGGGGGTGATTTCCTTGAGGAATTCGATCACCGTCACTTCAGCGCCCAGACGGCTGTAAACCGAGCCCAGTTCCAGACCGATCACACCGGCACCAATCACTACCATCTTCTTCGGGATCTTGCCCAGCGACAGCGCCCCGGTTGAGGTCACGACGACCTTCTCGTCAACCTCGACACCCGGCAGGGCCGAAGGCTCGGAGCCTGATGCGATGATGATGTTCTTGGTGTCGTGAACCTCATCACCCACTTTGACCTTGCCGGCAGCCGGGATTGACCCCCAGCCTTTCAGCCAGTCGATCTTGTTCTTCTTGAAGAGGAACTCGATGCCCTTGGTGTTGCCCTCGATCACCTCGTCCTTGTAGGCCTGCATCTGTTTCCAGTCGACGGACGGAGATTTGCCCTTCAGGCCCATCTTGGCAAAGTTATGCTCTGCCTCGTGCAGCTGATGAGAGGCATGCAACAGCGCCTTCGACGGGATGCAGCCCACGTTCAGGCAGGTGCCGCCCAGCGTCTCACGCCCTTCGACAACGGCGGTTTTCAGACCCAGCTGGGCGCAGCGGATGGCACAGACATAGCCGCCGGGACCGGCTCCAATTACGATGACGTCATAGCTGGACATTGAGGGCACTCCTTGGTGTGTCTTGGCCGCATCCTGGCGCGGCGTACTAAGCTATAGGGCTAGCAGGTAAAGGTAGATCGTCGCAAGAAACCCAGCCATCCACACGATAGTGCGCAGGAAGGGAACCGGGATTGCGAAGGCGTAGACCGGAACGAAAACGACACGCGCGATCAGAAAAATCTGCGCGGCTAGCAGCGATCCGGAGGTGAAGGCGTCCTTGGCGGACAGGATCAGAACGGCAGGGGCAAACAGGGCCATGGCGACGACCGAATTGGTCAGAGCCCGCTCGACCCGGCCCGCAACGCCGGTCAGGGCGGGCATATCATCTCGTGCGCCACCCAATGTCATCAACCCGACCTGCGACATGGCTGTCAGCACATTCAGCAAAACCACTACGACGATCAGAAGGCCGTACAGAGCAAGAATGGAAAGTTCGGAAGACATGACGAGTATCCTTTTTCAACCAGAGTCCGTTTGTCGGTTAGCATTCTCTGACATCAATAGCAGGCGCGCTTCACGTGTATTTGCGGGACTGTGTGCGGGGTGGTCCCGCACACAGCAGAGTTTTTACGGTAAGACCGGGTCCAGAAGTTTCACCTGGATATGGGCGACCCCACCGCGTTCGAGATGCATGGCCAGCTCTTCCGAGTCGAAGAAAGCGCGGGCTTTTTGTATGTCATCCACTTCGAACATGGCGATGGCGTGATCCTTTTGATCGGGGTCACGCCAGACATGTAGGTCGTGGATACCAGCGGCCTGGCGCATCGCGATGTCTTCGCGAAACACCTTCAGCCAGGCATCAAAGTCTGCCACATCGGCTTGCCACAGAACATGCGTTGCCATGATTACAGATCCATCAGCAGGCGGCGCGGGTCTTCTAGCGCCTCTTTCACGCGGACAAGGAAGGTCACCGCGCCTTTGCCGTCAACGATCCGGTGGTCATAGGACAGCGCCAGATACATCATCGGACGGATCACAACCTGACCGTTGATCGCCATCGGGCGGTCCTGGATCTTGTGCATGCCCAGAATACCCGATTGCGGGGGGTTCAGGATCGGCGAAGACATCAGCGAGCCATAGACGCCACCGTTCGAGATGGTGAAGGTGCCGCCTTGCATTTCGGCCATGCTCAGCTTGCCGTCACGGGCGCGTTTACCTTTCTCCGCGATGGCCTTTTCGATTGCTGCAAAAGACATCGAGTCCGCATCGCGAATGACCGGAACCACCAGGCCTGTGGGCGTACCGGCGGCGACACCCATGTGGACGAAGTTCTTGTAGACGATGTCGGTGCCGTCGATCTCGGCATTCACCTCGGGCACTTCTTTCAGCGCATGGCAGCAGGCCTTGGTGAAGAAGGACATAAAGCCCAGACGCACGCCGTGCTTCTTTTCGAACTGGTCCTTGTACTGGCTGCGCAGGGCCATCACCTCAGTCATGTCCACCTCGTTATAGGTGGTCAGCATGGCAGCGGTGTTCTGGCTGTCTTTCAGACGCTTGGCGATGGTCTGGCGCAGGCGTGTCATCTTGACCCGTTCCTCGCGCGCGGCGTCATCGGCGGCCACAGGCGCGCGTGGCGCAGGGGCCGGAGCCGGAGCGGCAGCAGGCGCGGGTGCAGCAGCCGTTGCCACGGCGCGGGCCACGTCTTCTTTCATGATGCGGCCATCACGTCCGGTGCCCGAGACTTGAGCGGCGGACAGACCGGCCTCGGCCATGGCTTTCTCTGCCGACGGAGCGTTGGCGACATCTTTGCCAGTTGCTGCTGCGGCCGGGGCTGCGGCGGCGGCAGGGGCGGGTGCAGGAGTAGCGCCGGCGCCGGCGCCCGAGATCACGGCCAGTTTGGCCGAGGCATCCACGGTTGTGCCTTCAGGCGCAACGATTTCCGCCAGAACGCCAGCAGCAGGGGCGGGAACCTCGACCGAGACCTTGTCGGTCTCCAGTTCACACAGCATCTCGTCCTGCGCGACCGCGTCACCAACCTGTTTGAACCATGTCGAGACGGTGGCTTCGGTGACCGATTCACCCAGCGTGGGCACCATCACATCAACATTGCCACCCGACGCTGCCGGAGCGGCCGCAGGGGCGGGCGCTGCTGCGGCCGGGACAGGGGCTGCACCTTCGCCTGCAGCGATGGTCGCCAGCAGGGCGTCGACGCCAACGGTTTCACCCTCGGCGGCGACGATCTCGCCCATAACGCCAGCGGCGGGCGCGGGGACTTCGACCGTCACCTTGTCGGTTTCAAGCTCACAGAGCATCTCATCCACGGCCACGGCATCACCGGGTTTCTTGAACCAGGTCGCAACCGTGGCTTCGGTAACAGACTCGCCTAGCGTGGGAACACGAACTTCAATGGTCATCGTTTACTTTCCTTCGAGGCTCAGCGCTTCGTTCACGAGCGCTTCTTGTTGAGCTTTGTGTTGGCTGGCCAGACCCGTCGCAGGCGAGGCCGAGGTTGCGCGGCCGACATAGAGCGGCCGTGTATGTTTGGCGCCGATACGGGTCAGCACCCATTCGATATTGGGCTCAATGAAGGTCCAGGCACCTTGGTTTTTAGGCTCTTCCTGGCACCAGACGATCTCAGCCCCTTTGAAACGCTCAAGCTCGTTGATCAGCGAGTGCGCTGGGAAGGGGTAATACTGCTCGATCCGCATCAGGTAGACGTCGTCGATACCACGGGCGTCGCGTTCCTCTAGCAGGTCGTAGTAGACCTTGCCGGAACACAGAACCACGCGCTTGATTTTGTCGTCCGCTGCCAGCTTGGTGTCTGAGTTGCCCCGCTGCGCATCGTCCCACAGCACCCGGTGGAAGCTGGAGCCAGTGGTGAAATCCTCGGCCGTGCTGACCGCCAGCTTGTGACGAAGCAACGATTTCGGGGTCACCAGGATCAGCGGTTTACGGAAGGTACGGTGCAGCTGGCGGCGCAGGATGTGAAAATAGTTCGCCGGTGTCGTGCAGTTCGCCACGATCCAGTTGTCCTGACCACACATCTGCAGGAACCGCTCCAAACGCGCCGAGCTGTGTTCGGGGCCTTGCCCCTCGAACCCGTGCGGCAGCAGCGTCACCAGACCCGACATCCGCAACCATTTGCTTTCGCCCGAGCTGATGAACTGGTCGAACATGATCTGCGCCCCGTTGGCAAAGTCACCAAACTGCGCCTCCCACAGGACCAGAGCGTTGGGTTCGGCCAGCGAGTAGCCGTATTCAAAACCCAGAACCGCATATTCAGACAGCATCGAGTCGATCACTTCGTAGTGCGACTGACCCTCGCGGATGTTGTTCAGCGGATAAAACCGCTCTTCCGTTTCCTGATGGACAAAGCCCGAGTGACGTTGACTGAACGTCCCGCGCGTCGCGTCCTGACCGGACAGTCGAACCGGAAAGCCCTCGGTCAGCAACGAGCCAAAGGCCAGCGCTTCACCTGTGGCCCAGTCAAAGCCCTTGCCACTGTCGAACATCTGTTTCTTGTGGTCCAGCAGACGCGCAACGGTTTTGTGTACCGCAATATCCGCAGGGGCGTGGGTCAGCGCGTTGCCGATCTCGGCCAGAGTCGCCGGGGCGATGGCGGTTTCGCCGCGCACATAGTCCTCTTTGTTCTTGTCCAGGTGAGACCAGCGCCCGTCCAGCCAGTCGGCCTTGTTGGGTTTATAGTCTTTGCCGGCCTCGAACTCATCATTCAGATGGGCCTGGAAGGCGGCCTTCATATCCTCGATCTCACCTTCCGGGATCAGGCCGTCTTTGACCAGACGCTCGGTATAGAGCGACAGAGTGGTCTTATGCGTCTTGATCTTCTTGTACATGATCGGGTTGGTGAACATGGGCTCATCGCCCTCGTTGTGACCAAAGCGGCGGTAGCAGAAGATGTCGATGACCACGTCCTTGTGGAACTTCTGGCGGAACTCTGTCGCGACTTTGGCTGCGTGAACAACCGCCTCGGGGTCGTCGCCATTCACGTGGAAGATCGGCGCTTCGACCATCAGCGCGATATCGGTCGGATACGGGCTGGATCGCGAGAAGTGCGGCGCGGTGGTAAAGCCGATCTGGTTGTTCACGACGATATGCATAGTGCCGCCGGTCTTGTGGCCCTTGAGGCCGGACAGGCCAAACCCTTCGGCGACCACACCCTGACCGGCAAAGGCCGCGTCACCGTGCAGCAGGATGCCCATAACCTTGGTGCGGTCGGTGTCGTTCAACTGATCCTGTTTGGCGCGGACCTTGCCCAAAACCACCGGGTTCACGGCTTCTAGGTGCGAGGGGTTGGCAGTAAGCGACAGGTGGACGCTGTTGCCGTCAAACTCACGGTCGCTGGAGGCACCGAGATGATACTTCACGTCGCCAGAGCCATCCACATCTTCAGGCTTGAAGCTGCCGCCCTGGAACTCATTGAAAATTGCGCGGTAGGGCTTGCCCATCACGTTGGCCAGAATATTCAGGCGGCCTCTGTGCGGCATGCCGATGACAATGTCGCTGACGCCCAGAGCACCACCGCGTTTGATAATCTGCTCCATCGCCGGGATCAGGCTTTCGCCACCATCCAGACCGAACCGTTTGGTGCCCATGTATTTGACATGCAGGAATTTCTCGAAACCCTCGGCCTCGACCATCTTGTTTAGGATCGCCTTACGGCCTTCCTTGGTAAAGGCGATTTCTTTGCCGTAACCTTCGATCCGCTCCTTCAGCCACGCGGCTTGTTCCGGGTCTGAGATATGCATGTATTGCAGCGCAAAGGTGCCGCAATAGGTGCGCTTCACGATCTCGACGATCTGCCGCATCGAGGCCATCTGCAGGCCCAGAACATTGTCGATAAAGATCGGCCGGTCCATGTCGGCCTCGGTAAAGCCATAGGTCTTCGGATCGAGTTCCGGGTGTGTGCTGGCCGCGCGCATGCCCAGCGGATCCAGATCTGCGGCCAGATGGCCTCGGATCCGGTAGGCCCGGATCAGCATCAGCGCTCGCAAGCTGTCCAGCACGGCGCGCTTGATCTGGTCATCGCTGACCTCTACGCCCTTGTCGGCCGCTTTTTCCTTGATCTTCTTGCCTGCAGCCTTGGCATCGATCTCGACCCACTCACCGGTCAGCGCCCCAGTCAGATCATCCGCAGGCATCAGCGGCCAATCGGTCCGCGCCCAGGATGGCCCCTCGGCTTCGCGCTGAACGTCCGGAGAGGCGTCACCCATTGCCTTAAAGAACTCGGCCCAAGCGGCATCCACCGCCCCGGGATTCTTGGTGTATTGGGCATAGAGCTGCTCCAGATACTCGGCATTGTGGCCTTGCATAAAGCTTGAGGCATGGAACGCGGAATTGGGCGTGTGTTCGGTCATTGGGCTACCTCATATGGGTTGGGACCGTATTGGTTGGTGCCTGGTTGAGACGGGCGGGTCAGCCACCACAGAACCAGGAGGGGCGACACAAACAAAACAAGCAGTGTCGGAATGACGATCAGCAGAGTGGCACGTGTGAACAGAATGTCCAGATTGCCGCCATGCTGGAAACTCGAGGCAAGGCCGATGCCGAAAATCAGAACCGCGAAGGCCCCGAGGATCAGCAGGATCGGCAACAGAGCGTAAAGCCCACTGCGCCCGGAATCGTGCATCCGCCGCCACGCGACGGCCAGATGCGGGAAGAACACAATCAGGCTGACGATGCTTTGCACCGGTTGACGGGATGTGGCGGTGACGGATTTCACGCCATCTCCCTCGGTCACCGAGACCTGAGTGAAGAATTGTGCATCAATGATCCCCGCAAGAATGCTCCAGATCACGATGAACAGGAAAAAGAACCAATACTCGGGCCGTGAGGCACGACCCGAGAAAGTGAAGAATTTGGAGAAACAAGTGCGGATCGCGTCAGAGAAGGTCACGGCAAATCCCTACCCCTTAGTTCTCAGTTGCGCAGTCATAGGTGGTTTGGCGACGCCCTATCAACCATAGATAGCTACCCACCTGTACATCGGATTCCAGCTGAGCTGTTCCATCTAATTGTGAACACCAAAACTCAGCCGCCATTCGCATTTCGTCCTTATCGACACGAAAACTTACATACGTGAACGCGATTTTGTCGTCTGCCAATACGTCTGTCTCGGCACCATGTAGACCGGGAATAGCCCGAACAATGAATTGATCCATCGGAGTGAATTCAGTGTTTTGGGCTGCGAGGGATGTGCCGCTACATGCAAGAAGCAAAGCAAGTGCCGCCCGGCGGCAACGCCGGGCAGCGCCCGACCCTCCCCCCGGGCGCGCGCTTTTGGCGCTCACCCAAGGTTGGGCGCTATCCTCAGCGCCTGTGGAGAGTCGGTCTGCCATCAGCCAATCGCTTCCAGCACGGCCTCACCCAGCGTCGCGGGGCTTTCTGCCACAACGATACCGGCCGAGCGCATGGCTTCGATCTTGTCCTCGGCGCCGCCTTTGCCGCCCGCGACAATCGCGCCTGCGTGGCCCATGCGGCGTCCCGGAGGGGCTGTGCGGCCTGCGATGAAACCGGCAACCGGCTTCTTGCGGCCCTTTTTGGCCTCATCCGCCAGGAACTGCGCGGCTTCTTCCTCGGCCGAGCCACCGATCTCACCGATCATGATGATCGAGTGGGTCTCGTCATCGGCCAGGAACCATTCCAGCACGTCGATATGCTCAGTCCCTTTGATCGGGTCGCCGCCGATACCAACGCAGGTGGACTGGCCCAGACCCACATCGGTGGTCTGCTTAACGGCCTCATAGGTCAGAGTTCCCGAGCGGGACACAACGCCGACCGAGCCGCGCTTGTGAATGTGGCCGGGCATGATGCCGATCTTGCAGGCGTCAGGTGTGATGACACCGGGGCAGTTCGGGCCGATCAGGCGCGATTTGCTGCCTTCGAGCGCGCGCTTCACCTTCATCATGTCCAGAACCGGAATGCCTTCGGTGATGCAGACGATCACTTCCATCTCGGCGTCAATTGCTTCGAGGATCGAGTCAGCCGCGAAGGGCGGCGGAACATAGATCACCGAGGCGTTGGCTTCGGTCACGTGCTTGGCTTCGTGGACCGAGTTGAACACGGGCAGGCCCAGATGCTCCATGCCGCCTTTGCCGGGGGTCACGCCGCCAACCATCTTGGTGCCATAAGCAATGGCCTGTTCAGAGTGGAATGTGCCCTGCGAGCCGGTAAAGCCCTGACAGATCACTTTGGTATTTTCGTCGATGAGGACTGCCATTTGGCGTTCTCCTATTTTAGGCGGGCCAAGGCCTGCCAGAATTCTTCGGAAAAGTGGGGCGAAACCCACTCCACGGAATTGGGCTTAGCCTTTCACGGCTTTCACGATCTTCTCGGCGCCGTCTTTCAGGTTGTCCGCCGCGATCACGTCCAGGCCAGAGGAATTGATGATCTCTTTGCCCTTTTCGACATTCGTGCCTTCCAGACGTACGACCAGCGGAACCTGCAGGCCGACCTCTTTCACCGCGGCAACAACGCCCTCGGCGATGACGTCACAGCGCATAATGCCGCCGAAGATGTTGACCAGGATGCCTTTGACGTTCGGGTCCGAGGTGATGATCTTGAACGCCTCTGTCACTTTCTCTTTGGTCGCACCGCCGCCCACGTCGAGGAAGTTGGCAGGCTCTGCACCGTAGAGTTTGATGATGTCCATAGTCGCCATCGCCAGACCCGCACCGTTTACCATGCAGCCGATCTCACCATCCAGCGCGATGTAGTTCAGGTCGTACTTAGAGGCTTCCAGTTCCTTGGGATCTTCCTCGGTCTCGTCGCGCAGCTCGGCGATGTCGGGGTGGCGGTAAACCGCGTTGCCGTCAAAGCCCAGCTTGGCGTCCAGCACCTTGAGTTCGCCGCTGTCTGAGACGATCAGCGGGTTTATCTCCAGCATCTCCATGTCCTTCTCAACGAAGGCTTTGTAGAGGATGCCCATCAGGCGCACGCATTGCTTGACCTGCGCGCCTTCCAGACCCAGCGAGAACGCGATGCGGCGGCCGTGATAGGCCTGATAGCCGGTTACAGGGTCCACCGAGAAGGACAGGATTTTTTCGGGCGTGGACGCGGCCACTTCTTCGATATCCATGCCGCCTTCGGTCGAGCAGACAAAAGAGATGCGGCTGGTCTGGCGGTCCACCAGCAGGGCCAGATACAGTTCACGCTCGATGCCGGAACCGGCCTCGATATAGATGCGGTTGACCTGCTTGCCCGCGGGGCCGGTCTGGTGGGTGACCAGAGTGCGACCCAGCATCTTCTTTGCTTCCTCGGCCGCTTCTTCCACCGACTTGGTCAGACGGACTCCGCCTTTTTCACCTGCGTCGGCCTCTTTGAAGCTGCCCTTGCCGCGCCCACCTGCGTGGATCTGCGCCTTCACAACCCAAAGAGGGCCGTCCAGTTCACCGGCTGCGGTTTTGGCTTCCTCGGCGCGCAAAACTGCGCGACCATCGGAGACCGGAGCGCCATAGCTGCGAAGAAGCGCCTTGGCTTGGTATTCGTGAATGTTCATCGAAATTGTCCCGTCTGACTACGATTAAACCGATATAGAGGTGTCTAGGGCGCAATTATAAAGGCTTTTTTGAACTCGGAGTGGTTTTTAGCCAAGATTTTCCATATTTGTGATCACAGTATTTTAAGGTGTGATCACAAATATTCGGACTGATTCTTTCAATATTTTGTTCCTTCGCAGCTTTGGCGCAAAATCACTTTCTTGGCCAGTTGGCATTGCCTATAGAGGATATGCTAATAGTGTACCTGATTTTGGAGTGATCAATGCTTGAGGCGGAGCGGCTTTGGAGTCTTAAGCGACGTTACCTGCCCGAGGTATTCAGGTTCCAATATGTTCTGGACAAAACCGGACTTAGTGTCGGCTTTTTGAAGAGCTTGAAATTTGGTGCGTCACAACTGCATGTCGGGCAGGATCTTCCAGTTTGCGAACTAGAGGATTCGGATGGGCTCGTGGTTGGCTATTTGCTGGGGGTCGCTGTTGGTCCGGAAGGTTTGATCGATGGCGATGAAATGCTGCCGTTTTCGACCCGAGACGGCGATGCATGGAGAAAATTCGAGCGATACTTGAACGAGTGTGCAGGCCGGTTCGCCTTTTTCCTGCAGATCGGCGGTGAAGAGCGCCTGTATACCGATCCAGTTGGAATGATTGGCGCGGTTTACGAACGCGACGCGCAGCGCGTCGCAAGTTCACCGCTGCTCGCGATTGACCGAGAGGTTGTTCCAAACATTCGATATCAAGCGGACTGTTTAGCCGAACTTCCCACACGGTATTCGCTATTTCACACTTGTGATGAAAAGGTGAAGCGGTTGAACCCAAATTTCTACCTGAACCTAAACACATTTGACGTTGAAAGGTTCTGGCCTAGAGATGAGGTGTTCTCGCTTGAAAATTCGAACCATGCCGAAACCTATGACGAAATCACCAAGCGACTGGCTTTCAACATTGATAAGATCACCGAACGCCACAAGTGCGCCATGCCGATTACGGGAGGAAGAGATAGTCGAATTTTGGCGGCAGTTGGCCGCGAAAGTTTGCACAAAATTCCTTTTTTCTACACGCATGTGAAAAACTACAATTCCAAAGTAGACGCCCATGTCGGTGCTGCGGTTGCCAAAAGCCTAAACACTCCGCATGTCGTTTTGGGAACGCGTTTTGGGAAGGAAACTAAGCGCTGGGAGCAGAGATTTCTGGCGCAAGCTTATCAGATTTCGCACGGGTCCGATACCGCCCCTCCAAAAGAGTATGTGACCGGAGCAACCAACGCTATTCCGTCCGATCACCTTATCTTGAGGGGGCATCAAACCGACCTTTTACGTGCTGTCTATGTGTTTAAGCCCAAGGCCATGTGGAGTGACGCGGAATGGCAGATTGAACGGATGCTCATTGTGCCTCGGCGATCGTACAATTCAGATATCTGTAAGCATTTCGAAGGAGATTTTTTTGCATGGCAAGCTACCCTTCCAGCCAATGCGATGGAAAAAGCAGCCGACTTTATGTTTTTAGAAGTCTACTACAATTCGACAGTCGGAGCATCTTTTCCCGCCTTGTGGCAGCACTTCTATCTTTCACCTTTCAACAGTCGACGGCTTGTAGAATTGTCTTTGCGGTTTGACGAGGCCGAACGCAGAGGTTGCCTGCCTGTTTTTGACATTGTCCAAAAGGCATCGGCTGATTGCGCAAGGGTGCCATTTTTAGGGGAAGGCGGCACACATTTTTTCGAAATGAACCGACCATCAGACTATGAGCCGCTTTCACAGCAGCGTGTCATAAGCACCGAGCAACGACTTGCCGCGCACTATGGTGGGTTGCCCCTAGTCGAAGCAAACGCGAGTGAGAGCAGGTAGCATCGAACAAATTCGGGTGGACCAAAAAGTCCGCCCGAATTTGTCTCAATTCCTGTTTTTAAGTCAGCGAGCCGTCGATGCCTTTGCAAGCCTCAATCAGGCCCTTCACGGCGTTGACCGAGTTTTCAAAGCCGGCTTGTTCGTCTTCGTTCAGCTTGATGTCGACGATACGTTCGATACCGCCTGCGCCAATGACGGTCGGAACGCCGACATACATGCCGTCAACGCCGAACTCGCCGTTGCAATAGGCCGCGCAGGGCAGAACGCGCTTTTGATCTTTCAGGTAGGCTTCAGCCATTTCGATCGCCGAGGTCGCAGGCGCATAGAAGGCCGAGCCAGTTTTCAGCAGGCCAACGATCTCGGCGCCGCCGTCACGGGTACGCTGAACGATGGCGTCCAGTTTCTCTTGCGTGGTCCAGCCCATCTCGACCAGATCGGGCAACGGGATACCGGCAACGGTCGAATAGCGAACCGACGGCACCATCGTGTCGCCGTGGCCGCCCAGAACAAAGGCGGTGACGTCGCGCATCGAGACGTTGAACTCTTCCGACAGGAAATGTGCGAAACGGGCCGAATCCAGAACGCCCGCCATGCCGCAGACCTTGTTATGCGGCAGGCCCGAGAATTCACGCAGAGCCCAGACCATCGCGTCCAGTGGGTTGGTGATGCAGATCACGAATGCGTCGGGCGCGTGGGCTGCGATGCCTTCGCCGACCGATTTCATGACTTTCAGGTTGATGCCCAGCAGGTCATCGCGGCTCATCCCCGGTTTGCGGGCGACACCTGCGGTGACGATGCACACGTCAGCGCCCGCGATGTCCGCATAGTCGCTGGAGCCTGACATTGCGGCGTCAAAGCCTTCGGACGGGCCGGACTCGGCGATGTCGAGCGCCTTGCCCTGAGGCAGTCCGTCAGCGATGTCAAACAGGACGACGTCACCGAGTTCTTTGACAGCTGCAAGATGCGCAAGCGTGCCGCCGATGTTCCCAGCGCCGATCAGCGCAATCTTGGGTCTGGCCATTTGGAATATCTCCGGTCGGTATTGAAATCGCGGGTTTGCTAGTCGTTAAATGGTTTTTGCGCAAGGGTCCTGCGGCGCGGCATGCCACCGCATACCGTTTGCTATCCCCAAACCGGTTGCGCTAAACCGCCTGTGAATCAAGCCAATTCCCGGGACGCTGCATGTTTGAATTGAACCTGATGTTTTTTGCAGTCGCGATCCCGGCGGTGATCTTTGCGGGCATCTCGAAGGGTGGGTTTGGCTCGGGCGTGGCCTTTGCGTCGTCGTCGATTCTGGCTTTGATCCTGACACCGGGGCAGGCGTTGGCGCTGATGCTGCCGATCCTGATGGTGATCGACGTGGCCACGCTGGGACCCTATTGGAAACGCTGGAGTTGGCCGGATTCACGTCTGCTGATCCTGGGCGCGGTTCCGGGTGTTCTGCTGGGCGCCTGGCTATACCGCGTGACAGATGACGACCTGCTACGCCTGCTGATCGGAGGGATCTCGGTCGGTTTCGTGATCTGGCACGTCGCCCAAAGCAAAGGCTGGATACGCGGCTTCACCCGCCGGTTGCCTGCCTCTGCTGGTCTGTTCGCGGGGCTTGTCGCGGGGTTTACCAGTTTCGTTAGCCATGCAGGAGGTCCACCGGCTGCCGTCTATCTGTTGTCCCAGCGCCTGTCTAAGACCGAGTTTCAGGCGTCGACCGTTTTGGTGTTCTGGGTGATCAACGCAGCGAAATTCGTGCCCTACGCCTATCTCGGCCTTTTCACCTGGGACACGGCGTTAGCGGATCTTCTTTTGACCCCGTTCGCCATTCTGGGAGCCTGGCTGGGCGTCCGGGCGCATTTCATGCTGTCCGAACGCCTGTTCTTTGGTATCGCCTATGTGTTGCTGACCCTGACCGGAGGCAAGTTGATCTGGGACGCACTGACTTAGGTGTTTGGCGGCAGGGCATCGACCATCTGCTCATAGGCCTGCCCCGAGGCCACAAGGCAGGTCATCCCGTCCGGCAGGGTCACCGTGATCGTCCAGCTGCCGGATTGGTCCGAGGCAAACAGCTCCATCACCGCGCCCTGACGGGCAATACCGATCCCCCGGCGCGTTTCACCATAGGTTTCGGCAAGGCGTTGCAACACATCGGCCCGAGGGGCGCAGTTGCGGCCCTGTGCCTGAACCTGTTGCGCCGCGAGGACCATGATTCCCAGCCCGATTGTCATCTTCAAAACTGTCTTTTTCATCTCTGACCCCATCTGTCACCTGTCGTTCCAAGCCTGCGGGTAAGAGGGCGAAATTGCGTTAAAGCAAAGAGCGTTGCGTCATTTATGCTGCGTTGCGGCGATTTTTGCCTTGAACTTTCCTGAGAAAAATGCCCCCTTCTGCGCAACATTATTTCAACGGGAGAGGCCAATGCACCCGCGTCAGCGCCCTTATCGCTCGGTTCTATACATTCCCGGTTCGCGTGACCGGGCCTTGGACAAGGCCCGCACCTTGCCGGTTGATGCCATCATCTTCGATCTGGAAGACGCGGTGTCTGCCGACGAAAAGGCCAATGCACGCGAGACCCTCAAGGAAGCGCTGGCCGTTGGCGGATACGGCCCTCGGGTCAAGATCGTGCGCATCAACGGGCTGGATACTCCGTGGGGCGCAGATGACGCCAAAGCCGTGCGCGAGATGGATGCGGATGCGGTTCTGTTGCCCAAGGTGAACTCGGCGGCGGATGTGGATGCTTTGGCCGCGATCACCGGGGACCTGCCGATCTGGGCGATGATGGAGACCCCGCGCGGTATGCTGAATGCGGCCGAGATTGCAGCACATCCGCTGATGGCGGGATTCGTGATGGGGACAAACGATCTGGCCAAAGACTTGCAAACCCGGTTCCGTCCCGACCGTCTGCCGCTGATGACCTCACTTGGTCTTTGCCTGCTTGCGGCCAAGGCCGAAGGGCTGATCATCGTTGATGGCGTCTACAACGCCTTCAAAGACACCGAAGGACTGACCGCCGAATGCGAACAGGGCCGTGATATGGGCTTTGATGGCAAGACGCTGATCCACCCGGCGCAGATTGAGGTCACCAATGCAGCCTTCGCTCCGTCGGATGACGAAATCGACCTCGCTCGCCGTCAGATCAGCGCGTTTGAGGAAACCGAGGCGCAAGGGCAGGGCGTTGCAGTGGTTGACGGCAAGATCGTTGAAAACCTGCATGTTGTAACTGCCCGCGAAATTCTGGCAAAAGCGGAGGCGATTTCAGCTTTGCAAGCGGGGTAAGCAAGCATGGGCTTTGTTCTTCTGATCCTTGGTGTGGCGCTATGGTGGGCCGCACATCTGTTCAAACGCGCCCTGCCTGCGCAGCGCGCGGCTATGGGCGATGGCGGCAAAGGGGCCGTGGCGCTGGCGCTGGTGACCGCGATCTTGCTGATGATCTTTGGCTACCGCATGACCGAGTTCATCTATGTCTGGGCGCCGCCAAGCTTCATGACCCATATCAACAACCTGTTGGTGCTGATCGCGATCTACATGATGAGTCCAGCCCCTAAGAAAGGCCGTCTGCTCCACAAGCTGCGCCATCCGATGCTGGGCGGGTTCAAGCTGTGGGCCTTTGCGCATCTTCTGGTGAATGGCGATTTGGCCTCGATCATCCTGTTCGGCGGGCTTTTGGCCTGGGCCGTGGTCGAAGTGATCGTGATCAACAAATCCGAACCCGACTGGACCCCTGGCAAACCGGGCACCTATGGCATGGACGCGATGTTCTTTGTCGCCTCGATCGTGCTGCTGGGTGTGATTGGCTATATCCACGGGCTCGTCGGCCCGTCTCCATTCGGATGATAAGGACCTAAAAGAATGGCAAAACTCTATCGCCTGCTGACCGAGGAAGACACCTCGGCCTTCTGTCACAAAGTGTCGGACGCCTTGGCAAAAGGGTGGGAGCTCTATGGCGATCCCTCCTACGCCTTCGATCAGGCCAACAATGTCATGCGGTGCGCGCAGGCCGTGACCAAAGAGGTCGACGCGGACTATTCACCTGAGATGAAACTGGGACAGCAATAATGGCAAAAACCAATCCGGGCCGCTTTTTTGAGGATTATTCCGTCGGGCAGGTGCTGCCGCACGCTGTCCCTCGCACCGTGACGGAGGGAGAGCGCGGCCTCTACCATGCGCTCTATCCTGCGCGTCATGCGCTGTATTCCTCGGATGAGTTCGCGCGGTCCTGTGGTTTGCAGGAAAGCCCGATTGATGATCTGGCGGCCTTCCACGTGGTGTTCGGCAAAACGGTGCCCGATATCTCGCTGAACGCCGTGGCGAATCTGGGCTATGCCGAGGGGCGCTGGCTGTTGCCGGTTCATGCGGGAGACACGCTGCGGTCGGTGTCCGAGGTGATCGGGGTCAAGCAGAACTCGAACGGCAAGACCGGCGTGGTCTGGGTGCGGACGCGCGGTCTGAACCAGTTAGACGAAGTGGTTATTGAATATGTCCGCTGGGTGATGGTGCGCAAGGCAAACCCGGATGCGCCGGCACCGGAAACCGTCGTGCCCGATTTGAAGAAAGTGTTGGAGCCGAGCGATTTGGTCATCCCCGAGGGGCTTGATTTTTCGAATTACGATTTCACCCTGGCGGGTGAGCCGCATCGTTGGGGCGACTATGAGATCGGCGAGACCATTGATCACGTGGACGGCGTGACGGTGGAAGAGGCTGAGCATATGTTGGCTACACGCCTGTGGCAGAACACGGCCAAGGTGCATTTCGACCTGACCTTCCGCCCCGAGGGCCGACTGATCTATGGGGGTCACGTGATCTCGATGGCGCGGGCTTTGTCGTTCAACGGGTTGGCCAATGCGCAGATGATCGTGGGTCTGAATGGCGGCGCACATGCCAACCCCTGTTTCGCAGGAGACACGATCAAGGCGTGGTCCGAGGTTCTGGACAAGGCCGAAACCGACGTGCCCGGGGTAGGGGCGATCCGTCTGCGTCTGGTGGCGACCAAAGGCGGCGCGCCGTTCGAGCTGCGCGGCGAAGACGGAAAATACACGTCGGACGTGCTGCTGGACCTCGACTATTGGGCCTTGATGCCGATCTAAAGCGTTTCGGGTTTACCTGAATCATCAAGTGACACGAATGTCCCGAGAACGCTGCAAGCGTGGCAGGGTATTCGTGTCACAGGTATAACCCGAAACGCTAAAATCGGGTTACAGTGATGTGAACACAGCACCCGCAATCCGTGCTAGGGTGGCGGCATGTTTCTACGTTTTCTCACCCTTTTCCTGTGCCTTACACGCCCCGCCTGGGGGTGCGATCTGGCGCTGGCCTTGGCGGTGGATGTCTCTGGCTCTGTCGACAGCAGCGAATACCGCATTCAGATGGATGGCCTCGCCGCTGGGTTGCGTGACCCGATCGTGTCCGAGGCCTTGGTGCGCGGGCAGGCGCAATTGATGTTGGTGCAATGGACGGGCGAATCCCGCCAGCGGGTGACGATCCCGTGGACGAAAATCGACAGCTTTATCGCTCTGGAGAACTTTGCTGATCAAGTTGCGCAGGATCCAAGGGTCTGGCGAAACTTCTCAACCGCGATCGGAGAAGCTCTAGAGGCCACCCTGCTGCGGTTTGACGAAGTGGCAGAGTGCAGGCGAATGCTGATTGATATCTCGGGAGACGGGGTTTCCAACGAAGGGATTGAGCCGACGCAGATTCATGGCCTTCTGAAAGATCGAGGCGTGACAGTAAACGCCATAGCTATTGAAGAAAGTGAACCGGATCTGACGGCCTACTTCTTTGAGAACGTCATCTTCGGAGAGGGGGCTTTTGTCGTGTCGGCCTCAGGGTTTGCAGACTACCCAGAGCGCATACGTAAAAAGCTGCTACGCGAGGTGACGCAGCAATCTGCCGGTTTTCGTTGATCTACAGGGATTCGTGATCACAATGCTTCGACGTTGAAAACGCTAACATAGAATGATCGCATTGTATTTTGTGATCACACTTTTAAAGTGCGTGATCACAATTAGTCAAAATCACCGTTTTTGAGGCAATTTTACCTGTTTTTGCAGGTGCAGCACGTGACAGAAGCGCAAAAACAAGTAAAAAGTCTGGTAGCCAAAGTAAGAGGAGCCGCCATGGCCGATGTCAATCGGGGCAACCGCCCGCTCTCGCCACATATTATGATCTATCGCCCGCAGATGACCTCCATGTCGTCCATCATGGTCCGGTTTTCCGGCCTCGGGGTGTTTGCCGTTGCCATTCTGGTTGTCTGGTGGCTGCTGGCCGCGTCAACTTCGGAAAGTGCATTTGCGCTGATCGACGGGTTCCTGACCAGCTGGTTCGGTAAGCTGATCCTCATCGTCGCGACCTGGGCGCTTTGGTATCACACGCTGGGCCGCCTGCGTCACGTGTTCTGGGACTTCGGCTACTGCCTCGACGTGAATACCTCGGAAAAACTGGGGATGGGCATGTTCATCGGTGCCACAGTCCTGACCATTCTCACCGTGCTTGTGGTTTAAGGAGACGGAGATGCGATATCTGACCGACCGCAAACGCGCGCAGGGCTTGGGCGCAGGGAAATCGGGAACACAAACCCATTGGCGTACCATGGTGCGCGCGATGATCCTGACCGTGCTGGTTCCCATATTTATCATCACCTTCGGAATAGGCCTCGGCGGCACGTATGAAGAGGTTCTGGCCTATTTCAGCCGCCCCTTCCCTGCGATTGTCACCGCTCTGACGCTGGTCGTGGGCCTGCAGCAGCTTATGTATGAGGCGCAGGAAACCATCGAAGACTATATCCATGGCATTCTTGAGAAAATCTCTCTCGTTGCGATGTGGGCGCTTGGTTACACGCTGATGGCTGCGGGGCTGTTTGCCCTGGTCAAGCTGGCCCTGTGACGCGCGATAAGGAACAAGAACAATGACAGCAGCATATGAATATGAAACCCACGAATACGACGTGGTCGTCGTAGGTGCAGGTGGGGCCGGTCTGCGGGCGACATTGGGCATGGCCGAGCAGGGCCTGCGTACAGCCTGTGTCACCAAGGTGTTCCCGACACGCTCACATACGGTTGCCGCGCAAGGTGGTATTGCAGCGTCCCTGTCCAACATGGGGCCTGACCATTGGCAATGGCACATGTACGACACCGTCAAGGGTTCGGACTGGCTGGGTGATACCGATGCGATGGAGTACCTTGCGCGCGAAGCTCCCAAGGCAGTTTATGAGCTGGAACACTACGGTGTGCCCTTCAGCCGTACGGAAGAGGGTAAAATTTACCAGCGCCCCTTCGGCGGTCATACCACCGAGTTTGGCGAAGGTCCCGCCGTGCAGCGCACCTGTGCAGCCGCAGACCGGACCGGTCACGCGATCCTGCATACGCTTTATGGACAGTCGCTGAAAAACAACGCTGAATTCTACATCGAATATTTCGCCATCGACCTGATCATGTCCGAGGATGGGCAGTGTCAGGGCGTCGTCTGCTGGAAGCTGGACGACGGCACGATGCATGTCTTCAACGCCAAGATGGTTGTACTGGCGACCGGCGGTTACGGTCGTGCATATTTCAGCGCGACCTCGGCCCATACCTGCACCGGCGACGGTGGCGGCATGGTGGCCCGTGCCGGTCTGGCGCTTCAGGATATGGAGTTCGTTCAGTTCCACCCAACCGGCATCTACGGCTCGGGTTGCTTAATCACCGAGGGTGCTCGGGGTGAAGGCGGTTATTTGACCAACTCTGAAGGTGAGCGGTTCATGGAGCGTTATGCGCCCCAGTACAAGGACTTGGCGCCGCGCGACTATGTCTCGCGTTCGATGACGATGGAGATCCGCGAAGGTCGTGGTCACGGCGATGACGGGGATCATATTCATTTGAACCTGAGCCACCTGCCAGCCGAGGCGCTGGCGGAACGGTTGCCTGGAATCTCGGAATCGGCACGTGTCTTTGCTGGTGTTGACGTTACCAAGGAACCCATCCCGGTTCTGCCGACCGTGCATTACAATATGGGCGGTATTCCGACGAATTATTGGGGTGAGGTTCTCAACCCAACTGCAGACAACCCAACCGCAGTTGTTCCCGGCCTGATGGCAGTGGGCGAAGCGGGTTGTGCTTCGGTCCACGGTGCCAACCGTCTGGGCTCTAATTCTCTGATCGATCTGGTCGTCTTTGGTCGCGCGGCGGCCATCCGAGCCGGTAAAGTAGTGGACGCAGACGCGCCGAACCCTGTGCTGAACCAGGCATCGGTTGATAAGGCATTTGATCGGTTTGACGCCGTACGGAACGCCTCGGGCGCAGTCCCGACCGCTGACCTGCGGCTTGAGATGCAAAAAACCATGCAGCAGGACGCGGCTGTGTTCCGGACCGCCAAGACCATGGCGGAAGGCGTCGAAAAGATGACGGCGATCGCGGCTAAGATGGACGATCTGAAGGTTTCGGACCGGTCTCTGGTCTGGAACAGTGACCTGATGGAGTCGCTGGAACTGACCAACCTGATGCCAAGCGCTCTGGCGACCATCGTGGGGGCCGAAGCGCGCAAAGAGTCCCGTGGCGCACATGCGCATGAGGATTTCGCGGAGCGCGACGATGAGAACTGGCGTGTCCACACCGTCAGCCGGGTCGAGGGTAACAAGGTTGAACTCAGTTACCGTCCGGTGATCGTTGATCCTCTGACCAACGAGGATCAGGGCGGCATCAGCCTCAAGAAAATCGCGCCGAAAGCGCGGACGTTCTAAGTAGGAGCAACCATCAGGCAATGCGGTGCAAGCGCCACATACCCACCGACACGACAAACGCCCCATGCGGGCGCGGTGAGGGGTGCTTGCCATGACGGTTGAACAGCTGCCCTCGGGTCCGCGGGATCCCAAGATCATCCTGATCGGCCTGAACCGCTGTGCCACCACGTCGCTGCACAAGCTGTTTCAGAACAGTGGCATCGCGTCGGTGCATTGGGTGGACGATCAGGGCAACAACTTGGCCCAGAAAATGGTGACGAATATCGCCATGGGTCGGAAACCGCTGGATGGGTTCGGCTCGGTCCGGGCCTTTACTGACATTGCCTTTGTGAATGCCCGGTTCATGCTGGATGGCACGCGGTTCTTCCGCGAGCTGCATGCGGCTTACCCGGAAGCCTATTTTCTGCTGAACACGCGCGATCGCGAGGATTGGATTTCCTCACGCGCGCTGCACAGCAATGGCGGCTATCTCGAACGCTGCTGCAAGGCCAACGGGATGGGCGCAGACGAGGTGAAACAGGGCTGGCGCCGGATGTATGACGTACACCACGCCGAGGTGCAGGCCCATTTCGACGGGAACCCAAGTTTCCTGCGCTTTGATATCGACCGCGACGACCCTCAGGCGATTGCCGACTGGTTATCTGCGGATTTTGACGTGAACATTGCCCATTGGGGGCACTACAATCGAGGCGCGTCTGACCGCGCCCGGACAGGCTGAATGGAGAATTGACATGGTTCAACTGACCCTGCCCAAGAATTCCCGGATCACCACCGGTAAGACATGGCCCAAACCGGACGGCGCGAAGAACCTGCGCAAGTTCCAGATCTATCGCTGGAACCCCGATGACGGCCAGAACCCACGTGTCGACACGTATTTCGTCGATATGGACACCTGCGGCCCGATGATTCTGGACGCGCTGATCAAGATCAAGAACGAGATCGATCCAACCCTGACATTCCGCCGTTCGTGCCGGGAAGGGATCTGTGGCTCCTGCGCGATGAATATCGACGGGATCAACACGCTGGCCTGTATCTACGGCATGGATGAGATCAAGGGCGACGTGAAGATCTACCCGCTGCCGCATATGCCAGTGGTCAAGGACCTGATCCCCGATCTGACGCATTTCTACGCGCAGCATGCCTCGATCATGCCGTGGCTGGAAACCAAGACCAACCGTCCCGCGAAAGAGTGGAAGCAGTCCATCGAAGACCGCAAGAAGCTGGACGGCTTGTATGAGTGCGTGATGTGCGCCAGCTGCTCGACCTCGTGCCCGAGCTACTGGTGGAATGGCGACCGCTATCTTGGCCCCGCAGCTTTGCTGCATGCCTACCGCTGGATCATCGACAGCCGTGATGAAGCCACGGGTGAGCGTCTGAATGAGTTGGAAGATCCTTTCAAGCTGTATCGCTGCCACACGATCATGAACTGCGCCAAGACCTGCCCGAAGGGTCTGAACCCGGCGGCAGCGATTGCGCAGATCAAGAAGATGATGGTCGAACGCTCTGTCTGATCGACCTATGCGCTTGCCGTGCTGCGGCAAGCGCATGCCCCCTTTGCAAAAACGTCCGATGTCGACGGACCACTGACGCGGTATATTTGCAGAAGGGAGGAGTGATGAAATCAGGATCACTCCGATGAGTACACAATCAAACACTCTGAAAACCGACGCCAAGGAAGCTCTGACCCTGTTGGAGCAAGCTTGGGCTTACTACGCGCCTGAAACTGTTGGTGCTGAGGATCAGCGAGAGCCTGAGCTGTTCGAATACGCAAACGCAGCGTAACACCGGCCTTGCCATTTGCCGCTGGAACGGGCCAAACAGATCTATGCCTGTTCTTCTGCTTCTTCTGGCCGCAGGGGTTTTCGCCTATTTCATCTGGCGCTCCCGCACGTCTTCGCTGACACGCGATTGTCGCTGGCGACAGCATCGGGACGAAGATCTGTGGGTCTGCGCCTTTTGCGGCGCGCGGTCCGACGGTTCAGATCGTCCTTCGAAATGTCTGCGGCAATCAATCGGCAAATAGAAATCGGGCCGAGACATGCTCGGCCCGTTTCACGTTATGCTGTGTCCGGGAAGGCCGCTTGCAGCGCGATCTCGACCATGTCGCCAAAGCTACGCTCCCGCTCGGATGAGGGCAGGGCTTCGCCCGTCAGCAGGTGGTCCGAGACGGTCAGAACCGCAAGTGCCCGGCATTTGTGTCTGGCGGCGAGGATATACAGCTCGGCTGCTTCCATCTCGACCCCCAGAATGCCGTGACGCACCATCTGTTCGTTCAAATCAGGGCGTTCATCATAGAACACATCTGACGAATAGATCCCGCCAACATGGGTTGGTGTTCCCTTGGCTGCCGCCGCATTGGCCGCGGCCTGCAACAGCCCCCAATCCGCGCAGGGGGCAAAGTTCAGTTCCTTCATGATGCCCCGGGACGGCGTGCTGAGCGTGGTCGATGTCAAAGCCAGAATAACATCGCGGACATTGACGCTGTCCTGCATACCACCGCAGGAGCCGATGCGGATCAGTGTCTTTGCGCCGAAATCCCGGATCAATTCGTTCACGTAAATGGAAAGTGAGGGCATCCCCATACCGCTGCCCTGAATGGTGACAGGGTTTCCTTTCCACGTTCCGGTAAACCCGAGCATGCCGCGCACGTCATTGACCAACCTAACGTCATCCAAAAACGTTTCGGCTGCCCATTTCGCCCGATAGGGATCTCCGGGCAAAAGAACGGTTTCTGCGATATCGCCTTTTTCTGCGCCAATGTGGATTGTCATTTCTGAAACAACCTCAGATTCAGATTTCCAACGCGGCTATATCGGTGCCGGAATTCAGCGCGTCATGGACCCATTGAGGCTTGCGCCCACGGCCTGACCAGGTTTGCTCCGGGGCGTTCGGATTGCGGTATTTCGCTTTTGATTTCTGGGTCTTGGTACCTTTCGAAGCCCCGTCCAAAAGATCTGACAGGGGAAACCCGAATTCGGCTGCGGCTTTTTCGGCGGCTTCCAGAGCGGCTTTGCGCTCGCGCTTTTCGGCATTTACCAGGGCTTTATCAATATCGTTGCGCAATTGCAGAAGTTCATTGCGCGACATTTTTTCAAGCTCAAGTCCCATTATTTTTTCCTCTTTCAGACGTGAGTTATTGCAATTCCAAGAATTGCAGCAATTTCACACGCCGATATAGGCTATTCCCGTCATTTCGGGAATAGCCATCAAGAGTTTTTCAAAACGAGCCGTTATTCGGCGGCGATTTCCTGTGGGTCCACCAGCGCGACGATGTCGCCCATGATTGCGTTCAATTCGAAATTCTTGGGCGTGTAGATTCTGGCGACACCCATTTTCTTCAAAGCGTCTGCGTCATCGTCCGGAATAATCCCGCCGACGATGACAGGTACGTGCGACAGGCCTGCCTGTTTCAGGCGGGTCATTACGTCTTCGACCAGGGGTAGATGACTGCCAGACAGGATCGACAAACCGATCACATGGGCATCGTCTTCGGACGCGGCCGAGACGATTTCTTCTGGTGTCAAGCGAATGCCCTCATAGCTGATATCCATACCACAATCACGGGCACGGAAGGCAATCTGCTCGGCGCCGTTGGAATGACCATCCAAACCCGGCTTGCCGACCAGAAATTTCAAACGACGCCCCAAACGGTCACTGACTGCATCCACCGACGCGCGCAGGTCCTCCAACCCTTCGGTCTTGTTCGAGACAGAGCCGGACACGCCGGTTGGGCCACGGTAGGTGCCGTAGACCTTGCGCATTTCCTCGGCCCATTCACCCGTGGTTGCACCGGCCTTGGCCGCAGCAATCGAGGGCTCCATGACATTCGCCCCGGTTTGTGCCGCCTCGCGCAAAGCAGCCAGCGCCGCTGCTACGGCTACCTCATCACGCTCTGCCCGCCAGTCGTTCAGACGATTGATCTGCTCCTGCTCAACCGCAGGGTCCACAACCATGATTCCGCCATCCTCGGTTTGCAGAGGCGAGGGTTCACCATCGACCCATTTGTTCACACCGACCACAATGGTTTCGTTCCGTTCAATGCGGTTCAGGCGTTCTGCATTGGAATCGACCAGTCGGGACTTCATGTATTCGATCGAGGCCACGGCACCGCCCATTGAGTCGAGATTGGCCAACTCGGCCCGTGCGCCTTCTTTGAGTTCCTCGACCTTGGCATCGACTGCCGGGTTCCCGTCGAACAGGTCTCCGTATTCCAGCAGGTCCGTCTCATAAGCCAGAATCTGCTGCATGCGCATCGACCACTGCTGGTCCCACGGGCGGGGCAGGCCCAAAGCCTCATTCCAGGCGGGCAACTGAACGGCACGGGCGCGCGCCTTTTTCGAAAGGGTCACGGCCAGCATCTCGATCAGGATGCGGTAGACGTTGTTTTCCGGTTGCTGTTCAGTCAGCCCAAGCGAGTTCACTTGAACGCCATAGCGGAATCTGCGGAACTTGGGGTTCTCAACACCATAGCGTTGTTGAAGGATTTCATCCCAAAGGTCGACGAAGGCCCGCATTTTGCACATTTCGGTGACAAAGCGGATACCTGCATTCACGAAGAAGGAAATGCGCCCACACAGGGCAGGGAAGTCCTCGGCAGGCACACGCGGGCGTAGTTCGTCCAGCACTGCGATGGCTGTGGCGAGTGCGTAGGCCAGCTCCTGTTCCGGTGTCGCACCGGCCTCTTGCAGGTGGTAGGAACACACGTTCATCGGGTTCCATTTCGGCACGTTGGTATAGCAATACTCGGCCACATCCGCGATCATCTTCAGCGAGGGTTTCGGCGGGCAGACATAGGTGCCGCGGCTCAGATATTCCTTGATCAGGTCATTCTGTACGGTGCCCTGCAGCTTTGAGACATCCGCGCCCTGTTCCTCGGCCACGGCAATGTAAAGCGCCAGCAGCCACGGGGCCGTCGCGTTGATCGTCATCGAGGTGTTCATCTGCTCCAGCGGAATCTGGTCGAACAGCACCCGCATGTCGCCCAGATGGCAGATCGGCACACCCACTTTGCCGACCTCGCCGCGCGCTAGTGTGTGGTCGCTGTCATAGCCCGTTTGAGTCGGCAGATCGAAAGCCACCGACAGGCCAGTCTGACCTTTGGCGAGGTTGCCGCGATACAGCGCGTTCGAGGCTTTGGCGGTGGAATGACCGGCGTAGGTTCGGATCAGCCAGGGGCGGTCTTTCTGCATCTGCGTCATGGGCGGGCCTCGTGTTTCGGTGAGCAACAAAATTACGTCTACGGGTTCTAAATCGCAATTTTCAGGCGTTGTCAATTCGCTGCGTTGCGGCATATGCGAATTGTCTAGATTGTGAGCCGTCTCGTTTGGTGGCAGTGTGGCCCGATGTTGAGAACCGTGGAACTTCCGCTGTGGCTATTCCTGTTGATCGTGGTCTTTGCCATGGTCACCTTTGCCTCGCATTTTTTGTTCCCGTCCGTCCGCTGGTTCTTTCGCCGCAGGCTTGAGAGGGCGGTCTCTCGGTTGAACCAGCGCCTGCAGCGGCCGATCCAGCCGTTCAAGCTGGCGCGGCGGCACGACATGATCCAGCGACTCATCTATGATCCTCAGGTCGGGCAAGCAGTGCAGCAGCACGCCCACGAAGAAGGTATCCCCGAAGCCGTTGCGTTCGAACAAGCCCGCAGATACGCACGTGAGATCGTGCCCTCCTTTTCGGCTTTTGCCTATTTCAGCTTCGCCATTCGTCTGTCCAGGTTGCTGAGCAACGCGTTCTACAACGTGCATCTCAGCTACAAGGATGAAAGCGCGATCAAGGATATCGACCCCGAGGCGACGGTTGTCTTTGTGATGAACCATCGCAGCAATATGGACTATGTTCTGGTCACTTATCTGGCGGCGCAGCAATCCGCCCTGTCCTATGCAGTGGGCGAATGGGCGCGGGTTTGGCCGCTCAGCCGGTTGATCCGCGCGATGGGCGCGTATTTCATCCGTCGCAAATCGGGCAGTGAATTATATCGCCAGGTTCTGGCCAGCTACGTAAGACACGCGACCGAAGCAGGTGTAACGCAAGCGATGTTCCCCGAAGGCGGGCTCAGCCTGACCGGCGCTTTAGGGCGCCCCAAGCTGGGTTTGTTGAAATATATTATCGACGGCACCTCGCCCGAGGGGCGCGATGTGGTGTTTGTGCCGGTGGCCCTGAACTATGACCGCGTGCTTGAGGACACGATCCTGACGCGCGCCGCCCTCGGAACCGATCGACGTTTTCGCGCGCGGATCGGGGTGATCACAAGCTGGGTTCTCAAGCAAATCTGGCGTCGGTTGATCGGTCGCTACAAGCGGTTCGGACTGGCCGCGGTTCGGTATGGTGAGCCGATCTCGCTGAAAGACTTCGAGGCACGAGCCGGTGATGACGTCATGACCGACCTCGCCCGCGCGTTGATGAAACGGATTGGCGCAGCGATTCCCTTGGTGCCGGGGCCGGCCGCGTGCTGGCTGCTGCGCGAGAATGGCCCTATGCCCGAACAAGAGGTGCGGAGTCGTATCCGTGCCCTCATGCAAGCCGATGGTCTGGCGCTGGCGGAATCAGAGGACGCCATCACCAGCGCTGTGGATCAAATGGTCGAACGACGCATTCTGACCCTTGAAGACGGGGTTTTGAATCTGTCCGGGCAGCGCGAGGATCTAATGCAATACTACGCAGAGTCAGTGCCCGAACATGTGAAATCCGCCAATGCTGCGTCCGCAAAAGACGTTTCTGCACCCGCTGGGTCATAAAATTACAAAAATAGACCAAAGATGGTTGCAATGTTGCGCAACCCCTCCTATCCCTCTGTAGGAGAGGCGGCGATTCTGCGCCGCGGCAAAGATATTGAAAAGGAGGCCAGCATGGCTTTGGACACCGAAAGCGGTATCGCGTCGTACGAGGCACCCGAAAAGGACCTCTATGAAATGGGGGAAATCCCTCCGATGGGGTTTGTGCCCAAGCAGATGTACGCCTGGGCGATCCGCAAAGAGCGTCACGGAGAACCAAATACTGCGATGCAGCAGGAAGTGGTCGATGTGCCCGAGCTGGACAGCAACGAGGTTCTCGTCCTCGTGATGGCGGCGGGCGTCAATTATAACGGCGTCTGGGCCGCTTTGGGCCAGCCGATCAGCCCATTTGATGGCCACAAGGCCCCGTACCACATCGCTGGTTCGGATGCGTCGGGCATCGTTTGGGCCGTGGGTGACAAGGTCAAGCGCTGGAAGGTCGGCGATGAGGTGGTGATCCACTGCAACCAGGACGATGGCGACGATGAGGAATGCAACGGCGGCGATCCGATGTATTCACCCAGCCAGCGCATCTGGGGCTATGAGACACCTGACGGCTCGTTCAGCCAATTCACTCGCGTGCAGGCGCAACAGCTGATGCCGCGTCCCAAGCACCTGACCTGGGAGCAGGCGGCGTGCTATACCCTGACGCTCGCTACGGCCTACCGGATGCTGTTCGGGCACGAGCCCCATGACCTGAAGCCCGGCCAGAACGTTCTGGTCTGGGGTGCCTCGGGTGGTTTGGGCTCTTACGCGATCCAGTTGATCAACACGGCCGGTGCAAATGCGATCGGTGTGATCTCGGACGAAAGCAAACGGGATTTCGTGATGGGGTTGGGCGCCAAAGGCGTTCTGAACCGCAAGGACTTCAACTGCTGGGGTCAGCTGCCCACGGTCAACACACCCGAATACGCTGAGTGGTTCAAAGAGGCTCGCAAGTTCGGCAAAGCGATCTGGGATATCACCGGTAAGGGCAATAACGTTGATATGGTGTTTGAACACCCCGGCGAAAGCACCTTCCCAGTGTCGACCTTCGTGGTGAAAAAGGGCGGCATGGTCGTGATTTGTGCCGGTACCACCGGGTTCAATTGCACTTTTGACGTGCGCTACATGTGGATGCACCAGAAACGCCTACAGGGGTCGCATTTTGCGCATCTGAAGCAAGCGGCAGCCGCCAACAAGCTGATGGTCGAACGCCGTCTGGACCCCTGCATGTCGGAAGTGTTCGCGTGGAACGATCTGCCCGAAGCGCATATGAAAATGCTGCGCAACGAGCACAAGCCGGGCAACATGTCGGTTCTGGTTCAGGCCCCGCGCACCGGCATGCGCACTTTGGAAGAGGTTCTGGACGCGCGACCATAAGCCCATCCTGAAATATCTAAAAAACACCCGCGAATCGGAACTCCGATACGCGGGTGTTTTGCCGTCTTGAAGGGTCCTTTTTTGTTTCAACAGGTTGGAATTTTGCCCCTCACTATTTTTGGGGAGTAGAAACCGGTGAATAGGTCAAAAAGATTGCACATGTTATGGTTGTGTTAACACTTCGTTAACTGTTTCAGAGAGACCCTAATGGCGCAAAATGAGTGGATACTGGATGTATTGTCGGACCTCAACGCGTTCGCTGTTGCGAATGGGTTGACTGCCTTGGCCGAACAGCTGGACGACACCAAGCTGATTGCCGCAGCCGAGATCGCGTCCATGACAGATAAGGCACGGGCGCCCGCGGATGGGAACAGAACTCGATTTGGGTCAGATCCTGAAGGATTTGGAAAACACCAGCACGCTTGATGAGCTTGGCTCGGTCGCCACTCGCCTGCGCGACTGTCTGAAAGTCGAACATCTGACATATCATTGGGTGGATGCCGCCGGGGATCAGTACGGCTATACCACCTATTCCGATGCCTGGGATGAACGGTATCGCGAAAAAAACTATCACCGCATCGACCCTGTGATACTGGGGTGTTTCCAACGATTTCACCCGGTTGATTGGAAATCTCTGGACTGGTCCGGCAGGGTGTCCAAAGCGTTTCTTCAGGATGCATTGGAACATGGGGTGGGTAATCAGGGTTATTCGATCCCGATCCGAGGGCCGAACGGGCAGTTTGCGCTGTTCACCGTCAATCACAGTTGTGACGACGGCACCTGGCAGGATTTCATCTCGACTTTTGGCCGAGAATTGATTCTCGTGGCGCATTACATCAACCGCAAAGCACTGGAGTTTGAAAAGGACAGGCAGCCTGAAGCGACCCGAGGTCTGTCTCCGCGTGAAATTGATGCGATGACGTTGCTTGCGCAGGGCTTCAGCCGAGCGCAGGTTGCGCATTCGCTGTCGATCTCGGAACACACTCTTAGGGTCTATATTGAAAGCGCGCGCTCGAAACTGGGTGCGCAAAATACGACGCACGCCATCGCGACCGCGCTCAGCCGTGGGTTAATAGTCGTTTAAGCAACGTACGGTCTTAGAACAGTAAATTAACCACGACTTCGTACCCCTTTCGTTCCTGCACAGGACGACAAGGGGAATTAGTCATGTTGCGTTACTTGTATGCTGATGAGCTGCATGAATTTCCAGCTTTGGCCGACGGCATGTTTCGCGATCGCGCGGATCAGTTCAAAACCCGGCTGGGATGGGACGTTTACGTCAATGAAAAAGGGGAAGAGCGGGATCAGTACGATGATCTCAACCCGCTCTACGTGATTTGGGAGGAGCCGGATGGTAGCCATGGCGGCTCAATGCGGGTTCTGCCGACCACTGGCCCGGTCATGGTGAACGAGGTGTTCGGTCATCTCAACGAGGGCGAGCCGATCTGCAGCCCTCTGATCTGGGAGGTCACGCGCTTTTGCCTATCGCGCACAGCCAGCCCCCATACGGCTGGGGCTATCATGCTGAGCGGCGGTGAAATGATGGAGGGGTTCGGCCTGACCCATATCGCCGGCGTCTTTGATGCGCGGATGATCCGGATCTACCGGTTGATCGGGTCGTCTCCGATTGTGTTGGGGTCCGAGGGGAAAGGGCGCGATCAGATCTCGGTCGGCCTGTGGCCCTATTCCGCGGATGATTGCAACCGCGTGGCCGAACGGGCGGGCATCCCGCGCGAGCTTTCGCGCCTATGGTTCAAAACCGCATTCGGCCCGGCAAAACAACACCGATTTGCGCTGTCGGCCTAGGACCTTGAAAACCCAAATCCGTATCTGGTGAAGGGTGGCGTGGCCCTGTAGGGTCGCGCCATGTCTTTGCCCAATGTGACCTTCTCAGAAGATCAGGCCGCCGCCTATGACAGTATCGCCGAGATGCTGCGCTCTGCCGGGGTGGACCTTGAAGATGATGCGCTGCTGAAACTGCCGGGAAACGGTGAATCGGGCGTTATGGCCGTGATCGGCAAGGCTGGTTCGGGCAAGACCCTACTGCTAGCTGAACTGTACAAGGCGCTGGCCGAGACGGGCGTTCACATCGTCTCGGGTGACTATGAAAGCCGCAAGTCTCGCGACAAACGCAGTCTGGCGATTCTGGCCCCCACGAACAAAGCCGCAAGCGTTTTGCGCCTGCGGGGGGTACCCGCGACGACCATCCATCGCATTCTCTACACGCCCGTCTACGACCCGGAATATGAACGGATTGCCGAATGGCTTGAGGGCAATGACGAACGGCCCGAGATCGAAGGCCTGACGGATGAGGCGCTGGACCGGGCCGCTGCTTTCTATCAGAACAACAAGTCGATCCCGGGTGCTCTGGCCGCCGCCGGTTTGCGCGGGTCGGATTTCATCACTGGCTGGAAACGCCGGGAAGAGCCGCTGGATATCGGTTTTGTCGATGAAGCCTCGATGCTGGATGACCGCCAGTTTGATGATCTGAAGGAGATCTTCCCGTCGTTGTTGTTGTTCGGTGATCCAGCACAGCTGGCACCAGTGAACCAATCTGGCAGCATGGTGTTCGAAACCCTGCCCGAGCCGCGCAAACTGACCCTGCATCGCATACACCGGCAGGACGCCGATAATCCCATCCTCGATCTGGCTCATGCGCTTGCTGACCCTGCCATGGGGTTTGAGGATTTCGAGCGTCTGGTCGAAGACACCTCGCGTCGCGATGACCGTGTGGTCTGGGGGCAGAGGGTCGAGGTTGATCTGATGGCCCGCAGCCCGGTTCTGGTCTGGCGCAACGCAACGCGCATCCGTCTGATCCAGGCCTTCCGGCAGGTCCATGGCGCCCCCGAGACGGAATTGCTGGAAGGTGAGCCGCTGATCTGCGACGGGATAGAGCTGCCTCTGAAACACCGTAAGAAACGACTGGATCTTGAGGCGCGCGGCCTGATCAAGGGTGCTCAGGTGGTTTATCTGGGGCCGGGGCGAAAACCCGGTTTCTCTCGCCTGCATGTCATGGGGGCCGAGGACCCTCAAGTCAGTGCCGCGTCGATTGTGCAGATCGAAAAGCCGGATGAAGAAGAGCCGTTTATCCCTTATGCCGCGCGTATGGGTGCGACCTTTCTGCATGGGGCAGCGGTTACTATCCATAAGGCGCAGGGTTCGCAATGGGATACGGTGCAGGTCTTTGCGCCGGACATCTACGCCGCTGCCCGCATGGGTCGGACCGAGGCCGGGCAGCCCTTGTGGAAACGACTGGCCTATGTTGCCATCACCCGCGCGCAGGAACGCTTGATCTGGGTGGTGCGCAATCGGTTGTCCAAACCCACCCATCCTCTGCGCGTCGATGATCTGCGTGCCATTCCGGCGACGACCCTGACACTGGAGGCTGAAGAGATATGAAATCCATCCTCATAACCGGCGCGAGTTCCGGGATCGGAAAGACTACAGCAGAGCTGTTTCTGGCTGAGGGCTGGACCGTCGGCCTGCTTGCCCGCAGCGAAGACAAACTGACGGAACTGGCCGAAGGGCATCGCAACGCCATCCCTCTGGTTGCGGATGTGACGGATCCGGTGGCGGTTGCGCGCGCCTTTCGGTCGTTCTCGAACAGGGCCGAACGGCTGGACGTTCTGTTCAACAATGCAGGCATCTTCGCACCCGGCGGTACGATTGATGAAATCGCGTTGGAGGACTGGTACCAAAGCGTCAACGTCAACCTCAACGGCATGTTCCTAAGCGCGCGTGAGGCGTTTCGGATCATGCGTCATCAAACCCCACAAGGCGGACGCATCATCAACAACGGCTCAATCGCGGCTTATGTGCCGCGCCCGAATTCGGTGCACTACTCTGCAACGAAACATGCCATCACCGGGCTGACGCGCAGCCTGTCGCTGGACGGGCGCGATTTTGGCATTGCCTGTGGTCAGATCGACATCGGAAATGCCCGCACACAGATGGTGCAGGGGCTAGTCGATGCTGCGATTGCCGACGGTGCGACGCCCGATCCGACCATGGATGTGGAAGACGCTGCCAAATCGGTGCTACACATGGCAAATCTGCCGCCCGAGGCCAATGTGCAGTTCATGACCGTGATGGCCACGACCATGCCCTATATCGGCCGGGGCTGAGCGCTACTTTTCGCGGAGCAGACGGAAAGCCGTCGAGGCCCCCCACCCAGCGGCGATGGCGATGACCAGTGACATCAGCCCGTACCAAACGGGCTGTTCGCGGGACATGTTGTAGAGAAACCGCTCAAGCCCCACTTTGCGCACGTCGATGGTGGTTTCGTATTGCGACACCACATTGCCGCCCCGCGTCAGGAAGATGCGCGCGGCATAGTCGCCTTCGGTCAGGTCGGCGGGCATGTCGATGGAAGTACGGAACAGGGTTTGTTCATCCACGGCAACCGTGTTTTCGCGGATCGAATACAGGCTCTCGCTTTCGCGAATGCGTATCACGGCATCGGCAAAGTCCTGAGCGGCCTCAATATGCATGGCCGCCCCAACCGAGCGGATGGCCCGTTCGATGGAAACCCGATAGCGGAGATCCTCGGTATTGGTGAGAATTTCTTTAAATGGTCCGCTGGTGGCAACAGCGTAGAAGCTGGGGGCCAGATCGACCTCGACGCTGTCGGTGTTCACCCAGATTCCTAGTTTACGTTCTTTACGGCGCACGGTCAGAGGCTCGGACGGGCCGGCAACGGTGACGATCACCTCTAGCGGAGGGCCTTCGGGGATCGGAGCTTCGCGCTTGATGGCCCCGAAGATCAGAATTTCGGACCCGTCGAACGTGGCGGTAATGGCAACGCGGTCCTGGCTGAGGCCCAGGACCACCTGCTCTTCCGCGGCAGCCGCGGGCAGGCAGAACAGGCACAGGGCGGTGATCAATGAGCGGACCATGATCAGTGCCCCCCGCTGGCGCCAAGCGAATACAGCTCGGACGGTTCCAGAAGCAGATCAAGCGCCAGCTTGCCGCAGACGACCAGCACAAGCGCGGCCAGCAAAACCCGCAATTGTTCGGCTGGCATCCGGGCGCCGATCACGGTTCCTATCTGAGCCCCAATAACGCCGCCGACCAGAAGCAGCACGGCCAGAACCACGTCCACGGTGTAGTTCGTGGTGGCGTGCAGCATTGTCGTGAAGGCGGTGACGAAGATGATCTGGAACAGGGATGTCCCGACCACAACCTTGGTGGGCATGCCCAGCAGATAGATCATCGCGGGCACCATGATAAAGCCGCCGCCGACGCCCATGATCGCGGACAGAACGCCTACGCAGAGGCCGACCAGAACCGGAGGGATGACCGAGATATACAGGCCCGAGGTGCGAAAGCGCATCTTGAAGGGCATCGCATGGACCCAGCCGCGCTGACGACGCTTGGCAGGTGCCGCTCCGCCTTTCTTTGCTTTGCGCAAGGCGCGCAGGCTTTCGATGAACATCAGGCTGCCGATCACGCCAAGGAAGACGACGTAGCACAGGGTCACCAGCAGATCGACCTGACCCAAGCTCTTGAGGTAGTTGAACACGACAACGCCAAGCGCGGCCCCGATGAGGCCGCCGATCAAAAGCACCGTGCCCATCCTGAAATCGACCGTCCTTCGCCTGAAATGCGCCAGAACGCCCGAGAAGGACGAGGCCACGATCTGGTTGGCTTCGGTCGCAACGGCAACCGCCGGAGGGATGCCGATAAAGAACAGAAGCGGCGTCATAAGGAACCCACCGCCGACTCCGAACATGCCCGACAGAATGCCGACCATGCCTCCGAGCCCTAGCAATAGAAAGGCGTTTACGGAGACTTCGGCAATCGGAAGGTAAATTTGCATGGCATGCTCTAGTCGTATTGAGTTCGGCTGTGCAAAGCGGTGAACCCGCCGGCATCGGAAATGCGTGCAGCCTGAATATCGGGCGCTGCGGTCACAGGCCTACCACCCGTCTTTGGCAAATACGAGGGGAGGTTTGCACTCTTTTCTATCAGAGGAAACACGCACATACCCTCTTAGAGCGGTTGCGGCATGCAAAATCAACTCTGCATGCCGCTCTGCAGCGAACAGGACCCAGAATTGGCCCTGAACTGGACTTATCAGCGTTCTTTCACGTAGGGCTCGCCGCCGGCGCGGGGCGGAACCGCCTTGCCGACGAAGCCCGCAAGAATCACCACGGTCAGGATATATGGCAGGGCGTCCATCACCTGCACAGGGATCACGATGCCGCCCAGGTCGATATTCTGGAACCGCAGCGCAATAGCCTGTAGCAGGCCAAACAGCAAACAGGCCCACATCGCGTGCCAGGGACGCCATTTCGCAAAGATCAGCGCCGCCAGTGCAATGAACCCGCGACCGGCGGTCATTTCCTTGACGAACCCGGCCTGCAGCGCAGTTGCAAGATAGGCACCGGCGATACCGCAGAGCACGCCGCATATGGCGACAGCTGCAAAGCGCAGACCGACGACCGAGACACCGGCCGTGTCCACGGCGGCCGGGTTTTCACCCACCGCGCGTAACCGCAACCCGAACCGGGTGCGATACAGGATCCACCACGTCGCAGGCACCATCAGGAAGGCGATGTAGACAAGGATCGAATGGCCCGACAGCAGTTCAGAATAGATCGGGCCGATGAAGGGCACTTCGCTCAGCGCTTCGGCGAAGGGGAAGTTGATCGGCTCAAACCGGCCTTCTCCGAACAGCGACGGGGTGCGCCCGCCTTGTTGGAACCAGCTTTGAGCAATTAGAACCGTCAGGCCTGAGGCCAGGAAGTTGATCGCCACGCCAGAGATAAGCTGATTGCCCCGGAACGTGATCGACGCCACGCCATGTAGTGCCGACAAAACCAGAGACGACGCGATACCCGCGAGCAATCCCAACCAGACCGAGCCGGTCACCGCCGCCACGGCTGCTGAGAAGAAGGCCGAGATCAGCATTTTGCCTTCAAGCCCGATGTCGAAAATCCCGGCACGTTCGGAATAGAGACCTGCCAGACAGGCCAGCAGCAAAGGCGTCGCCAGACGGACGGTGGAATCAAGGACCTGGATCAGTGTTACGAACGAATCCATCACTGAGGCTCCTTCCGCAGGGCAAGGAACAGCTTTTCAAGCGGCATCCGCACCATGTTGTCCAACGCTCCGGTAAACAGGATCACCAGCGCCTGAATGACGACGATCAGTTCGCGCGGGATAGATGTCCACAAGGCCAGCTCGGCGCCGCCCTGATAGAGAAAGCCAAACAGAAGCGCGGCAAGGAACACGCCGAAGGGGTGTGATCGGCCCATCAGTGCCACGGCGATGCCGATAAAGCCTGCGCCTTCGGTCGAATTCAGAACCAGACGCTCGGCCTCACCCATCACGTTGTTGATGGCCATCAGACCGGCTAGCCCGCCCGAGATCAGCATGGCGATGATAGTGATGCGAACCGGCGAGATCCCGGCATAGACGGCACCGGTCTCTGAATGACCATATGCCCGAATTTCATAGCCTAACCGAGTGCGCCAGATCAGAGCCCAGACCACGAAACAGGCTATGATCGCCACGAAGAACGAAATATTGGCCGGTGCGCCGCGGAACATCACGTTCTCAGCGGTTGAGAACATGGATTGGAAGGTCGGCAGGTGAACCGCCTCGGGGAAGCGCGCTGTTGCCGGGTCCTGCGAGCCTTGCGGGCGCATGACATTTACCAGCATGTAGTTCAGGAAGGCGGCTGCGATAAAGTTGAACATGATCGTGGTGATCACGATGTGGCTGCCACGTTTGGCCTGCAGGTAAGCCGGGATTGCGGCCCATGCTGCGCCAAATACAGCGGCCCCCAGTCCTGCAGCGATCAGAGCGATGCTCCAATGCGGCCAAGGGATGTAGAGACACACCATGGCAACGCCAAGACCACCCAGCATCGCCTGACCTTCGCCACCGATGTTAAACAGCCGCGCGTGAAAGGCTACGGCCACCGCAAGCCCGGTGAACATGAAGTTGGTCGCGTAGTAGAGCGTATAGCCCCAGCCATAGGTCGACCCAAGCGCGCCTGTGACCATTAGGTTCACAGCCTCAACCGGGTTCTCTCCGATGGCGAGGATCACCAACGCCGACAGGATCGTGGCCAACACCAGGCTGATGATGGGGATCAGCACGACGTCGGCCCATTTGGGCATTTTTTCCATCTTACGCGGCCTCTCCCGCAACACCGGCCATCAGCAGGCCAAGTTCTTTTTCATCTGTCTCATGGGGTAGACGCTCACCCATGATATGTCCGTCAAACATCACGGCGATCCGGTCCGAGAGCGAGAAGATCTCCTCCAGCTCGACCGAGACCAGCAGGATCGCTTTGCCTTGGTCGCGCAGGGCTACGATCTGTTTGTGAATGAATTCGATTGCGCCAATGTCGACGCCACGGGTCGGTTGGCCGACCAGCAACAGGTCTGGGTTCCGCTCAATCTCGCGCGCGACGACGATCTTCTGCTGGTTGCCGCCCGAAAAGCTTTTGGCGGTCAGCCAGCCGTTCGGGGGACGCACATCGAATTTCTCGATCTTAGCTTCGGTGTCCGCGCGCAGGGCGGCGTTGTCCATGAACAGGCCGCGCTTGTAGGCCGGGTCACGGTGATAGCCGAAGGCAACGTTTTCCCAGGCATGGAAATCCATGATCAGACCTTCGCGCTGACGGTCTTCGGGGACGTGGGCGATGTGCTGCGCGCGACGCGCCTGACCGTCAGACCCAGCCCCGCTGAGGGGAAGCGGCGTACCGTTCAGCTTGATCGACCCCTGACCGGGGCGCATTCCACCCAGAACTTCCAGCAGTTCCGACTGGCCGTTGCCCGCGACGCCTGCGATGCCGACGATCTCACCGGCGCGGACGGTCAGGTCGATGCCTTTGACACGTTCAACACCTGCCGCATCGAACACGCGCAGGTCTTGGACCTCAAGAATGGGTTTCCCGGGCTGCGCGGGTACCTTGTCGACCTGTAGCAGGACCTTGCGGCCCACCATCAGCTCGGCCAGATGCTCCGGGCTGGTTTCGGAGGTTTTGACCGTGGCCGTCATCTCTCCGCGCCGCATGACCGAGACGGTATCGGTGTTCTCCATAATCTCACGCAGCTTATGCGTGATCACGATGATCGTTTTCCCTTCGGCCCGAAGGCGATCGAGGATGCGGAACAGCTGGTCGGCCTCGGCCGGGGTCAAAACGCCGGTGGGTTCGTCGAGGATCAGGATCTCGGCCTTGCGATACAGCGCCTTGAGGATCTCGACCCGTTGCTGCATGCCCACGCCGATCTCATCGATGCGCTTGTCAGGATCGACGAACAGCTCGTACTCTTCTTCCAGCGCTTTCAGCTCTTTCCGGGCTTTGGCCAGAGACGGGGCCAGCAGCCCGCCATCCTCGGCGCCCAGAACAATGTTTTCAAGAACGGTGAAGTTTTCGACCAGCTTGAAGTGCTGGAACACCATCCCGATACCCGAGGCGATGGCCGCCTGACTGTCTGGAATGTCGGTCTTGGTACCGTTGATCCAAATTTCACCTTTATCGGCTTTGTAGAAGCCGTAGAGAATGCTCATCAGCGTGGATTTGCCCGCACCGTTTTCACCGATGATCCCATGGATCGTGCCGGGGGCGACGCTGATGGAAATGTCTTTATTGGCCTGAACCGGCCCAAAGGCTTTGGAAATCCCTTTGAGCTCAATGGCGGGGACTGTCATGTCTTGTCCTTGGGTTGCCGAAGGGCCGCGCGGTTCGCGGCAGAGTGGGACCGAGGCGGAGGTCACCCCCCGCCCCGTGCGATATCAGAACTGCAGCGCCGGGCAGCTGTCGTTCTCGTAGTAGCTGACAACGGAGATGTCGCCGTTGATGATCGCTTTGCGTGCTTCGTCCACGGCGTCGTTCATACGAACCGAGACCAGCTCTTTGTTGTTCTCGTCCATGGCAACGCCAACGCCGTCCTCGGCCAGGCCCATGGCGAACACGCCGGTTTCCAGATCTTCACCCGCTTTCATCGCGTCATAGACGGCAACGTCCACGCGCTTGAGCATCGAGGTCAGAACTTTGCCCGGGTGCAGGTGGTTCTGGTTGCTGTCCACGCCGATCGACAGGATGCCTTCGTCCGCTGCGGTCTGCAGAACACCAACACCGGTACCGCCTGCAGCGGCGTAGATTACATCAGCGCCTTGGCTGATCTGCGCTTTGGTCAGCTCGGACCCTTTAACCGGGTCGTTCCATGCGGCCGGAGTTGTGCCGGTCATGTTGGCAACAACGTTGATGTCGGGATTCACAGCCTTGGCGCCTTGCGCATAGCCGCAACCAAAGTGGCGGATCAGCGGGATATCCATTCCGCCGATGAAGCCGACAGTGCCCGATTCCGACGCCATCGCGGCCATCATACCAACGAGGTACGAGCCTTCATGCTCGGCAAAGCCGATCTGACGGATGTTCGGGGCATCCAGCCAGGTGACGTCAACCGCGACGAACTTGGTGTCAGGATAGTCGCCGGCAACGGCAGACAGCGGATCGGCCATGGCGAAGCCCATGGTGATCACCGGGTTCGCGCCAGCCTCGGCGAAACGGCGCAGGGCCTGTTCACGCTGTGCTTCCGACTGAAGCTCGATCTCGCGATAGGTGCCGCCGGTTTCGTTGGCCCAACGCTGTGCGCCGTTATGTGCGGCTTCGTTGAACGACTTGTCGAACTTGCCGCCCAGGTCAAAGATCAGGGCCGGTTCGGCCAGTGCGGCCCCCGCGGTCAGAGCGACGGCGGCGGCAGCGCCCATCAAGGATTTCATCAGGGTCATTTGGTACTCCCGTTGTTTTTGTCGGTTCGAGGTTAAACTAGCCTCGTTTACCCACCTATAGCGAGCATAACCGTTGTGATGACGGGAATTAAGGCCGTATGCAACAGGCAGGGTCAACTGATTTTTGACCACTTGGTCTAAAAAGTGGGGTGTGGGGCTACGGGAGGGGGCGTTCCATCACGATCGCGTCGCAATTTGAGGCGGAATCGCGCGTGTAATAGTCTTTTCGCCGCCCGCATAGGCTGTATCCAAAGCCTTCATAGAGTGCGATAGCTGCCCCATTGTCTGCCGCCACGTCAAGAATCGCGCGTGCCGCGCCGAGGTCAGCGGCAATGGCGTGCCAGTTTTTCATGCAGGCTGCAGCCAAGCCCTGACGCTGATGCAGGGGGTGAGTCGCGATGGTCAGCAACTCGGCTTCGCCCGTGACTACCTGAAACAGAGCAAAGGAGTTGGGGTCTCCGACAACATGGGTGAAGCGGTTTTGCAGCAGGTCTTCGAACTCGGCAGCCGTCCACGGGCGCGCCTGTGTGAAGGCCGCAGCGTGGGTCAGGGCCATGTCTTCCGGGGTCATTCGTCCAGCAGCACAGGAGGGAGGTCGCGAGAAGGCGCCGCATCCGCGGGGCGAATATAAAGCGGTGCGGGTGGGTCTGTTTCCGTGCCGAACCTGCGCGCCGCGACATGGGCGATGGCCTGAACATGCGCGTTTGGGTCCGTGGCAGTGAAGAGCGGGCCAAGCCCCTCGGCCTCGGCCCGAGGCATCAGTCGTGGGCCTTCTGAGGTTCGCACATAGACCTGATCGCGCGGGGCTGAGATCGCAGGCAGGTGACTGTCGGGCATGATCTCCTCCAAGGCGTCAAATCCTGACACGCCAACGGCCGGGATTTTCAGACCCAAAGCAAGCCCGCGCGCCGCTGAGACCGAGATTCGAATGCCGGTGAAGTTTCCCGGTCCTACGCCAACACCAATGGCGTCCAAGTCTTTCCAACCAAGACCGGCCTCAGACAGAACCTCCTCCAGCAGAGGCATCAGGCGTTCGACCTGCCCACGTGACATGGCCTCTGCCCGCGTGATGACAATTTCAGAGCCACGCAACAAAGCGGCCGCGCACTGCGCGGCCGATGTGTCAAATGCCAGAAGGGTCGGTTCAGACGGCAACGGGGCGAACCTCGGTCACTTCGGGGATATAGTGGCGCAGCAGGTTTTCGATCCCCATTTTCAGGGTCAGGGTCGAGGACGGGCAGCCCGCGCAGGCCCCTTGCATGTGCAGGTAGACCACGCCGCGGTCAAAGCCGTGGAAGGTGATGTCGCCACCGTCCTGAGCCACCGCAGGGCGCACACGGCTGTCCAGCAGATCCTTGATCTGGTCGACGATTTCCGAATCCTCGCCAGTATGTTCGGCATGGCCGGAAGCAGGTGCCGCCTCGGCCCCCATGACGGGCTGGCCGGATTGGTAATGCTCCATCACCGCGCCGAGGATGCTTGGCTTGATGTGGTCCCAATCGACCTCATCCGCCTTGGTCACCGTGACAAAGTCATTGCCAAAGAACACGCCGGTCACGCCGCTGACCGCAAAGATGCGCTGGGCGAGCGGCGATTTTTCGGCCGCTTCGGCGGATGGGAAGTCGGCTGTGCCTGCCTCAAGCACCGTCTGGCCGGGCAGGAACTTCAAGGTTGCCGGGTTCGGGGTGGATTCGGTCTGAATGAACATGAGGCAGCTCCGTTTTCGTTGCATCTGATATGCGGGCAGCCGCCGTGGAAGTCAAGATTTGGAACCGTTCTAAATTGCGAGAGCGTGGTTTATCGCGTCAATCAACCGGTCATCGCCCCAGAAAACCTCATCCCCGACGACAAAACTGGGTGCGCCGAACAGATCCAGATCCTTGGCGCGGCTGGATTGTTCGAAGAGCGCTGATTTTACCTTTGGGTCTTGTGCGCTCTCTATGAAATCGGCGGCCAGACCTGCGGCTGCAAGGCAATCGGTCAATGTCGATGCGGCCGAGATGTCGCGGCCCTCGCCGAACTCGGCCATGTAGACGGCACGGGTAAACGCGGCTCGCTGGTCTTGGGACGCGATGGCGACGGCCAGACGCGCAGCGGTCAGGGAATTCTGCGGAAACGGATCGGGGCGTTGAAAAGGCAATGCGCGAGCGGCGCATAAACGCTCCATATCGCGCCACATGTAGCGGCCCTTGGCAGAATAGATCGTGAACGGAGACGTGTTCCAGCCCTGTTCGGCAAAGATCGGCCCCAAAAGAAAGGGCTGCCAGTCGATGGAAACACCCTTGTCAGCGGCCAGTTGCTCGATCCGCATCGCGCTGAGATAAGAATAGGTCGAGGCGAATTCGAACCAGAACTGAACGGGTACGGCCATGGTGCCTCAGGTGATCTCTTCCAGTTTTTCCTTGCTCAGGTCGCCCGGTACGATGGTGATCGGGATCGGCATGCTGCCCGAGTTCCTGGTCAGCTGAGTCACCAGCGGACCCGGCCCTTTCTTGTCGGTGCCGGCGCCCAGAACCAGAACCCCAATCTCTGGATCGGACTGTACGTGTTCGATGATCTGTGCCACTGGATCGCCTTCGCGAATGGCCAATTCAGGTTCAACGCTCTGCTTGTCGCGCATCCATTTGGCGAAGACTTCGAAATGGGCGTGGATGCGCTCGCGGGCCTCTTCGCGCATAGTTTCGGCCACACCGATCCAGTGATTGAATTCATCCGGCGGGATCACCGACAGAATTGTCACGCCGCCGCCGGTATGCGCGGCCCGCATCGCGGCAAAACGCATGGCGTTAAGGCATTCGCGGCTGTCATCCAGAATGACGAGAAACTTGCGCATTTGGGTCCTCTTGATTTTCTCGGATCATGCCCGACCGATAGCGTGCTGGCAACTCGGGTAAATCCCTAGCGCTCGCTTGCTGCCCAATCCCAGTAGAGCGCGCGGGCGCGACGGGCGATAGGGCCAACCTGATATTGCGTGTCGTCCAGAGCAGTCACAGGCGTCACCTTATTCATGTTGCCGGACATGAACACCTCATCCGCCGCATGGAAATCATCAAAGCTGAGGACCGCTTCATGTACGGTGACACCATCGGCGCGCAGGTTCTTGATGTGCCTTGCGCGGGTGATCCCGGCCAGAAAGGTGCCGTTGGGCATGGGGGTAAAGACTTCACCGTCCTTGGCCATGAAAATGTTGGCGGTGGCGGTCTCGGCCACATTGCCCATCGCGTCGGCGACAAGCGCGTTCGAGAACCCTTTGGAGCGTGCCTCAGTCAGCATCCGGGCGTTGTTTGGATAGAGACACCCGGCCTTGGCATTCACCACGGCGGATTCCAGTACCGGACGGCGGAACCGGGTGGTCGTCAACGTGACCGAGGCCGTATCGGGCGCCATTGGGATCTCTTCAAGACAGATGGCGAAACCGGTGCTGTCTTTCTGGGGTACGATGGCCGTAGCGTCCCCGTGGATGCCCCAATACATCGGACGGATATAGACAGCCTGATCCGGGCCATAGGATTGCAGCCCCTCGCGCACCAGATCGACCATCTGTTCCGGCGTCACGGTCGGGGTCAGCATCAAAGCCTCGGCGGACCGGTTCACGCGGGCGCAATGGGCCAGCAGATCAGGGGCCATGCCGTCAAAGTAGCGTGCGCCATCAAAAACCGAGGACCCCAGCCACGATCCATGATCCGCCGCCCGCATGATCGGTGCGTCCCCTTCATGCCATTGGCCTTCGAAATAGGTGCGGATATTTTTGCCGACTGCCATAGCGCCCTCCCTCAGCTTTCGGCAAAGTTAGGAGGGCGTCAGGCGAAGGTCCAGTGCAATCAGCGCGATGCAGCGCCGACCATGCCCACAATCTCGTAGGTTTGTTTCAGGATCGGGGCGGCAATCGCGCGCGCCTTTTCCGCACCACGGGCCAGGATCTGGTCAATCTCGGACTGCTCGCCCATCAGGCGGGCCATCTCGGACGAGATCGGAGACAGTTTTTCGACCGCCAGTTCCGCGAGCATCGGTTTGAACTCACCAAACTGCTTGCCGCCAACATCGGCCAACACCTGCGCGGCCGAGCTGTCGCTGAGCGCGGCGTAGATATTGACCAGATTGCGCGCCTCAGGGCGATCTTCCAAACCGTCGACTTCCGATGGCAGGGCATCCGGGTCGGTTTTGGCCTTGCGGATTTTCTTGGCGATCGTGTCGGCATCGTCTGTCATGTTGATGCGGCTCATGTCCGAGGGATCAGATTTGGACATCTTCTTGGAGCCGTCACGAAGGCTCATGACCCGCGTGGCCGCTCCTTCGATCACGGGTTCGGTGACCGGGAAGAAGTCGACGCCGAAATCGTTGTTGAATTTGATCGCGATGTCGCGCGTCAGCTCAAGATGCTGTTTCTGGTCCTCACCCACAGGAACATGGGTCGCGTGATAGATCAGAATGTCCGCGGCCATCAGCGCCGGATAGGCAAACAGGCCCAGCGAGGCGTTTTGCGTGTTCTTGCCCGCCTTGTCCTTCCATTGGGTCATGCGCTGCATCCAGCCCATCCGGGCAACGCAGTTGAAGATCCACGCCAGTTGCGCGTGTTCGGGCACCTGGCTTTGGTTGAACAGGATGGATTGCTCCGGGTCGATGCCCGCCGCGATATAGCCCGCGCACAGTTCGCGCGTGTTGTGCGACAAGGCGGCGGGGTCTTGCCAGACGGTGATCGCATGCAGGTCGACCATGCAATAGATGGTTTCGAACTCTGGCCCCTGCATATCCACAAAGCGCTTCATCGCGCCCAGATAGTTGCCCAAGGTCAGCCCGCCCGAAGGCTGGATGCCGGAAAACACGCGCGGCGTGAATTGGGTCTGGGTCATCGAAGGGAACTCCCGTCTGGAAAAATCAGCCCTCGTCGCTTACCCATGAGGCCAAGGGACGTCAACAGCCGCGAAAGGCCAGCCCAATGAGCAGTGAGCATTATACACCCGCCGTGAACCCTCTGCCGCCCGTCGTGGTGGCCTTGGTTCTGTTCATCATGGGGATCGAACTGGCGTTTACGCTGGGCGCCCGGGGTCTGGTCGGAGGGCCCGGCGCGGTCGGATGGCGGCTGGATGCGCTGCAGAGCTACGCGTTCTCGGCCGATATCTTCGATTGGATGGTCCAGAACGGGCGCTGGCCGTTCGAGCATGTTATCCGCTTTGTGACCTATCCGTTCGTTTCGGGCAGTTTTACGCAGGCGGTTTTTGTCTGCGTGTTCGTGCTGGCAATGGGCAAGATGGTGGGTGAGGTCTTTGGCGGCTTTCCGATGCTGCTGATCTTCGTTCTGTCGGGTGTTGGTGGCGCGCTCGCGTATGCGCTGTTTCTGGACCCGTCTTATCCGCTGCTCGGAGGGTTCCCACCGGTCTACGGGTTGATCGGGGCATTTACTTGGTTGCTGTGGCGCAAACTTTCTTTGGTTGGGGCCAATCAGGCGCGGGCATTTCAGTTGATTGCGGTGCTGATGGGCATTCAGCTGCTGTTTGGCCTGATCTTTGGCGGCACATCCGATTGGGTGGCCGATCTGGGCGGTTTTGCCACCGGGTTCGGCCTGTCCTTCTTTTTGGCGCCGGGTGGTTGGGCGCGGATCAAGGGCCGCATCCGGCGTGATTAATCATGACCGGCGCAGGGCCGTTTTGAACTCGGACAGTCTAAATGCCCCCAACAGGTGGCCAAATGCGAAGTAGCTGACCGCTGCAACCATGATCAGCGCAAGCAGAGCCAGATAGCGCCACCCGGGCACATCAAGCGTCCAGCCGAACAGTTGAATGGCGGCAAACAACACCGCGCCCATCCCGACAGATGCCAAGATGATCCGCCCCGCGCGCCGCCGGAAGCGGTCGTCGAACCGAGTCTCATCGCCCATATCCCGCGCGCCGAAGGCCAGTAAGCCAACCATGGCCCAGCCAGCGGCAGAGGCTGCGATGGCAGGGGCAATCCATCCGAAAATCGGGTAAAGACCGAAGGCAAGCGCCGCGTTGACGATCATTGCCACCAAAGCATAGTGGAACGGAGACCGCGTGTTCTCGCGCGCGAAATACAGCGGTTGCAGCAGCTTCTGTAGCATGAATGCGGGCAGGCCGATGCCATAGATTGCAACGGCCAGGGCTGTTGCGGCTGTATCCTCGGCGGTGAACTGGCCCCGCTGAAACAGGACTGACACCAGCGGGTTCGGGATGATCAGGAAGGCTACGGTCGAGGGCAGGGTGAGCAGCAACATGAACTCTCCGGCCCGCGAAAACGCATTGCGCGCGCCTGCTTTGTCATCCGCGCGCAAGCGGCGAGACAGGTCGGGCAGCAGCACGATTCCGATGGCAATCCCAACGACGCCCAGAGGCAGCTGATACAGACGATCTGCAGCAAATAACCAGCTGACAGCTTTCTCGGTCTTTGAGGCCACGAGTTGCCCTACGACCAGATTGACCTGCGTCACCCCCATGGCCAAGGCGGCGGGTACGGCGATGCGGACCATATTCCGCATCTCGGGCGTCAGACGCGGCAACCCAAATCGTATGCGGATACCGGCGCGTTCGGTGGCAAACCAGACCAACGCCAACTGCGCCACACCTGCCAAAGGGATCACGGCGATGAGCCAGCGAATGACCTCGCCTCCGGATATCGCGCCAGCGATCAGGGCGGTGCAGGCGAAGATGTTTAGAAGAACCGGCGCTGCGGCGGCGGCAGCAAACCGCCCGGTCGCGTTCAGAACGCCCGAAAACAGCGCCGCCAGTGACATGAAAAGAATGTAGGGGAAGACGACATAGCCATAGTCGACGGCCAGATCAAAGCGTTCATCGCCGTAAAACCCTTCGGCCGTCAGCCAGACGAGGCCCGGCATGAAGACCATTGCCAGCCCGACCAGGGCCAATACCGCGGCGACCAAAAGGTTGAAGGCGTCTTGCGCGAACCCTTGCGCGTTCTCTCCGCCTTCTAGCCGCTTGGAAAACATCGGCACGAAAGCTGCGTTGAATGCGCCTTCGGCAAAGAAGCGGCGGAACATGTTGGGCAGACGGAAAGCCGCGACGAAGGCGTCCATCACCGGGCCGGGGCCGATGAACGCGGTCAGCAGGATTTCACGAAGAAAGCCCAGAATGCGACTGGCCAACGTCCAGAAGCCGACCGTGAAGAAGCCCGAAAACAGCCGGATTTGCTTCATGACGCCGCGCGCTCGGCGCCCTCGGTAATGGCTTTGCGCAGTTTCGTCTCAAGCCCGCGCTGTTTGCTTTCCGAGTGGTATTTCAGCCCGAACATGTCCTTGACGTAGAACGTATCCACCACCTGCTCGCCATAGGTCGCGATTACGGCGTTGGCGATATAGACATTGGCCGCTGCCAGCGTGCGCGTCAGGTCATAGAGCAGACCGGGGCGGTCGCGGGTATCAACCTCGATGATCGTGTAGATTTCAGAGCCGTCATTGTCGAAGGTGATATGGGTCGGTACGTTGAAAGCGCGTTCGCGTTTCTTGATCTTATCGCGCGATTTCAACGCCTCGCGGGCCACGACCTCGCCCTTCAGCGTTTTGTGGATCATCTGGGTCAGACGCGGCAGACGGCTGGCTTCGAACGGGTGGCCTTCGGCATCCTGTATCCAGAACGCATCCGTGACGTAGCCATCCTTGGTGGTGTAGCTGCGGGCATCCACGACGTTGGCACCGACCAAGGCCAAGGCCCCGGCGATCCGCGCAAAGATACCGGGGTGATCACCCATGGTAAAGCAGGCGCGGGTGGCGTCGCGATCCTCGTCCGGATGCAGGCGGATCTCCATCGCGCCGGGATCGCCGCTGTGCTCCAGCGTCCGTAGCATCTCGGCAAATTCCACGTGGGTCGAGACGTTCAGGCCCTGCCAGTACGGGGCATAGTGCCGCCCGGTTTCCGTCTTCAGATCGGCCTTGGACCATTCGGCCAGTTCGGCGCGCAGCAGTTTCTTGGCCTCGGCCCCGCGATTGGCACGGTTCAGATCCTCCATGCCCGTTTCCAAGGCACGTTTGGTTTCCGCATGCAGCGCGCGCAGCAACGTGGCCTTCCAGTTGTTCCAGGTATTAGGCCCGACACCGCGAATGTCACAGACGGTTAGCACGGTCAGCAGATCCAGCCGTTTGACCGTTTGCACAGCCTTGGCAAAATCCCGCACGGTCCGAGGGTCCGAGATATCGCGCTTCTGCGCCATATCCGACATGAGCAGGTGATAACGCACCAGCCATTCGACCGTCTCGGCATCGGATTTGTTCAGTCCCAGCCTGGGTGCCACTTTCCGCGCGATTTGTGCCCCGAGGATAGAGTGATCTTCGGGCCGGCCCTTGGCGATATCGTGCAACAGAAGCGCAACATAGAGGACCTTGCGGTTTACGCCCCCTTCAAGGATCGAGGACGCCAGCGGCAGCGATTCAACCAGCTCTCCGCGTTCGATCTGGGCGAGGTTGACGATGCACTGGATGATATGCTCGTCCACCGTGTAGCTGTGATACATATTGAACTGCATCATCGCTACGATGGGTTCGAATTCGGGTATGAAGGCTGAAAGCACCCCAAGTTCGTTCATCCGGCGCAGGGCGCGTTCCGGATTGCCGTGTTTCAGCATCAGGTCGAGGAAGATGCGCTGGGCTTCTTTGTCGTTGCGCATATCGTCGTCGATCAGGTGCAGATTGGCCGTGACCAGCCGCATAGCATCCGGATGGATCAACATGCCTGTACGCAGGCCTTCCTCGAACAGGCGCAAAATGTTCAGCTTGTCGGTCAGGAATGTATCCGGATCGGCAATATCCAGACGCCCGTGAACCATGCTGTACCCGGGTTTGACCCGAGGGCGGCGGCGGAAAATCCGCTCCAGCAGCGGAGCGCCTTTCATATGCAGGGCTTCCAGCTTGGTCAGGAAGATCCGCGTCAACTCCCCAACGCTGGTGGCATGGCGGAAATAGCGTTGCATGAACACTTCGACGGCCCGCCGCCCGGCCCGATCTTCATAGCCCATGCGCGCCGCAACCTCGACCTGCATGTCGAAGGTCAGCTGTTCGGTCGCGCGACCTGTGACCAGATGCAGGTGCGAGCGTACGGCCCAGAGGAAGTTCTCGGCCTCGGCAAAGGTCTTGAATTCATCGGGCGTGAACAGGCCCAGCGGGACCAGCTCGGCCACGTCTTGCACACCGTAGATGTATTTCGCGATCCAGTAGAGCGATTGCAGATCGCGCAGCCCGCCTTTGCCCTCTTTCACATTGGGTTCGACTACGTAGCGCTGGCCCTGTTTCAAGTGGCGCTCGTCGCGTTCCTGAAGCTTGGCCTCGATGAACTCGCGCTCGGTGCCCTTGAAGAGATCGGCCTTGAGGCGTTGGTCCAGTTCCTTGGCCAAACGCGTGTCTCCTGCCAAATAGCGCTGTTCCAGCATCGCGGTCCGGATAGTGAAATCTTCGGTCCCCAAACGCAGGCAATCCTTGATCGTGCGTGAGGAATGGCCGACCTTCAGGCGCAGGTCCCATAGGATATAGAGCATGGATTCAATCACGCTCTCGGCCCAGGCGGTGATCTTGTAAGGCGTCAGGAACAGCAGATCGACGTCTGATGCGGGTGCCATCTCACCGCGCCCATAGCCGCCGACCGCCAGAACAGCGATGCGTTCTCCCTGCGTCGGGGTGGCCAGAGGGTGAAGATGCTTGCTTGCCACGCGCATCGCGGTGCCGACCAGACAATCCGTAAGGTAGGTATAGGACCGGGTCAGAGGGCGCGCGTCGAATGGGCGGGCGGCAAAGGCCTCGGCGATGGCAGCGCGCCCGGACTTTTGCGCCTCACGCAGAATGCGCACGGTTTCGGCGCGCAGCGCGGAGTTGTCAGTGCCTGCCTCGAACGCTGCAGCAAGCTGAGCGTCAACGTGGGCGCCGTCGAAAATATCCTCAGGCGGGCAGATAAGTGAGTTTTCAGGCACTGCGGTCAGGTGAGGCTGGTCAGAAACCGGCCCCTGAGAAGCTTTGAGGGGCAGGGTCAATCACAACCACCTGTTTGTTCTGGATCGTGGCAACCGCCAGACCCCGTTCATTGGTACCGTCCGAGCGCAGACGGAAGATGCCGCCAACGCCCTGAAAACCGGCGCTCTGGGTCAGCGCAGCCCCGGTCAGAGCATTCGATTTGCCCTGGCTTACAAGCGCTCCGATGGCGGCGATCCCGTCATAGGCCAGTCCGCTGATCGGATGCGGCGCTTCGCCATAGGTCGCATTGTAGCGCTGACGATATGCCTGCGCTTTTGCAGGATCAGGTAGGGCAAACCAACCGCCTTGAACACCGGGCAGTTCCAGCGTTTGGGCCGGAATGTCCCACCGTGTCAGACCGATATACTGGGAGGTTGACGGCGAAACCCCCGCTTCGGGCAGAAGCTGCGAGAACAAAGGCAGCGCCCCTGCGGTGGTTGCAGTCAGGAAGACCGAGTCCGCTCCGGTGGAATCCATGGCGGATTTGATATTGGGCACCGCGTTGATCACGCCCTGCTGCGACCGATCGTAACCGACGCTGCCAGCGTTGTTCATACTGCTGCTGGCGAGCGCATTGGCAATGGCTGAGCGGCCAGCCTCTCCGGCTGCGTCATTGCTGTGTACGATGATTGCTCCGGTCTTGCCCTGTCTTCCGCCATAATTGGCCAGTCGATTGGCCGTGTTCTGGAATGTTGGCCCCAGTACAAATACATTTCCACCCGCGATGCTGGTGTTGTTCGAGAAGGACAGGACGTTCACGTTGTTGTTCAGCACCGCAAGGCCGGCCGCGTTGGCGGCTTGTGCATAGACCGGCCCGATGATGATCTTGGCCCCATCCGCCACAGCCTGTTGCGCCACGCCTGAGGCCGTGCCGGCATTGCCTGCCGTATCATATACACGCAGGTCGATCGTAACGTTCGGCAGGTCCGACATCGCCAGACGTGCTGCATTTTCAAGGCTTTGCGCCAGCGCTGCGTCGCCAGACTGGCCTGATCCGCGCGGAACCAGAAGCGCAACGGGCACCGGTTCCGAGGTGTTGATCGAGGGGCCTCCGCCGACGCCAGTAGTTTCACATGCGGCCAGAAAAACGGCGGTGGTCAGGGCGATCGTGGTTTTGGCCAACTTGCTTACGGACTTGCAAACGGTAAACATCTAAAAGAAAACTCCCTGATCCGGCGGCTTGCGACGCTGCTGTTCTATCGAGCCGCGATAATAAACGTCACGCTGTGAGGGTCCAGCTTTGAATTTCCAAAACATAAGTTTGGCTGCTGGCCTGTATTTTGTTGCCACTCCGATCGGTACAGCGCGCGATATTACGCTCAGAGCGTTGGATGTGCTGGCTTCGGCCGACATGATCGCCGCAGAAGACACCCGTAGTCTGCGTCGCTTGATGGAAATCCACGGTATCCCCTTGGGCGGGCGACGCATTCAGGCCTATCACGACCACAGCGGAGCGGGCGCACGCGGCAAGATCATGGATGCTTTGGCCGCAGGGCAATCCGTTGCCTATGCGTCCGAGGCCGGTATGCCGCTAATCGCCGACCCGGGCTACGATTTAGGGCGGCAGGCGGCCGAGGCCGGGCACACCGTCACTTGCGCACCGGGCCCGTCCGCCGTGCTGACGGCGCTGACATTGGCGGGCCTGCCAACGGATGCGTTCTTTTTCGCGGGTTTTTTGCCGAATGCGTCGGGCGCTCGTCGCAGCCGAATCGAGGCGCTGCGGGATGTTCCCGGAACACTGGTGTTCTACGAATCACCCAAGCGCGTCGCTGGATGCCTGTCAGATCTGTCCGACATCCTGGGTGCCGACCGGCAGGCGGCTTTGTGCCGCGAGCTAACCAAGAAGTTCGAAGAAGTCCGACGCGGGTCTTTGCAAGAACTGGCTGAGGCCTACCAAGACCAAACCCCCAAGGGGGAGGTCGTTCTGCTCGTGGATCGCAGCCATTCGCCAAGCGTTAACGAATCTGACGTAGAAGAGGCTTTGAAACAGGCCTTGCAAACCCATTCGGTTCGGGATGCGGCGGATTTGGTGTCAAAAATGTATGATCTGCCCCGACGCCCCATTTACCAGCAGGCCCTCAAACTGGGAAAGGGATGACATGGCGCAGCGTGCGGTGCGGGGGTCGGTATCTTATCATGCGGGGCAATCTGCGGAATTGCGGGTTGCAGCCGATTACGAACGCCGCGGATTCTCGATCGCTCACAGACGCTGGCGCGGTGCCGGGGGTGAGATTGACCTGATTGCGCGGGGTGACGAAGGGCTCGTTTTCATTGAGGTCAAGAAAAGCACCAGTTTCGACATGGCTGCAGCTCGGATCACCCCACGGCAGACCCAGCGTATCTGCGCATCAGCGGCACAGTTTCTTGAAAATGAACCCGGCGGGCAATTGACGAATGTTCGGTTCGACGCGGCGCTGGTCGATGGCACGGGCGCTGTTCAAATCATCGAAAACGCCTTCGGACCGGTCTAAGCCCCATTGAACCCCTCGGCCTGCTGCGCCATGTATCTGGCGTGAAGTTGAGGGACATGCCATGAAAATCGCCTTTCAAATGGACCCGATCGGGGCCGTGGATATCAACGCCGACAGCTCTTTCCGCCTCGCGGAAGAGGCACAGGCCCGGGGGCATGAGCTGTTCTTCTACGGGCCGGATCAATTGGCCTATCAGGAGGGGCGGATCACCGCGCGAGGACAAGACATGCAGGTTCAGCGCGTTGCCGGAGACCCAGCGGTCCTCGGTCCCGAGCGTGAAGTTGATCTGGCTGAGTTTGACGTGGTGTGGTTACGTCAGGACCCGCCGTTCGACATGCATTACATCACCTCGACGCATCTGCTGGATCGGTTGAATGGGCAAACTTTGGTGGTCAATGACCCGTTTTGGGTGCGCAATTACCCCGAGAAACTACTGGTTCTGGATTTCCCCGAATTGACCCCTCCGACCACGATTGCGCGGGACATGCAGACCATCAAGGCCTTCAAAGACAAGCATCAGGACATCATCCTTAAACCTCTTTATGGAAATGGAGGGGCTGGGGTGTTCCGGTTGGATGCCAATGACCGCAACCTGACCTCGCTGTATGAGCTGTTCACCGGATTCTCGCGCGAGCCGTTGATCGTTCAGAAATTCCTGCCAGATGTGAAGAACGGCGATAAACGTGTGATTCTCGTGGACGGAGAGCCTGTGGGTGCAATCAATCGCGTCCCGGCCGAAGGTGAGACGCGATCCAATATGCATGTCGGCGGGCGACCCGAGAAGATCGGTTTGACCGAGCGGGATCTCGAAATTTGCGCGACCATCGGCCCTCTACTAAAGGAAAAAGGCCAGATTTTTGTCGGGATCGACGTGATCGGAGACTACCTGACCGAGATCAACGTCACCTCCCCCACGGGCATTCAAGAGCTTGAGCGCTTCAACGGTGAGAACATCGCTGAAAAGATCTGGCAGGCGATTGAGGCCAAAGTCTAAGCGCTACAGGCGTTGGGCGGCGATTAGGTTTTCGATGCGGTCCGTTCATTGGAATGCACGGTTGCACTGAAGGTCGATTTCTTCGCTTGAACATGGCGCAAGCGGTAAGCTGCGGGACTTGTCTAGGACGACGGCAATGATCAGTTCCGTTGTAGATTGTCTCCCATTCGGCCTAGCAACATACTGGGGGCGAACATCTAAGCCATCACCCGTGCGCTGATCCGAAAACTGAGCGCTTCGGCCACGTGTGGTCGCCGGATATCAGGGGAGCCATCCAGATCGGCTATGGTCCGCGCGACCCGCAGGATGCGGTGAAAAGCGCGTGCTGACAGGCCGAACCGGTCGGCGACCTTGAGCAGCAGCTCTTTGCCTTCGGCATCCGGGGCGGCGACCTCTTCCAGTAATTTACCCTCGATATCAGCGTTTTGACGTACGCCCTCGTGACCTTCAAACCGAGCGCTCTGAACGGCGCGGGCCTGCTCCACACGCGCGGCCACGGTGGCCGAACTGTCGCCAGACGGCGGCAGATCAAGGTCGGTGAACGCTACCGGAGGCACTTCGATGCGCATATCGAACCTGTCCATCAAAGGGCCGGAGATGCGGTTCAGGTAGTCTTCGCCACAGCCCGGTGCGCGGGAACAAGCGCGGGACGGATCGGTCAGGTACCCGCATTTGCACGGGTTGGCTGCCGCGACCAGCATGAAACGGCAGGGGTACTTCACATGGGCGTTGGCGCGGGCGACCATGACCTCTCCGGTTTCGATCGGTTGGCGAAGGGTTTCCAAAACGGTGCGAGGGAATTCGGGGAACTCGTCCATGAACAATACCCCGTTATGGGCCAGAGAGATTTCTCCGGGTTTTGCACCGCGTCCGCCGCCGACAATCGCCGCCATCGAGGCGGTGTGATGCGGTTCGCGAAAGGGCCGCGTCCGGTTGATGCCGCCTTCGTCCAATAACCCACAGAGGGATTGGATCATCGACGTTTCCAGCGCCTCGACCGGGGTCAAAGGCGGCAGGATGCCGGGCAGGCGCGCGGCGAGCATGGATTTGCCCGATCCCGGCGTGCCGATCATGATCAGGTGGTGCCGTCCCGCTGCAGCGATCTCAAGCGCGCGTTTGGCGCGTTCCTGTCCTTTGACGTCGCGCAGATCGCGGGTGTTGGAGGACAGGTTGACTTCGCCCGGTGTGGCCGCGGCCAGTGGGGCCTGGCCCGAAAAATGGCGCACCACGTCGCCCAGCGAGCCGGCTCCGATGACCTGAGTGGCGTCCACCCATGCAGCCTCGGCGCTTGAGGCGCGGGGGCAGAGCAGGGCGCGATCCTCGGCCGCCGCTGTCATGGCGGCGGGCAAAGCACCCACGACCGGAACCAGCGATCCGTCCAAGGATAATTCGCCTAACGCAACAGTGCCCTCGGCCGCGTCTGCCGGGATGATCTCCAAAGCGGACAGGAGGGCGACGGCGATGGGAAGGTCGAAATGGCTACCTTCTTTGGGCAGGTCAGCGGGGGACAGGTTGATGGTGATGCGTTTGGACGGCAAGGCGATGGCCATGGAACCAAGCGCGCTGCGCACCCTATCTCGCGCCTCGGATACCGCCTTGTCCGGCAGACCGACGATTGAAAAGGCGGGTAGGCCCGGTGAGACGGCGCATTGCACCTCGACCGGGCGGGCATCAACCCCTTGAAACGCAACCGTGTGAGCGCGGGCAACCATGGCAATCCTGTTCTTGGTTAACAGGACGTTGCTGCCATGGCCGAGGTTTAAGAACGGTTAACGGCTGCGCGCATTGCGGTGAATTTGGGCCATGCGCCCGGGTCGGCGACTGTTTTGTCGCGGCAGAACGTGTTGCAGAACCCCCAGCGATGGCCCTCAAGGTCGAGGAAATCGGTGACCGGATCGCCGGAATACGGACAGTGCGCGTTGACTGAAGGGCCTTCGTCGGCGGGTCGTGCCTCAGACGGTTCGCCAGCTGGCCAGTGGGCCGAAGGGGAATATTCTGGGTAGGGATACGGATTGTATTGAACCGTCAGCCCCATCGCGCGCCATTGTCGGACCGATTTATCCGACAGCAAGCTTAGGCAATAGTTGCGACTTTCGGCTGAGACCGGCAGATCATACCCAATGATCCGCGCCGCGACGGGGGTGTAGAAGACATCAGCCAGCGAGTAGGCACCGAATAACGGCCCTTCTGACGCGCCCGAGATCGCCCGAGCATGCGCCCAAAGAGTCTCAATCCGGGCGAGGTCTTTCAAAGTGTCCGGTGACGGCTGGAAACCTTGCCAAACATGCGCCAACTGCATAGGGCACTCCCCGCGCAGTGCGTTAAATCCTGCGACCATTTCAGCGCACAGCCAACGGGCGGTTGCGCGAGCGGCTGGGTCTGATGGCCAAAGGCCAGCTTCGGGGTGCCGTTCAGCCAAGGTCTCGGCCATCGCGAGGCTTTCGCCCACAACCGTACCATCGGGCAGACGCAGAGCGGGAACCAGACGGGCCGGAGCAAGGGGTTCCATATCCGTGGCCATGGTGCCGGAATAGAGGCCAACTAAGTGGCTGCGATAGGGCAGGCCGAACTTCTCGAGCATCAACCAGCCCCGCATGGACCAGCTGGAAAACAGGCGGTCACCGATAAAGAGATCATAGGTCATGATCAAAGGATGACGGAGCCGGAAGCGCTCGTAAATCAGTGATTTGTGACCTATCGGATCACGGAAGATGATTGATGGCACCGACGGACCATTCACCCGCGCGATACATGATTTCTGTCACCGACAGGTTGTCGATCCGGTGTGAAAACGCCTGTTGCGCCTCAATATCCAAAGCGCGTTGTACTTGCGTCAGGATCACTCCGAAATGGGCAACAATGACGAGATCCGCGCCCTCATGTGCAGCCATTAGCGCATCGACGGTTTTGTCGACTCGCGCGCGGACATCGTTCCAGCTTTCGCCGTTCGGAGGGCGTACTTCGCCGGGATTGTCCCAATAGGCAAAGGCAAGCTCGGGGTCTTCGGCTTCGATCTCGGCGAAACCGCGCAGCTCCCATGTGCCGAAGTTGATCTCGCGCAGGTCAGGATGGTGGGGCAGGCGCAGGCGCTGGCCTTGGATCGCCGTTGCCGTATCCGCCGCGCGCGACAGGTCGGATGAGACAACAACCGCGTCCGCAGGGATGTGATCATGCAATCGCTGCAGCGCGGCCTGATTGCTCAGATCGGCGGGGAGATCGGACCAGCCCACCATCGTTTTAGCATGGGTAGGACCGTGGCGGACCAGGTGTAGACGCGTCATGGCAAGTGTCCCTTCAAGACCATCGGCAGCCCCGCCGTGACCTGAACCACCAGGTCGGCCTTTGCTGCTAGCGCGATGTTCAACCGACCCTGCGCCTCGCGGAACCGGCGGGCGAGGGCGTTTTCAGGCACGATGCCGTGACCAACCTCATTCGAGACGATAACAAGCTGCGCCGGGCAGCTGCGCAGGGCGCTCAGCAGTTGGGCTTGGGCCTGATCCAGATCGTTCTCGGCCAGCAGGTGATTGGTCAACCACATCGTGGCGCAATCAATCAGGCAGGCGTGATCTGCGCTCAGTTTCGCCAAAACCGGAGCAACGTCCAGCGGTGCCTCGATGGTTTCCCAGCCGGACCCGCGTTGTTCGATGTGGCGATCGATCTTTTGCCGCATCTCGCTATCAAACACTTGTGATGTCGCAAGGTAGACCCGGTTTTTCCCTGAGGATACAATCAGTTGTTCAGCATAGGCCGACTTTCCCGATGCGGCTCCTCCCAGCACAAAGGTTAAATTGGCGGTCACAATTCTTACCTTTCTGGTGATCCACTTGGTGATGATCTGCGTATCGACCCTAAGTCGGCAAGGCAAGCCCGGCTGATGCCTGCAAAAAGGGAGAGTTTCATGGCACTGGACAACGCATCCGATTTCTCGATGTCCCGCAAAGCGATGAAGGCCGAACTGCTGGACGCGGAAACCGAATTGCAACTGGCCTATGCGTGGCGTGACAACCGCGACGAACAAGCACTGCACCGACTGATCACCGCCTACATGCGCCTAGCTATTTCGATGGCGGCCAAGTTCAAGCGCTACGGCGCTCCGATGAACGACCTGATCCAAGAGGCCGGTCTTGGACTAATGAAAGCCGCAGACAAGTTTGATCCTGATCGCGGTGTGCGGTTCTCGACCTATGCGGTGTGGTGGATCAAAGCCAGCATCCAGGATTACGTGATGCGTAACTGGTCGATGGTGCGGACCGGTTCGACCTCATCCCAGAAATCTCTGTTCTTCAACATGCGCCGCGTTCAGGCACGGTTGGAACGTGAAGCCGCCACCGAGGGGCAGGAGTTGGATCGGCATCAGCTGCACCAGATGATTGCCTCGGAAATCGGTGTGCCCTTGCGCGATGTCGAGATGATGGAAGGGCGTCTGTCCGGCTCGGATTTTTCGCTCAACGCGGTGCAGTCAGCGGATGAAGATGGGCGTGAGTGGATTGATGCGCTGGAAGATGATCGTGAGCAGGCCGCCGAGGCGGTCGAACATCGCCACGACACCGAGCAGCTGCGCGAATGGTTGCTAATGGCGATGCAATCCCTCAATGACCGCGAAAGATTTATCGTGCGTGAACGTAAGCTGCGCGAACCGGCCCGGACCCTTGAAAGCTTGGGGAATGAGCTGGGTCTATCGAAGGAACGTGTACGGCAGCTTGAGGCCGCAGCCTTCACCAAGATGCGCAAGAACCTTGAAGCCCAATCGCGTGAGGTGCAACACTTCATCGCATGACAAGATTTGCGATTCTGTTGTGTGTGCTGGCGTTTACAGCCAGCGCCGTGCGCCCGGTCCAAGCCGGTGATTTGATCCCCGAGGATGTCCTGACCGCCATGCAGGACGCAGATGTGGTGATCCTTGGTGAAATCCACGACAATCCACGTCACCACCTTGTGCAGACCGAGGCATTGGGCGCGATTTCTCCCTCGGCGGTGGTATGGGAAATGGTAACCGAAGAAGGTTCGCAACGTCTGGCTCAGACAGCCGCGTCCAACCCCGAGGAATTGTCTCGGATCCTGCGCTGGGCGGAGTCGGGCTGGCCTCCTTTGAGCATGTATTACCCGGTCTTCCAGGCCTCGGACGCGCCGGTTTATGGCGCTATGGTTCCACGCACAGCCGCGCGCGCAGCGATGGAGAAAGGCGCGGCCACGGCCCTTGGTGCGGATGCCGCGCGCTATGGCCTGACCGTTCCGTTGTCGCCCGAGGATCAGGCCGCGCGCGAGGCGGATCAACTGGCCGCCCATTGCGATGCTCTGCCCGCCGAGATGTTGCCTCAGATGGTCTCGATCCAACGTCTGCGAGACGCTGTACTAACCCGAGCGATCCTCCGTGCGGAGGAGGAAACCGGTGGTCCGATTGCCGTGATCACCGGCAATGGCCACGCGAGAATCGACCGGGGCATTCCGACATTTCTTTCTCGCCTGAAGCCAGGGCTGAAGGTCTTTGTGCTAGGCCAGTCCGAAGGCGGCGTGATCGACGGGAGTTTTGATGCGGTGATCGACAGCCCGGAAATCGAGCGTGAAGACCCTTGCAAAGCGTTTGAGACGCAGAATTAACCGCTGGAACTACCCGGTGGCCTTGCCTAATGTCAGGACCGACCGGGACGGGAAGGGCTGAACATGCTGGCATCCAAACGCATTCTGCTGATCATCGGCGGTGGCATTGCGGCCTATAAGTCGCTCGATCTGATCCGACGGCTGCAAGAACGCGGCGCGCAAGTCACTCCCGTGTTAACCCGCGCCGCTGAGGAGTTCGTGACGCCGCTGTCGGTCTCTGCACTTGCAGGTCAGAAAGCTTATCGCGATCTCTTCGACCTGACCGATGAGGCCGAGATGGGGCATATCCAGCTGTCGCGCTCCGCTGACCTGATCGTCGTTGCCCCAGCTACCGCAGATATGATGGGCAAGATGGCGGCAGGATTGGCCAACGATCTGGCCTCGACCCTTCTGATGGCCACTGACACGCCCGTTCTGTGTGCACCTGCCATGAATGTGCGTATGTGGGACCACCCGGCGACCCAGCGCAATCTGAAGCAGTTGCAGCAGGACGGCATCCGCTTTGTAGGACCCAACCAGGGCGACATGGCCTGTGGCGAATATGGCGCGGGCAGGATGTCCGAACCGCTAGAGATCGTTGCCGCCGTTGAGGCGCACCTGGCCGACGGGCCGTTGAAGGGTAAACGTATCCTTGTAACCTCCGGCCCAACGCATGAACCGATTGATCCGGTGCGCTACATCGCCAACCGCTCATCCGGGGCGCAGGGGACTGCCGTTGCCCGCGCCTTGGCGGCGCTTGGGGCTGATGTGGTTTTTGTCACTGGTCCCGCCGACGTTCCGCCGCCCCAAGGCGTGCAGGTCGTGCAGGTCGAGACAGCACAGCAGATGTCGGACGCAGTGGATGCGGCGCTCCCTGTGAATGCAGGTGTGTTTGCCGCAGCAGTCGCCGACTGGAAAGTGGCCACCGCCTCGGATCGGAAACTAAAGAAAAGCCGTGATGGTCTGCCCTCGCTGGAGTTCGCCGAGAATCCCGACATCCTGAAACGCGTCTCGCAGATGGGTGCGGGTCGCCCTGATCTGGTTGTGGGCTTTGCGGCGGAAACCGACGATGTGATCGACAACGCGACGGCAAAGCGCGCCCGCAAGGGATGCGACTGGATCGTGGCAAACGACGTCAGTCCGGCAACCGGCATCATGGGGGGATCGGAAAATGCGGTCGTCCTGATCTCGGATCAAGGGGCCGAGAGCTGGCCGCGCATGGGCAAAGACATGGTCGCCGCGCGTCTGGCACAAAAGATCGCTGACGCGCTGGCCGGATAAGACAGAAGGAATACAGATGGTAGTTATCCGCGTGATCCGGGAAGAGGGGGCAGACGCCACTGTTCCACTGCCTTCATATGTGACCTCAGGCGCAGCCGGCGCTGATGTGCGCGCCAACCTGCCCGAAGGCGCGTCTATTTTCCTGGAGCCCGGGCAGCGCGCCCTTGTCCCAACCGGCCTGCGGATCGAAATCCCAGCGGGGTATGAGGTGCAGGTCCGTCCGCGGTCCGGTTTGGCATTGAAGCACGGCATCACCCTGCCCAATACGCCGGGGACCATCGACAGCGACTATCGCGGCCCGCTGGGTGTGATCGTGATGAACGCAGGGCAAGACCGGTTCGAGGTCACTCACGGAGAACGTATCGCGCAGCTTATCGTTGCGCCTGTCGTGCAGGCTACGTTCGAACTGACCGAAAACCTCGGCGAGACCGAGCGTGGGTCGGGCGGGTTCGGCTCAACCGGGCGCGGCTGATGTTGCTGGTTCTAGTCCTTGCCGCAGGTCTTTGGGGCGTCGGCTATATCGCGGGCGTGTCCCGGACGGCGCGTGTGACCTCGGTCAGTGTGCTTATGGTCGGGGTGATCCTGTCGCATCTGGTTTTGCCGAGCGGTCATCCCCTGCGCGAAGCAACCGGAGGATCGGCTGCGCTGTGGCTGATGCTTGCCGGAGCGGCTGCTCTGGTCATGGTCTATGGCAAGGGGCTGAAAGCGCTGCGAAATCGGGCGCAGCCCGAAGCGGACAAGACCGAGGCCAAACCCTCGGACCGGTTCACTGAGACAGAGCTGGACCGCTATGCCCGCCATATCGTTCTGCGCGAACTGGGTGGACCGGGGCAGAAACGGTTGAAAAAGGCGCGCGTGTTGGTGATTGGGGCCGGGGGTCTCGGCGCACCAGCCTTGCAGTATCTGGCTGCAGCGGGTGTGGGCACGATCGGAGTGATCGACGACGACGTGGTCGAAAACGCCAATCTCCAGCGTCAGGTCATTCACCGCGACGCCGATATTGGAATGCCCAAAGTGTTCTCGGCCCAGCAGGCCATGGAGGCGCAGAACCCCAACGTCTCCGTTCTGCCCTACAATCGGCGTCTAAGCGAGGAAATCGCGTCAGACCTGTTTGGTGATTTCGACCTGATCCTGGATGGTACCGACAATTTCGAAACCCGCTATTTGGCCAATCACACGGCCGTCGCGTTGGGCAAACCGCTGATCTCGGGCGCACTGTCGCAATGGGAAGGACAGCTGAGCGTCTTCGACCCGGCCAAGGGTGCCCCCTGCTATCAGTGTATTTTCCCCGAAGCCCCCGCAGCCGGTCTGGCCCCGTCCTGTTCCGAGGCGGGCGTGATCGGCCCTTTGCCGGGCGTGGTTGGGTCCATGATGGCGGTTGAAGCGATCAAGGTGATCACCGGGGCCGGCCAAGCGCTGCGTGGCGAGATGCTGATCTATGACGCGCTTTATGGTGAAAGCCGTAAGATCACCCTCTCCAAGCGCTCTGACTGCCCGATTTGCGGCGCCGGTGGTGAATAAACGCCGTGTTGCTCTGGATCATCTGACCGGCCCTTCCTAGGTTGTGGGCAAAGGAGATCTGAATGACCAACCCGATCCTGTCCGACTGGACCACTCCGTTCGAACTCGCCCCTTTTGCCAAGATTTCGGACGACGATTTCGCCCCCGCTTTGGATGCTGCGCTGCAGGCGCATAACGCGCAGATCGACGCGATCGCTGCAAACGCTGAAACCCCGAGTTTCGCCAACACGATCGAAGCGCTTGAGGCCGCGGGTGAGCAACTGGACAGAGTTCTGTCAGTTTTCTTCACAGTTGCGGGCGCGGACAGCAATCCGAAACGCGAGGAATTGCAGCGAGAATTCTCGCCAATGCTGGCGGCGCATTTCTCGGGGATATCCTCGAACAAGGCGCTGTTCAAACGCGTGGCCGACCTGTGGGCGCGGCGCGATGATTTGGGCCTGAGCGACGAACAGGCCCGCGTGCTGATGCTGTCTCATCGCGGTTTCGTCCGCGCCGGCGCGGCGTTGGACGGCGAGCAGGACGCCCGGATGCAAGAGATCAAGGCGCGGCTGGCGTCACTTGGAACGTCCTTCACCCAAAACCTGCTGGCGGATGAGCGCGACTGGTTCATGGATCTGTCCGAGGATGACCTGCAAGGCCTGCCGGATTTCGTTGTCGATGCCGCACGCGCGGCGGGTCAGGAAAAGGGCGCCGCTGGTCCAGTAGTCACCCTGTCCCGGTCGATCATTGTGCCGTTCCTGCAGTTCTCACCCCGTCGCGACCTGCGGGAAAAAGCCTATCGCGCTTGGACCGCGCGCGGAGCAAACGGTGGTGAGACCGACAACCGCGACATCGCCGCCGAAATCCTGAGCCTGCGCGAAGAACGCGCCAAGTTGTTGGGCTATGACAGCTTTGCCGACTACAAGCTGGAAACCGAAATGGCCCGCTCGCCTGACCGCGTCCGCGACCTGCTGATGCAAGTGTGGGAGCCTGCGAAGGCGCGTGCCGACGCAGATGCCGAGATTCTGACCGCAATGATGCAGGAGGATGGCGTGAACGGCCCTCTGGCGGCGTGGGATTGGCGCTACTACGCCGAGAAACGCCGCAAGGCCGAGCATGATCTGGATGAGGCCGCGCTGAAACCCTACCTGCAACTGGACCGGATGATCGAGGCCTCGTTCGCCTGTGCCAACCGTCTGTTCGGGTTGAAGTTCAAACCGCTGGACGTGCCGCTCTACCACCCCGATTGCCGGGCGTGGGAAGTGACGCGAGACGGCAAGCATATCGCGGTCTTCATTGGAGACTATTTCGCGCGTGGCTCCAAGCGATCCGGCGCTTGGTGCAGCGCGATGCGGGGGCAAGCGAAGTTCCCAAAAGAACAGGCTCCGGTCGTGATCAACGTGTGCAACTTTGCCAAAGGCGATCCGGCTCTGTTGTCCTATGACGACGCGCGCACGCTGTTCCACGAGTTCGGGCATGCCCTGCATCAGATGCTGTCGAATGTGACCTATGAAAGCATTTCGGGCACGTCCGTGGCGCGCGACTTTGTCGAACTGCCAAGCCAGCTCTACGAACATTGGCTGGAGGTCCCCGAGGTGCTTGCCGAGTTCGCCACTCACGCGGACACAGGCGAGGCAATGCCGCAGGAAATGCTGGAGAAAGTGCTGAAAGCCGCGAATTTCGATCAGGGGTTCCAGACGGTGGAATATGTCGCCTCGGCTTTGGTTGATCTGGCCTTCCATGAAGGCGCAGCCCCGGCGGACCCGATTGCGAAACAGGCCGAGGTCTTGAACGGTATCGGTATGCCCGCAGCCATCGGCATGCGCCACGCGACCCCGCATTTCGCGCATGTCTTCGCGGGCGATGGCTATAGCTCGGGCTACTACAGCTACATGTGGTCCGAAGTGATGGATGCCGACGCGTTCGAGGCCTTTGAAGAGGCCGGAGGGGCATTTGATCCGGAACGCGCCAAAGCTCTGGAAGACAATATTCTGTCCACTGGCGGCTCGCGCGAGGCTGAGGAGCTGTATCTGGCCTTCCGGGGCCGGATGCCAGGTGTCGAAGCCTTGTTGAAAGGGCGCGGCCTGATCGCAGCTTAAACCGTTCTCTTCCAGCCCTTGGATCGAGGGATCAATACCCCAGCTGGCGATCCACCAGATGCACGAACGGCTCGCCAGCTTCCCCGCGCCGGATATTTTCGACGATCACCTGCGCCGCTGTGACCGGCCTAGTTTCCGAGGCGATATGCGGCGTCACCGTTACGTTCGGATGCGCCCAGTAGGGATGATCGGCGGGCAGAGGCTCAACCCGGAACACATCAAGAGTGGCATGTCCGATCTGGCCTGTGTTCAACGCCTTCAATAGCGCGTCATCGTCGATCAGAGGCCCACGCCCCGGATTGATGATCCGCGCGCCTTTGGGCATTAACGCAAGGGTTTCGGCGTTCAGGGTGTTCTCGGTTGCGGGTGTATCGGGCAACAAGAGGACGGCGATCTCAGCCTTTGACAGCGCCTCTCTCAACCCCTCTTCGCCGCTCAGGCAGGTTACTCCGGGGACGTCTTTGAGGGTGCGACTCCATCCGGTGATGTTGAAATTCAATGCGGCTAGCGCTTGCGCAGCCTCCTGCCCCAATGCGCCAAGGCCCAGAAAGCAGACCTTGCGTTCGTTCGCCAATGGCGGTGCGTCGGGCGTCCACACACCGTCTTGCACTTTGATGTGCTGGTCCATCCCCAGATGGTAGCGCAGCACATGCCCCACGACCCATTCGGTCATGCCTTGGGTCAGCCCATGATCTACCATCCGCGCTAGAGGCACGGTCAGCGTTTCGTTCCCTGCGATCTTCTCGACCCCGGCCCAGAGGCTGAGAACCGCTTTCAGCTGGGTGTAGGGCGTGAAATCCAGCAGCCCACCGCTTGGGGCGTAGACAACATAGTCCACCTCATGCTCTGGGAATTCGGTTGCCAGATTGAACGCGACGCCTACCTCTCGCAGCCCTTCGGTCAGAAGCGGCTGGTACACCGGCCAAAGCTCAGGACGTGCGGAGAACAGGATATTGACAGGCATGGAGGGGCTTTCCGATCAGCGGGGGCGGTGGATATGGGCGCTTTGCACGACACCGAACGCGGCCATCAGAACTAGCATGGCCGAACCGCCATAGCTGACCATGGGCAGAGGCACCCCGACAACCGGAGCCAGCCCCATCACCATCGACATATTGACCGCAAAGAACAGGAAGAAGTTCAGCGCGATCCCCATGGTGACAAGCGACGAGAACCTGTCTTTGGTCGACAGGGCCGTGACCATGCAGAAGATCAGGATCAGCGCGTAAAGCAGCAACAGGGTGATGCCACCGACAAAGCCGAACTCTTCGGCCAATGTGGTGAAGATGAAATCCGTGTGTTTTTCAGGCAGGAAGTTCAGCCGTGATTGCGTACCCTGCATGAACCCCCGCCCATTCCATCCGCCTGACCCCAAGGCGATCTTGGACTGGGTGATGTGATAGCCCGCGCCCAGAGGGTCGGTAGACGGATCAAGAAACGTGTCGATCCGGCGGAACTGGTAGTCTTTCAGCAACTGCCACTCAGTCCCTCGGCTATTGAAAACAGCCGCAATCAGGCCGACGACCGCCGCGATCACGGCGGCGAAATAGGCCCAGTGTACACCGGCCAGAAACATCAACCCTCCGCCAGCTGCCAGCAGCAGGATCGAAGTTCCAAGATCCGGCTGGCGCAGTACCATGAAGGTAGGGATCAGGATCAGCACGACAGGGATCAGAACCCAAAGTGGGCGTGAGGTTTTGTGCGAGGGCAGCCAGTCATAGTAGGCCGCCAGCAGCATCACCAGCGCGACTTTCATGACCTCGGATGGTTGCAAACGCATGAACCCAAGGTCGATCCAACGCTGTGCGCCCATGCCGATGGTGCCGAACAGCTCCACAAACACCAACAGCGCGATTGAGGCCAGATAAGCCAGTACCGACATGTTGCGCCAGAACCAGATTGGCACCAGTGCGACGATGAACATCACTGTCAGGCCCAGCCCGAAACGTTCGATCTGAGGCTCGGCCCACGGCATCCACGAACCACCCGCCACCGAGTATAGCATCAGGAACCCGGCACTGGCTGTGCTGATCAGCAACAGCGTCAGCGGCCAGTTCATATACAGGAATTTACGGAACCCCGATGGCGTGGATTTGACCGCATATTCAAGATAGCTCATGCGCGGTCCTTCTCGCTGGGGCGCGCTTTGGGGCGGCGATCGCCCTCGAGCCGTTTTTGCTGTTCCTTGATGCGCTCTCGATCTCCGGCCGGGTAGGCCTCGAGCGGGGGCGTGCCGTTGTAAAGTGCCTGAAGCATGATGTCGCGCGCGACCGGGGCCGCCGCTTTGGAGCCACCGCCGCCATGCTCGACGACCACCGCGATGGCGTATTTAGGCTTGTCGTAAGGGGCGAAGCTGACGAACAGCGCATGGTCGCGCCGCTCCCATGGCAGGTCCTCGTTGCGGATCACACCTGCGGCACGTTCCGCTTTGGTGATGTTGCGTACCTGGCTGGTACCGGTTTTACCTGCCATGCGGAGGTCATCGGCGATGATCCGGCTGCGATAGGCCGTGCCGCGCCGGTCGTTTGAGACCGACCACATCGCCTCGCGGATGTAGTTCAGATTGGCCGGGCTGATCTCAAGCGGCTCGCCCGCGCCCGTTGGCTGTTCGACCCCATCAATCGAGCGGACCAGTCGCGGTGTCACGGCCCGCCCCGTGGCAATCCGCGCGGTCATCACGGCCAGCTGCATCGGTGAGGCCAGCATAAATCCTTGCCCGATCGATGCATTGGCCGTATCGCCTATCAGCCAGTCCTCGCCATGGGTGCGTTGCTTCCATTCCTGATTGGGCGCCAGACCGGCACGTACGGCGGACATCGGAATGTCGTGCTTGATGCCCAGCCCGAGGGTCCGCGCCATCTCTGAGATTTTGTCGATGCCGACCTTGATCGCCACGTCGTAGTAGTAGACATCGCAGCTGCGCTTGAGCGATGTATTGAGGTCCACCATACCGTGTCCCCCGCGCTTCCAGCAGTGGAAGCGGCGACTGCCGACCTTGAGGTGGCCGGGGCAGTACACGGTGTTGCCGGGGCCAACGACACCGGCCTCAAGCGCGGCCAAGGCGGTGACCATTTTGAAGGTCGATCCGGGCGGGTATGTGCCCTGAACCGTCTTGTTGGCCAGTGGGCGGTATTTGTCCTGCGTCAGGATCTGATAGTCCGCGACCGAGATACCGCGCACGAACAGGTTTGGATCGAAACTGGGGGCCGAGGCCATTGCCCGCAGATCGCCGGTTTCGCAATCAATGACAACGGCGGCGGCGCTTTCTCCGGCAAGCCGTGCCTGAGCGTATTGCTGCAGGTCCGCGTCGACCGAGAGTTGCAGATCAGCACCCGGTTGGCCTTCCTGCCGGTCCAACTCGCGCATGACGCGGCCGGTGGCGTTCACCTCGACCCGCTTGGAGCCTGCCTTGCCGCGCAGGTCGATCTCTTGCTTGGCTTCCAAGCCGACCTTTCCGATCTGGAACCGGGGGATGCGCAGCACCGGCTCGGGGTCTTCGATCTGGCTGAGGTCATAGTCGCTGACCGGGCCGACATAGCCGACGATATGGGCGAAATCCTCATAGCGCGGGTATTGTCGGGTCTGCCCGACCTCAGGCGTGACGCCGGGCAGGGCGGGCGCGTTGACGGCGACTTTCGAGATGTCCTCCCACGTCACCTGATCGACCAATGTGACCGGCAGGAACGGGGCCGAGCGGCGCATTTCCGTGCGTGCGCGCTCAATCTCATCCTCGTTCAGCGGGATCAGGTCCGAGAGTTTGGCGATCACCTTGTCGATGTCACCGGCATCCTCGCGCACAATGACGATGCGGTAGGACGGTGAGTTCTGCCCTATGATCTGCCCGTTGCGGTCATAGATGCGCCCCCGCGTCGGCGGGATAAGGCGGATATTGATCCGGTTTTCTTCGGCTAGAAGACGATATTCATCCGCTTGATCGACTTGCATGTACCGCATGCGCGCGGCCAACCCGCCAACAAAAACCGCCTGCAGACCGCCAAGCAGCAGGGCCCGCCGTGGCAGACGTTTATAGGCGACACCCTCGCTTTTGATCTTGCGTTGTTTCATGCACGCGCCCCCGCAGCGCTGGCATCCGCGGCCGAGACGCGGCGCACGCCGAATACACTCTGAGACAGCAGAACAATGACCGGATAGGCCAGAATTGTCAGCACAAGCTGGATCATAACCGGTAACAAAGCCGCTTGATCAACAGACAGGATTGCAAGGATGACCCGGTTGCCCAGAAAGACGCCAGCAGCGACTGCACTGACCGACATCCACTCTGCTACGAAGCCCGCATCTCGCATCCCTGGTGCCGCAGACCGCAAGTATGCCGCGCCCAGCACCACCAAAGCGGCCAACAGACCCGGCGGGCGTTGCAGCAGAAGATCGGCCAGCAACATGACCAGAGCGACCAAAACGGTTGGCACATAATCCGGCTGCCGAAGCACCCATGCAAAGGTCAGGACGATCAGAAAGTCCGGAAAAGGCCAGCGGTCCGGCTGTGTATCCAGCGGCAGAAGATGCAGGAACAGAACGAACACCGCGAGCGCCCCGTAAAGACCGCGCATTGCCCATTTGTGAGAGGCCGGTTTATCCATCACCAGCTTCCTCAGGTGACAACGAAGCGGCGGGGCGTGAGGGGCCAACGATCTGCCCCGGATCGCGGATTGTAGGGGCCGAGTTGTAGCGAAGAACGCGCAGAAACTCCAACCGTTCGAAATCGGCAGAGAGGCGCACGCGCAGGCGGCCTCCGGGGTCGGCGGCGATCTGGCCGATCAGCAGGCCGGCGGGAAACACGCCGCCATCGCCCGAGGTCACGACCCGGTCGCCGGGGCGCACAAGCTCACGGTTTTCCAGAAACTCGACGGATGGGGCAGGGGTATTGTCGCCCGTGATCAAAGCGGTCTGGCCTGAAGGTTGGATGGTGGCGGGAATGACGCTTGAGGCATCAGTCATTAGAATGACGCGCGCCGTATCCGGCCCAACGCCCGAGATACGGCCAACCAGACCGATCCCGTCCATCGTGGCCCAGCCATCAACGATCCCGTCCCGTTCCCCCACATTCAACAGCACCGACTGCCGGAAGGGAGAGCCGCTATCGGCCATCACAACGCCGGTGACATAGGTCAGGCGCGGATCAAGCCGCACATTGTTCAAATCCAGCAGCCGCGCGTTTTCCTGTTCCAGCTGCAACGCTGCCTCTTTCCACGCACGCATCAACCGCAGTTCCGAGCGCAGCTCGCGGTTCTGCTCGCTCAGGCTCTGATAGCTTTGGAAATCACGGAACAGGTTGACGGTTGCGGTGACCGGAACCATGGCCCAATCCATTGACGGCACAATAGCATCCACAACCTGCGCGCGGAACCGTTCAACCCGAGGGCTATCGATCCGCCAGACAATGAAGATGCCCAGCAGGCACAGCACAACAATCCCCAGAAGCAGACGGCGCAGTGGGGCCGTGTAGTCATCGCGCTGTGATCGGTCTTTTGCCACAGGTTACCTTCCCGTGCTGCTCGGGCCGAATTTACCCTATTTTCTAAAGGGTGCGCGCCTTAGCTTTCGTAGTCAATCGCGTGGCGCAGCTGTTTTTCGTATTCTAGCGCCTTGCCGGTGCCCAAAGCCACACAATTCAGGCTTTCATCGGCAATCGACACGGCCAGACCGGTCTGTTCGCGCAGAGCAAGATCCAGATCACCCAGCAGCGCTCCGCCACCCGTCAGCATCACGCCGCGGTCCACGATATCTGCTGCCAGATCGGGGGGCGTGGTCTCCAGCGCGGTCATCACCGCCTCGCAGATTTGCTGGACGGGTTCCGAGAGCGCCTCGGCGACCTGAGCCTGGCTGATCTCGATTTCCTTCGGCACGCCGTTCAGCAGGTCGCGACCGCGGATATGCATCGACTGGCCGCGGCCGTCGTCGGGCATCCGGGCGGTGCCGATAGTGGTCTTGATGCGCTCAGCGGTGGATTCGCCGACCAGAAGGTTTTGCTGGCGACGCAGGTACGAGATGATCGCCTCGTCCATACGGTCTCCACCCACGCGGACTGAGCGGGCGTACACGATATCCCCCAGCGACAGAACCGCGACCTCGGTGGTGCCGCCGCCGATGTCGACAACCATGTTGCCGGTCGGATCGGTGATTGGCATGCCTGCCCCAATCGCCGCTGCAATCGGTTCGGCAATCAGACCCGCGCGGCGCGCTCCTGCGGACAGAACCGACTGACGGATCGCGCGTTTTTCAACCGGGGTCGCGCCATGCGGGACGCAGACGATGATCTTTGGCTTCGAGAAGGTCGAACGCTTATGCACTTTGCGGATGAAATGCTTGATCATTTCCTCGGCGGTGTCGAAGTCCGCAATGACACCTTCGCGCATTGGGCGAATGGCCTCAATCGATCCCGGCGTCCGGCCCAGCATCAGCTTGGCGTCCTCGCCAACCGCCAGAACCTTTTTCACGCCATCCTTGACGTGATAGGCCACAACCGAGGGTTCAGAAAGGATCACACCGCGCCCCTTGACGTAGACCAGCGTGTTTGCCGTTCCAAGGTCGATAGCCATGTCCGCTGTGAACAGGCCGCCCAGATTGCCAAAGATCCCCATGTTTCCCCTGATCCTGTATGTCGGTTTTTCTACTGCCCGCGACTCGACGGTTCCGGGACGGATGACTTATAGGGTGCCAACTCGCCCGGTAAAAGGGCTGATTCCGCGGCAATCAGCACCTTTTCGCTTCATTTGCACGGACTGTAGAAGGCAATATGCTCTCATATCAACATATTTACCACGCCGGGAATCTGGCTGATGTGCAAAAGCACGCTTTATTGGCATGGACGCTGTCCTATCTGACCCAAAAGGACAAACCGCTGACCTATGTCGAAACCCACTCGGGGCGTGGGCTTTACAGGCTAGATTCAGACGAAGCCCGCAAAACCGGAGAAGCAGCCGCCGGGATTGAGCGGGTGCAACGTGTCGCGTGGTTTGACGATGAGCATCCGCTGGCGCAGGCGATCGAGATGACACGGGCGCGTTTTGGAGAGGCCAGCTACCCCGGATCGCCCCTGATTGCAGCTAGCCTGCTGAGGTCGCAGGACAGTCTTCACCTCGCCGAATTGCATCCACAGGAATACGCGGCATTGTCACTGGCTGTGCCGGGGGGCAATGCGCGCGTCTACAAGCAGGACGGGTATGAGCTGGCGCAGTCCCTTCTGCCTCCGACGCCCAGACGGGGTATGCTGTTGATTGACCCCAGCTACGAGGTGAAGGCGGAGTATGATCGCCTGCCGGGGATCATCGCCAAACTGCATCGCAAGTGGAATGTCGGTGTGATCGCCTTGTGGTATCCGATCCTGAAAGATGGCCGTCAAAAGCCGATGGTGGATGCGCTGACTTCTCAGGATTTCCCGAAGGCGTTGACACACGAGGTGACATTCCCCACAGCGCGCAAAGGGCATGGGATGGTCGGGTCTGGAATGTTCGTGATCAACGCGCCCTTCGGTTTGGATCAGGAAACCCGCAGATTGTCTGGGTTGTTCAAACAGCTTTGAGGTCTTCGAAAGGAGCACGTAAAGCTCCCGCCCCGTTTGCCTGCATCAAAATCAAAGATGCCGCCGAACGCGTTGGGCCCGGCAGCGCGCCAGAGGCGCGCTGCCGGGCCCAAAAGCCAAGGTGGGTCGGCGAAGCCGGGCTGCCGCGGGTGCGGGAGCCCTTTGCCGTTTCTAAGTCAGGTCTTTGTAGCTGATCTCACGCGTGTCTGCGCCGGGGCCGGTTTTCTCGCGACGAACGATCAGGCGGTTCAGCGCATGAATATAGGCCTTGGCTGACGCAACGACCGTGTCTGTGTTGGCCGATTGGCCCGTTGCGATCATACCGTCCTCGCTCAGGCGGACCGAGACTGTGGCTTGCGCGTCGGTGCCTTCGGTCACTGCGTGAACCTGATACAGTTGCAACCGAGCGGTGTTAGGATAGATCGCGCGTATCGCCTTGAAAGTTGCATCCACCGGACCATCGCCATGTTCGGTGGCTATGATGTCCTTTCCGTCCATCTCAAGCTCGACAGTTGCTTCGGCTTGTCCGCCGGTGCCGCAGGTCACTTTCATCGAGACAAGCTGTAAGTAGTCGTCATGCTCATCCATGGTCATCAAAGCGATCAGGTCGTCGTCGAACACCTCTTTCTTGCGGTCGGCCAGATCCTTGAACCGAACGAAGATGTCCTTGAGCTGGTTGTCCCCGACGTCAAATCCCAACGTCTCGAGCTTGTCGCGCAGTGCAGCGCGGCCAGAGTGCTTGCCCAATGGCAGCGAGGTGCCGGACAGGCCGATATCCTCGGGGCGCATGATCTCGAAGTTTTCGCGGTTCTTCAGCATCCCATCCTGATGGATGCCGCTTTCATGCGCGAAGGCGTTCTTGCCGACGATGGCCTTGTTGAACTGCACGTTGAAGCCGGACACGGTCGCCACGCGGCGCGAGATATGCATGATCTTGGTGGTGTCGATGCCCGTGTGCCAAGGCATGATGTCGTTGCGGGTGCGCAGCGCCATCACAACCTCTTCCAAAGCCGTGTTGCCCGCGCGTTCGCCCAGACCGTTGATGGTGCATTCGATCTGACGCGCGCCGCCTGCGACAGCGGCCAGCGAGTTTGCAGTCGCCATGCCGAGGTCGTTGTGACAGTGGGTGGCAAAGATCACCTCATCCGCGCCTGGTACGGTCTCGATCAGACGCTTGATCAGGTCAGCCGACTCCACCGGGGCGGTGTAGCCCACTGTGTCAGGGATGTTGATCGTGGTTGCGCCTGCTTTGATCGCAATCTCGATCACTCGGCAGAGATAGTCCCACTCGGTCCGCGTCGCATCCATCGGTGACCACTGTACGTTTTCACACAGGTTGCGCGCATGGCTGACGGTTTCGTGGATCTTCTCGGCCATCTCGTCCATCGTCAGGTTCGGAATGGCGCGGTGCAGGGGGGATGTGCCGATGAAGGTGTGAATACGGTTCTTCTCGGCGTGTTTCACCGCCTCCCAGCAGCGGTCAATGTCGGCGAAGTTCGCACGGGCCAGACCGCAGATACGGCTGTTTTTCGAACGTTGCGCGATCTCGGATACGGCCTTGAAGTCGCCCTCGGATGCGATGGGGAAACCGGCTTCGATAATATCGACGCCCATTTCGTCCAGCAGCTCGGCAATCTCGAGCTTTTCGTCGTGAGTCATGGTTGCGCCGGGGCTCTGCTCGCCGTCGCGCAAAGTGGTATCGAAGATCAAGACGCGGTCTTGGTCGGTCACGTTGGTCATGGGGTTCTCTTTCTTCTTCTGTCCTAAAGCCTCTTGGCGCGCTGGCGTCCTCCTCTGAGCGGGCGCGCCGGATGGCACGCTCAGAGGCGGATTAGGATCAGTAGGCCACGCAGCGGCGCACCGCGAAGGGCGGTGTCGGCAACAAGGATATCTGCGCGGTTGATCATGAGGATGAGGTTATACCCAGCTTGCGCGGAATGAAAAGAACCAAAATGAGGGCGTGGTCCTTTCTGCGCGGATTCTTAGAGACCTGTCATTGATCCAGCCATTACCGCCGCTAGGTCGTTAGACATGAAAACGGCTTTGATCATAGGCGCCTCTGGCGGAATTGGATCGGCGCTTTGCACGCGTCTTGAGGAGTACGGCATCCAGGTCACAAGCCTGTCCCGGTCTGTTGACGGATTTGACCTGACTCAACCGGACCAGGCTTTGCAGATGTTGGATGACCTGCCTGACCCGTTCGATCTGGTTCTGGTCGTCTCCGGCGCGTTGGAGATCAAAGGGGCAGAGCCGGAAAAGACGATCCGCGCGGTATCGGCGCAGGCAATGATGGATCAGTTTGCGTTGAATGCGGTTGGTCCGGCCTTGGTCCTCAGCCGTGCGCACAGATTGCTACCGCGCGACAGGCGATCTGTTTTTGGTGTTCTGTCGGCGCGTGTGGGGTCGATCAAAGACAACCGGATCGGTGGTTGGATCAGCTACCGGGCCGCGAAAGCTGCGGTGAATCAGATCGTCCATACCTCGGCTATTGAACTGGCGCGCACGCACAAACAGGCGATCTGCGTGTCTTTGCATCCCGGCACCGTCAAAACGGCCTTCACGCAGAAATACCTTGGTCGGCATCCGGCGGTGGAGCCTGAAGAGGCTGCTCAGAATTTGCTAAACGTGGTCAACGGCCTAACGACCGATGACACGGGTGGGTTCTTCGATTGGGCTGGAAAATCCGTTCCGTGGTAGTGGGTTAACCGTCGGAGGGTTCCGCCTCCGCTGGTTCCTCAGTGTTTTCTGCCTGAGCGGGTTCATCCTCTTGCGCGGGCGCTTCTTCTGTTGCGCTTTGCGCAGGCAGGGCGTCATTGTCCCACACGCCAGACTCCTCTTGGCCGTTGGCATAGCGCATGGTGCCTTCGCCGTGGCGTTTGTTGTCGAGGAAGCCGCCTTCGTAAACGTCGCCTGTGCTATAGGTCGCAACGCCGATGCCGCTGATTTTGCCGTCAACCCAATCGCCCGTGTAGGTGAAGGTGCTGGGCGTTGTGATCGTGCCTTTGCCGTGGCGCTTGCCGTTCAGGAAATCTCCGTCATAGATCGTGCCGTCCGCGTAGCTGGCCTTGCCTTTGCCCTGCCGCGCACCGTCGACCCATTCGCCCTCATAGCGATAGCCGTTGGCGAAAGTGACGATGCCGGTGCCATGGCTGACCGCATTCCGGAACTCGCCGGTATAGATGACGCCGTTTGGGTATGTGGCCTGGCCCTGACCTTCGAACACGCCCGCAACCCACTCACCATCATAGATGGTACCGTCAGGATATGTGTTCTGACCCTTGCCATGCGGTAGGTCCGCGCTGAGTTCGCCGATATAGGTTGAGCCGTCGGGATAAGTGATCTCACCAAAACCTTCGATCTGACCACGGGACCAGTCGCCCGTATAGCTGTAGCCATCTGTCCCGGTGAAGGTGCCTTTGCCGTGGCGCTGATCGTCTTCGTAGTCGCCCTCATAGACGTTGCCGTTGGCATAGGTTTCCTTGCCTTTGCCCTGACGGCGCCCGTCCAGCAATGCGCCCTCGTAGACATCCCCGTTGGCCAGCGTCAGCCGCCCGGTGCCTGTCATCACGTTGTTCTGCCACTGACCGTCATATTCAACGCCGTCCGACTGAACCAAACGACCTTGACCATGGCGCTGACCCTTTTCGATCTCACCTTCGTAAACCGAGCCATCGGCCGAGGTGATCTTGCCCATACCTTGCTTTTCACCCTCAACCCAGTCGCCCTCGTAGGCGTATCCGTTGGGGTCGGACAGAGTCCCCTTGCCATGATGGCGCGCGTCTTTGAACGCGCCTTCATATCGCAGGCCATTGGCATATTGGGCCACGCCGGTTCCGTTGATGGCCCCGTTGGACCACGTCCCCTCATAGGTGCCGCCATCGGGATAGGTGATCTTGCCCTGGCCGTCCGGCTGGCCATCGGCGAAGGAACCTTCATAGATCGCGCCATTCGCAAAACGCGCCGTGCCTTGCCCCTGAATCTTGCCCTCGATCCATTCGCCCGAATACTCGAACCCGTTGGGTAGCCGATACGACCCGGTCCCGTGCCGCAAGCCGTTCAGGAAGGTGCCTTCATAGACGCCTCCGACCTCGTCATCTTTGACGATGACAGTTCCGTCCTGTGCAAAGGCTGCTGCTGCGATCAGGGTCATGGCCCCTGCAGCAATCGAATTGCGGATCACATCCATTGTTGTTCCTGCCTGCCCGATCATCATTGCTTGCTTTCTTCGGCGCAAAACTAAGGGACCGTCACGGGCAGAGCAACGGCTTTTGCCGCATGGCCCTTTCACTCGCGCGGTGATCTGCTAAATGCAAAAGGACTGACGAAGGCAAGAGGGCAGCATGGCCGACCGTTTCCGCATCACTCTGGCGCAGCTTAACCCCACCGTGGGGGATATTCCCAGCAATGCCGCCAAAGCGCGCGCAGCGTGGCAAGAGGCCCGCGAGGCCGGGGCCGATATGTTGGCCTTCCCCGAGATGTTCATCACCGGCTACAACACGCAGGACCTTGTGATGAAGCCCGTGTTTCATCGCGCTGCCATGGCCGCGATCGAGGCTCTAGCTGTGGATTGTGCGGAGGGTCCTGCCATTGCCATCGGCGGGCCGTGGGTCGAGGACGGGCGCCTCTATAACGCTTACCTGATCCTGAATGGCGGGCGAATCACCAGCAAGTCCCTGAAACACCATTTGCCGAACGAAACGGTCTTTGATGAGGTGCGTCTGTATGATTCTGGCCCGCTGGGTGGGCCGTACTCGGTGGGCAATTTCCGCATCGGCAGCCCGATCTGTGAAGACGGCTGGCATCCGGATGTGGCTGAGACGCTGGAGGAAACCGGGGCCGAGTTTCTGCTGATCCCCAACGGCTCGCCCTATTTCCGGGACAAATACGATGTGCGTCTGAACCACATGGTGGCCCGCGTGGTCGAGACTGGACTGCCGCTGATCTATCTGAACATGGTTGGCGGGCAGGACGATCAGGTCTTTGACGGGGCAACCTTTGGCCTGAATCCGGGTGGTGAACTTGCCTTCCGCATGCCCGTATTCGACGAAGCGATACGCCATGTAGACCTTGAGCGTGGCGATGACGGCTGGCGCATCGCCCCGGCCGAGATCGTCCCCCAGCCGGATGTGTGGGAGCAGGACTACCGTGCGATGGTCCAATCCTTGCGTGACTATATGGGCAAGACCGGTTTCAAAAAGGCGGTTCTTGGGCTGTCGGGTGGGGTCGATTCAGCCCTGGTTGCGGCCATTGCCGTTGACGCGATTGGCGCTGACAATGTGCGCTGCGTGATGCTGCCATCGGAATACACCAGCCAAGCCTCGCTGGACGATGCCGAGGCGGTCGCCAAGGCACTGGGTGTTCGCTACGACTATGTGCCGATCTCGGACAGCCGCGCGGCGGTGACCGAGACTCTGGCCCCTCTGTTCACCGGTCGCGATGCCGATCTGACCGAAGAGAACATCCAGTCCCGCCTGCGCGGCGTGTTGCTGATGGCGATCTCGAACAAATTTGGTGAGATGCTTTTGACCACCGGTAACAAATCCGAGGTTGCGGTTGGTTATGCTACCATCTACGGCGACATGAACGGGGGCTATAACCCGATCAAGGACCTCTACAAAACCCGCGTGTTCGAGACCTGCCGCTGGCGCAACGCTAATCATCGCGACTGGATGATGGGGCCTGAAGGCGAGGTCATCCGACCGTCGGTCATCGACAAACCCCCAAGCGCCGAGCTGCGCGAAGATCAGAAAGACAGCGACAGCCTGCCGGACTATCCGGTTCTGGATGGCATTCTGGATATCCTGGTCGATCAGGATGGCGCGATCGCCGATTGTGTTGCGGCCGGTTTCGATGAGGCCGATGCCAAACGGGTCGAGCATCTGATTTACATCAGCGAATATAAACGGTTCCAATCCGCCCCCGGCACGCGCCTGACCAGCCGGGCCTTCTGGTTGGACCGTCGCTATCCGATCGTGAATCGTTGGCGTGATCAGGGGTAAATAAGGCACATTGTTTCCCGTTTATGGTGTAGTGCAGCTCTGAGCTCTCGCATTGTTTCCGAAACCGTGCGTGCCTCGCTCATTTTCCTAGGTGATCCGCAGGCTGTACTTGTTTTTGCGACATTTTTCCGCCACATTTATGCTTGGATATTGCCTCATGTGAGGCGGGTGTGACGTATTGCTGCGAGGGGCGCAGGGTCATGGCAAACTGTTTTTTAGCCTGACGACGCCACATCCGGGTGGGATGTCTGAGTGAACAGTGTGGTGTTACGATGAATGAGCAATATGATAAATCGCTTCACGCGCCGCGGGCGCTGAATACGATGGAATCTCCTCCCCAAGAGTTGGACGAGGAGAAACTGGATGCGGCCATTGCGGACATGCTGAGGGAAGATGCAGGTCAGCAGAATGTCGCGCCGATGAAGCGTCCTGAATTCCCTGATCTTGTCCCCCAGGAAGAGGTCCGGACCGGGTCAAAGCCCAAGTCGAGCGGGTTCTCGGCCAATCTGCGTCAAAAGTGGGCTGAGCTGTCAGGCGCGGCGTAAATCTTTAGTTTAAAACCGTAGACGGTGCGGCATATTTCGCGGCACCTTTGGCGTACGCGCCACAGGTCTGCACAATCCTTATGTGAGCCTCAAAAAACCGGTTGCCAGTGGCGCAGCGGTCGGTCTCCATGGCGGTCCATGCGATTGTCCATGAGCTTTTGATGCCCGGTCCCAAGCCTACTGTCTTCGATTCCGATCTTTCATTGCCGAAACAAGTCGATGTCGTCGTGATTGGCGGCGGTATTATCGGTGTATCGACGGCCTTGGAACTGGCCGAGCGGGGCGTTTCGGTCCTGCTCTGTGAAAAGGGTCAGATCGCGGGCGAGCAAAGCTCTCGCAATTGGGGTTGGGTGCGTCTTGGTATGCGCGACCCGAGGGAAATCCCTCTGATGCAAGAGTCGCTGCGCCTTTGGCGAGGGATGGATGGCCGGACCGGGCGTCAGACCGGCTACACGCAATCAGGAATTCTCTTTGGGGCCTCAGGCCAGCGAGATGCGCGCAATCTTGAACGTTGGATGCGCCATGTCGATGGGTTGGACACCGGCGCACGGATCGTCGCCGGGGCCGAACTGGCCGAGCTTATGCCCGGGGCGCAGTCGGATATCTCAAGCGGCCTCTATATGCCGCAAGACGGTCGGGCCGAGCCGCAGTGGGCCGCCCCCGCCATCGCCGAGGCGGCGCGTGATCGCGGGGCGATCGTCATGACCAGTTGCACCGTACGTAGCGTCGATATGCAAGCGGGTCGCATTGCCGGAGTGTTCACCGAACGGGGCCGCGTGGCGAGTGACCGTGTGGTTTTGGCCGGAGGGGCGTGGTCGCGCCTGTTTGCGGGAAATGCAGGGATCGACCTGCCTCAACTGAAAGTGCTGAACACAGTCATGCGCGTGTCGCCGATGGTCGAGGGGCCAGAGGTCGCGTTGTGGTCGGATGGGTTTGCAATTCGAAAGCGGGCGGATGGTGGTTATACCATCGCCTCGGGTCATGAAAACACGGTGGATATCGTGCCTGACAGTTTCCGGCTGGCCCTCAAGTTCCTGCCAGCCTTCGCACAGGAATGGAGATCGCTGCGCTTTCGCCTGTCGGGTCGCTGGGCGACCGAGGCGCGCGAAGATCGGCGCTGGCTGCCCACCGATGTGACTCCGTTCGAACATTGCCGCGTGCTGGATCCAGAGCCGTCGCAAAAGGTTATCCGTGGGGCATGGGCGAATGCGCGCAAGGGCTATCCGGCGCTGGAGCAGGCCGAGATCGTCCAAAGCTGGGCGGGGATGATTGACGTGACACCGGACGCGATCCCGGTTCTGTCGCCAGCCGATGATCTGCCGGGCCTGTTCATAGCCACCGGGTTTTCTGGCCACGGTTTCGGCATCGGCCCCGGTGCGGGCCTGTTAATGGCAGATCTGGTTATGCACAGAACGCCCTGTGTGGATCCGGCCGCGTTTCGCCTGTCTCGGTTCACCGATGGCTCAAAGGTCCGGCCGGACCCAGGGTATTGAAGGCTTAGCCCATCATTTGATAGCTGACGGGCACAAAGCGGAAGCCGTCGCCACGGGTTTCGACATAGCCAGCGCCCGGGAAGGGCATGTGATAGCCGATCATCGGTACCTTGTCGGCGGCCAGCAGGCCCAAAATCTTGCGGCGTGATTCCGTTGCGGCAGCTTTGTCCATGTCGAACCGAACTTCCCATTCGGGGTGCGCAAAAGACCAGACATAGTGATTGGCAAGGTCCGCAGTCAGGATAAGGCGCTGACCGTTGCTTTCCAGGTGGTAGACCATGTGACCGGGGGTATGCCCAAAGGTCGCCATCGCCGTCACGCCCGAGGTTACGTCTACGCCATCCTCAATAAAACTCATCTTCTCGGCCAGAGGGGTGACTTTGGCAGCAACCAGATCGCCGACCCGGTTCCCGGCTTCCTGAGCGGACCAGAAATCATATTCGGGTGCCGCAGTGACATAGCGGGCATTGGGGAATGTCGGCGCGTCGTTTGTGGTCATGCCGCCGATGTGGTCTGGATGCATATGGGTCAGCACGACCACGTTAATCTGATCGGGCGTGACACCTGCATCTGCCAGAGCGGCCTGAATGCCGCCCTGACCAAGTCCGGTATCGAACAAGATCAGCTCCGAGCCTGTATTTACCAGAGTCGGCGTGAAAAAGAATTGTGCCACGTCGGGCGAGATGAAGTTTTCGGCTGAAACTTTGGCGAATTCCTCATCCGAGGCGCCGCCACCGAAGATTTCTTGCGCGCCGTCGCGTGGCAGGCTGCCATCAAGCAGGGTTGTGACCGTGAAGTCGCCCAGCTGGAATGATCTTGCGATGGTCGAGTTCGCCTTTGTCTCGGCTCCGGCCGCCAAAAGTGGGGTCGCTGCGGATGCAAATGGAAGGGCTGCTGCGGCGCCCAGGGCCGCTCTGCGTGTTAAATTGATGGCCATTTCTTAGTCTCCCTGTGAGAACGCCAGCGAAACAGGTAGTTCGCTGCGGGTCGCGTGCCACTTTATACACCGGTACTTAGTCTGCGTGGATGAACATTGCGTGTTAATATTTGTTCATCTTGCGATCCGGGGTGCCTGAGGAGCTTGGGCAATCCGAAACGCCTGCTGGACAAAAACGCGCCTTTGTGACAAGAGCCGCGCCAACAGGAGACACCCATGACAACCACCCGTTTCGCCCCGTCGCCCACCGGTTACATCCATGTGGGCAACCTGCGCACCGCTCTGATGAACTACCTGATCGCCCGCAAATCAGGCGGCACCTTCATCCTGCGCATCGACGATACCGATCCTGAGCGCTCGAAAGAAGAATATGTCGACGCGATCAAACAGGATCTGGAGTGGCTGGGTCTGCACTGGGATCGGGTCGAACGTCAGTCCGAGCGTCTGGACCGCTACGCTGAAGCCGCCGACAAGCTGCGCGATATGGGCCGGTTTTACGAAGCATTCGAGACGCCGACCGAGCTGGACCTCAAGCGCAAGAAGCAGCTGAACATGGGCAAGCCACCGGTCTACGACCGTGCCGCGCTGAACCTGAGCGAGGCCGAGAAAGACGCGCTGCGGGCTGAGCGTGGCAACGGCGTCTGGCGGTTCAAACTGGATCACGAGCGGATCGAGTGGAATGACGGTATTCTGGGCGACATCTCGATCGATGCGGCCTCCGTTTCCGATCCGGTGCTGATCCGCGGCGATGGGCAGGTTCTCTACACGATTGCGTCTGTCGTGGACGATACCGAGATGGGCGTGACCGACGTGGTGCGTGGCTCGGACCACGTCACCAACACTGCAACGCAGATTCAGATCATCGAGGCGCTGGGTGGCACTTGCCCGCGCTTTGCCCACCATTCGCTGCTGACCGGTCCTCAGGGCGAGGCGCTGTCAAAACGTCTGGGTACGCTGGCGCTGCGCGATCTGCGTGAACAGGGCGTGCAGCCGATGGCTCTGCTGAGCCTGATGGCGCGTCTGGGCTCGTCTGACCCGGTTGAGCTGCGTTCCGAGATGGCTGAGCTGATCGACGGGTTCGATATCAACCGTTTTGGCGCTGCTCCGACAAAGTTCGATGTGCAGGACCTTTTCCCCCTGACTGCTAAGCACCTGCAATCGCTGCCGCTGGGGGATGTTGCAGACGCCGTTGCCGAGGCGGGCGTTCCTGCTGAACTGGCTGAGCCGTTCTGGGCCATGGCGCGCGAGAACATCACCACTCTGGCTGACCTCAAGGGATGGTGGGAGCTGTGCCGGGATGGGGCCGAACCTCTGATCGCCGATGAGGATCGTGACTTTATCGCTGAGGCAATTGCGCTATTGCCAGAAGGCCCCTTCGATGGCGACACCTGGGGCACTTGGACCAAGGCCGTCAAAGAGGCCACGGGCCGCAAAGGCAAGGGCCTGTTCATGCCGCTGCGCAAGGCGCTGACCGGGATGGAGCGCGGGCCTGAGATGGCAGCACTCTTGCCGCTGTTGCAAGTGATCCGCGCGCGAGGCTGATTGCCGGGCCTTAGAACTTGAAAGAGGCAGGCAGTTCGTCTGCTTCTTTTTGTTGGTGCGGTTGGATGACCCGCACCGACGCCCGGCGCAAGCGATCGTCAACAAAGTCTGTCTCGTCAGGTTTGAGCTGTTGGTGGCGTGGGTATCTTGGCTCGGTCCTGTCATTCACGACAGGTGCGTCCCAGCCATCCGTTGTTGCGAAGAACCGGTCGACCCCGTCCGGCCCAAAAACACGCAGATATCCTTGCACAACGACGTCGATGTAGCTCAGCAGTAGCGGATGATGATCTGTCGGCGCATTGTGTCGGTCCTGCGGCACTGCATAAACAGCGATTTCAACATCCTGCTTAAGCGAATGCGTGACTGACGGCGTGGCGGGGATGCGGTCATAGGCCCACTCACGCTCATCCAGCGCGGCCCAGTCGTTTTTAGGTACGTGGGCAATCATACCTTCGATCTCGGAATCAGGATCAGGTACCGCCGTCAGGAACGCGACCGAGCGCAAGTCGGTGTGCTTCCATGCCCGCCGCCAACCTTTGAGCTTTGCAGGCCGAGGATCGGGAAAGTCATGTGTGGCCAGGTTTACGAGGCTGCCATAGCCAAAGAAATAGGGGTCTGCCATCAGCGCGCGATGTCCTTTGGGTCGATTGATGTATGTCAAACCGCTTTTTTGCCAGACATGCAATAAGATCACATCATTGATTTAGGGAGGCCCTTATGCGGATTACCAAACGGACGAATATTGCCGTGCGCCTGTTGATGTATTGCGCGGCACATCCCGAAAGGCTGGTGACCAAGGCCGAGATCGCCGAGGTCTGCAACATTTCCGAGAACCATTTGGCCCAGGTGATCAACCAGTTGAGCCAGCTAAACTATCTCAGCACCCAACGGGGCCGCAATGGGGGCATGTCGCTGGCGCGCTCGGCCGATGAGATCCGGGTGGGGGCTGTGTTCCGGGATGTGGAAGGCGCATTGCCGATTGCCGAGTGTTTTGCGGATGCCGACAACACCTGCCCTTTGACAGATGCGTGTCGATTGAAGCTGGCGCTGAAGGACGCGGCTGAGGTGTTTTATGCCTCGTTGGACGATATCACGCTGGATGCTTTGGTTTGCGACAACGATCCTTTGTTGAAAATCCTGCAACCCGTCGCCTGCGTGCGCTAAGGGGTCAATCGCTGGCGCGAAGGATGCGGGCTGGTCTTACCGATAGCGGACGTAGAGCGAATGCAAGCCCTGCACCCAGTGTCACGACCATTCCGGCCAATACGATGCCAACGGCTGAAGGCCAGATAACCGTATAGCCGGTGTCGAAGATATATGTGGCGACGGCCCAGCCCCCCAGAATTCCGACCAGAAGGGCGACTCCCCCAGCGGCTGCTCCCAGCAAGACAGCACGCAGAGCAAAGCTTTGCAGGATGCGCTGCCGGTTCGCCCCGAGTGTTTTCAGCACCGCAGCTTCGTAGCGTCGCGCAGGCTCTCCGGCGGCGGCTGCGCCGATCAGGACCAGAAACCCGGTCAAAAGCGAGACACCTGCCCCGTAGGAGGTTGCCGCCGCCAACCCGGCCAGCAGGCTCGACACCCGGTCAATCGCGTCCCGCACCCGGATCGCGGTGATATTGGGGTACTGGTTGGCCAGATCGCGCAGGATCGCGGTTTCGGCCTGTTCCTGAGCATAAACGGTGGCGATGAAACTGTGTGGTGCACCGGCCAGCGCCGAGGGGTTCATCGACATTATGAAGCCCATGCCTGCCGTCGAAAAGTCAACCTCGCGCAATGAGGTCAGGCGGGCCGTGATATCTCGGCCCAAGATGTTAACCGTCAGTTCATCCCCAAGGGCCAGGCCCATCTCAGCGGCCTCTTCCGCGGCGAAGCTGACCTGCGGTTCTCCGGAATAGTCTTCGGCCCACCAATCGCCTGCTGTGACGCGGGCGTTTTCGGGCGGGCGGGTCGAGTATGTGATACCTCGGTCGCCTTCCAGAACCCAATGGTCCCCGGCAACGTCGCGCGCGGGGCGTCCGTTGATCTGGGTGACGATGCCGCGCAGCATCGGTGCGCTTTCGATGCGACTGACGGATGGGTCGGTCTCAAGACGCTCGGTGAACCCTGGCATCTGGTCTTTTTGGATGTCGACAAAGAAATAGGACGGCGCAACGTCAGGCAAGTTGCCTGAGATCGCGTTGCGCAAGGTTCCATCAATCTGCCCAACAGCGGCCAGAACAGACAGGCCGAGACCGAGGGACAAGACAACCGATGCCGCGCCCTCCCGCGGGTCGGAAATAGCCGAGAGCGCCCATCGCAGGGCGGGACGACCACGTGCGGCGGGTTTGCCCGCCCGGGCGAGGCGACCGATGGCGATGGCCGATAGGGAAAGCAGGATGAGCGCGCCTACCAAGCCAGCGCTGGTCCAGAGCGTCAGTCGGGCCGAGCCGCTGAACCACGCGGCGATTGCGATCAGCAGGACCAGCCCGAAACCGGTTGCCATGACATAGATGGGTCGGGGGAGGGCGCGGGCCGTGGTCAGCGCATCTCGAAACAGGGTGGCGGCGCGCACTTCCTCAGTTCGGGCCAGTGGCCAGAGGGTAAACAGGAAAGCGGTCAGAATGCCGTAGATCGCAGCCTCGGCCAGAGCTTGCGGGTAGAGGGCGAAAACCGCCGGGATCGGCAGCATGCTTTCGATCATTGGAGCCAAGGCCAGCGGTAAGACCCCGCCCAATGTTACGCCGATGGCTATTCCGATGCCCGACAAGAGCCCGATCTGGATCATATAGGTCAGGAAGATCGTCGCGCGGTTGGCCCCCAAGGTGCGCAAGGTGGCGATGGTTTCGGTCTTTTGCGACAGGTACGCTCGGACGGCTGCGGATACACCTATGCCTCCGACTGCCAGCCCCGAAAGGCCGACCAGAACCAGAAACGCGCTGAGGCGGTTGACGAATTCAGTGATGCCAGGTGCCCCGTTGCGGGCGTCGGTCCAGCGCATGCCGGTGCCATCGAAGGCTTCCTTGGCCTGCTGGGTGAGGTCTGCAAGATCAGTACCTTTGGGCAGGTTAAGGCGGTATTTGGTCGAAAACAGGGTGCCCGGGGCCAATAGCCCCGACGTCTGCAAGTCTTCGGTTCGGACCAGTGTTCTTGGCCCGAGGGCGAACCCGTCCGCGGCACCGTCTGGCTCGTGATTCAGGGCCGCCATCAGGACAAACTCCTGCGTGCCTAAGGCGAAGCGATCGCCGACCGTCAGCCCCATCCGATCGATCAATGCGGGGGCTATGACGGCACCAGGCAGGCCGTCTGCGCCCGCAAAAGCGTTGTCCAGTGGCATCTCTGGGGCCAGAGTGACAGATCCCACCAAAGGGTAAGCGCCATCTACCGCTTTGACTTGTGTCAGCGCCCGCTCGGTTCCGGTGTCTTGCGCGGCGACAGCCATCGACCGGAAATCGACAACCTCGGACACTTGTTGCGCGGTCTCGTCCATCCAGCGCCGTTCTTCGTCGCTGGCAAAGCGATAGGTGAACTCAAGCTGCGCGTCTCCGCCCAGCAAGGCAGCCCCTTCCTGCGTCAACCCTGTCTGGATGGCCGAGCGGACCGAGCCGACCGCAGCGATGGCGGCAACCCCAAGGGCGAGACAGGCGAGGAAAATACGAAAGCCGCGCAGGCCTCCGCGTAGTTCACGACGTGCCAGCCGTCCGGCCAGTCGCAGACTCATTCCGCGGCCTCTTGCTTGGTCTCATCCGAGATGCGGCCATCGCGCAGGCGCACAACGCGGTCGCAGCGCGCCGCCAGCGATGGGCTGTGCGTGACCAATACCAAGGTCGCGCCGTGCTTGTCCCGCAGACCGAACAAAAGATCGACGATTGCAGCACCGTTGGTTTCATCCAGATTGCCCGTCGGCTCATCCGCCAGCAGGATCTGAGGGCGCGGGGCCGAGGCGCGGGCCAGGGCAACCCGCTGCTGCTCACCCCCGGACAATTGCGCCGGATAGTGGTCGCGCCGATGGGACAGACCGACGGTGTCGAGTTCTGCTTCGGCGCGGGTGAATGCGTCCTTGTGGCCAGCCAGCTCCAGTGGGGTGGCAACGTTTTCCAGTGCCGTCATGGTGGGGATCAGATGGAAGTTCTGGAACACGATACCCATCGTGTCGCGTCGAAAGCGGGCCAGAGTATCTTCATCCATTGTCGTCAGATCCTGACCCAAAGCCGAGACGCGACCGCCGGTCGCTTGCTCCAACCCGCCCATCAGCATCAGCAGCGAAGATTTGCCCGACCCGGATGGCCCGATCAGCCCCAGACTCTCACCCTTCGTCACGGACAGAGAGATTTCATGCAGGATATCGACCCGCCCGGCATTGCCATCCAGAGACAAAGAGGCATTTTGGAGCGTAAGAACAGCTGAAGTCATTGGTCTTTCCATCGGAGGGCAGTCAATTGGGATATGGAGCGTTTGTAGCTCTGCGCAAGGTTCTGGTTTCAGGGCTGTTTGTCAGTTGGGGCTATACTGCAACAGCCGAGCCCGTGGTGATTGCCGCATTGGGGGATTCGCTAACCCAAGGCTATGGGCTGGTCGAACAGGATGGGTTTGTCCCACAGCTGGAACGTTGGCTGCAGGCGAACGGGGCCGAGGTTCGTTTGATCAACGCAGGTGTCTCGGGGGATACAACGGCGGGCGGCGCGGCGCGGGTCGAGTGGACTTTGACGCCGGATGTGGACGCGATGATCGTTGCGCTGGGTGGCAACGACTTGCTGCGGGGCCTCGACCCCGATCTGTCGCGCGCCAACTTGACCGCAATCCTGAGCGCGGCTGAAACAAGCGATGTCGACGTTTTGCTGATCGGCATGCAGGCCCCCGGCAACTATGGTCCGGACTACAAACAGGCGTTCGACACGATCTACCCGGATTTGGCTGAACAGTTTGATGTCCTCTACGCCGAGAGTTTCTTTGACGGTCTCGCCTCGGGTGGTGATCCGAACGCAGTCAGCCAATACATGCAGCCTGATAGGATTCACCCGAATGCCCAAGGCGTCGCGCGGATTGTTGAGGCGCTTGGCCCATCCGTGCTGGAACTGGTCAAGATGTCGGGTGAACAGGGCTAGGGGCCGTCAAACCACTGTGACGACCGTTCCGATCGGCACACGGTTGTAGAGGTCCACCACGTGTTCGTTCATCATCCGGATACATCCGTTCGACGCGGCCCGTCCGATCGTTTGCGGCTGCGTTGTCCCATGGATGCGGAAATAGGTATCGACCCCGTTCTGGAACAGATAGAGCGCACGCGCGCCCAACGGATTGTCGCCCCCTCCGGGCTGAACATAGTCGTTATCCTTAAAACGCGCATAGGCCACCGGATCCCGCTCGATCATCTCTTGCGTCGGTCGCCAGGTGGGCCATTCCTTCTTCACGTCGATGGTCGCAGTGCCGGTGAACTCCAACCCGGCTTTGCCGACCCCACAGCCATAGCGGACCGCCTTGCGCGGTTCGGTCACGTAATACAGGTAGAATGATCGCGGCACGACCAGCAGCTGCCCCGGCTGAAATTGCTTTTTGATCCGGACAAATTGTGGTGTGGGATCATACTCGGCGGCCTTCTTGGCAACGGCAATACCGGGGAGAAGGCTCAGGGCCGTTCCGGCCAGAAAAACACGACGTGTGAACATGTGCGCCTCTTGAATTGACCTGAAAAATCATCACTCGAACTCCAGAATGATATCTTAATTGGTCAATTATGGGGCAGATATTACGAAATTGTGATGTGAGGCCTTACGGCCACAAAAAAGGGCGGGGTTTACCCCCGCCCGTCTAAGTGGCTTATGCCAGCTCGATATTGTCCGCGCTTTCGCGACCGTCACGACCCGAGCGCAGCTCGTAGGTGACTTTCTGGTTGTCGGCCAGACCGGTCAGGCCCGAACGCTCGACAGCCGAGATGTGAACGAAGATGTCTTTGCCGCCATCTTCGGGTGCGATAAAGCCATAGCCTTTGGTGGTGTTGAACCATTTTACGGTGCCTGCAGGCATATCCGTGTCTCCTGTTTAGTGCTGCCCACGTGGATGCGGCAGCCTGGCGTCGTCGGTCTGGATCGAATGACTGAGCGCCGTAGAAGGAGACAGTGGGTCGAAATAGAAAAACGTTAGCCCTTTGGATATGGCATTGAGGTGGGTATGTGGCAAGGGAGGATTGAACAGGATGCGCTGTGAATTCAGGGCGTAACTGGTGATTTGAACGTGAACCCGCCGATGAAATTTCACCTTTGGCCACGCCGCATTCGTCTCTCCATCGCGATATTCGTGCAAGCCGGGTTGATCCGGAGTGGAGCGGTGTGGTCACCAATGGCACGTTCGGAGAGCCGCAAAAAGGGGTAAAACCCCATCCTACGCTTGCATCAACCCGCATTCGACAGCTGTTTTACTCTTGTGCCAAGGACACTCAAGTGAAGAGGTAAAGAAAGTGAGTTCTTGGGCTTTTCTTGTCCGGCCTCAAAAACGACGCGGTCATCAAACCTGTCCACCAAAGATCGCCTTTCATCGGTACTCAGAGATTCGATCCAAGATGGTTTGAAGTAGATGTTCTCAGTGTATTCCATTGCAGTACGCAGTATGACGTTAGGTAAATCGTTTGGTTTGCAGGCTCGGTAAGAGTTCACAAACCGTATAGACGATGCTTTGTCTTTGTCGTCCGTCGAAGAAATTGAAACCAATGTGGTATCGTTTGCCTGCGGCATCACAGTCAGTTGAGCGTAAGAAAACTTCCGCCCGTATTCGGAGAAAGGTTGGAGTTGATTTCCAAAGACGTCGTTTTCTATACAAAAACAACCTGTGGCGGAGAATGGCAGCGCCGTGTCGATCAATGCGGAGTAGAAGTAGAGTTTACGCGCGCTTTTTTTCGCTCAATGCGTTGGATAAGCTTGATTAAGTCCCAGTTGTACCTCGAGTAGTGGATCATGTGCTCAAGTTCTGATGTGAAGCTGTCTACATCTATCCAGAAATCGAAACTTGGTACCGTTTGTAGCCAGTTCAAAAATAGTGCGCCGTCAGTATGAACTACAGCTTCATAAAGTGCGCATCGAATGGCCAAAGCTAGAGACGTTCTATAACCGGGCTGTAGAAGCTTGTTCTCAATTTCGGAGAACGAGGTAGCATCATGCTCGGCGCAAAGACCGGGAAATGTAGATGCTCTTTTCGCGCTTACTCGAACAAGTTCGCGCTCATCCGAACTCGAAGGTTTTGTATTTGGACCATCGGAAAACCCGATGACGTGACCTGCTTCTGCAATCTGTTTTAGAGGACCTCTACGTTGCTGTGAATGAGATGCTATGACAGGCTTGCCGCACTCTTGGCCTGAATAGGAAACCGGGCAAAGTCGTGCTCGATGCATGAACTTTGCCTGATCATGCTGAATTTCGATTGGCTGCTTGTATGTTTTGTTTTTGTGGCAGTCGTCGTATGGCTTTCCGCTACCACAAAAACAGGGTTGCTCAGAGAACAAGTCGCTGAAGTCGTCGGCGGTAAACAAAACCTACCGCGCAAACTTCTTATGCTTCAACCGCTTAGGCTCCAGCGCGTCCGGTCCCAGACGGCGTTTTTTGTCCTCTTCGTAGTCCTCGAAGTTGCCCTCGAACCACTCCACATGCGCGTCACCCTCAAACGCAAGAATATGCGTACAAATCCGGTCGAGGAAGAAGCGGTCGTGCGAGATCACCACGGCACAACCGGCGAAATCGACCAGAGCGTCTTCCAGCGCGCGCAGGGTTTCGACATCCAGATCGTTGGTCGGCTCATCCAGCAGCAGGACGTTGCCGCCCTCTTTCAACAGGCGGGCCATGTGGACGCGGTTGCGCTCACCACCCGATAGCAGCGAGACCTTCTTTTGCTGGTCGCCGCCCTTGAAGTTGAAGGACGAGCAATAGGCGCGGGAATTGACCTGCGCGTCGCCCAGCTGAACGATCTCGGCGCCGCCGGTGATCGCCTCCCACACGGTGTCGTTGTCTTTCAGGTCATCGCGGGACTGGTCGACATAGGACAGCTCGACCGTGTCGCCCAGCGTGATGGTGCCGCTGTCGGGCTGTTCCTGACCGGTGAGCATCTTGAACAGGGTCGATTTACCGGCGCCGTTGGGGCCGATGACACCGACGATGCCGCCGGGGGGCAGGGCGAAGTCCAGCCCTTCGATCAGTTGCTTGTCGCCCATATGTTTCGACAGGCCCTCGACCTCGATCACCTTGCCGCCGAGGCGTTGGCCGTTGGGGATGACGATCTGGGCGCGGGTCAGCTTTTCACGTTCTGACTGTTCGGCCAGTTCGTTATAGGCGTTGATCCGGGCCTTGGATTTGGCCTGGCGGGCCTTTTGACCCTGCCGCATCCACTCCAGCTCGCGCTGCAGGGTTTTCTGCTTGGACTTGTCTTCGCGGGCTTCCTGCTCCAGCCGTTTGGCTTTTTGTTCCAGCCATGCGGAGTAGTTGCCCTCGTACGGAATGCCGCGGCCGCGGTCGAGTTCGAGGATCCAGCCGGTGATGTCATCCAGGAAATAGCGGTCGTGGGTGACGATCAGGATGGTGCCCTTGTAGTCGATCAGGTGCTGTTGCAGCCAGGCGATGGTCTCGGCGTCCAGGTGGTTGGTCGGTTCGTCGAGCAGCAGCATGTCGGGCGCTTCGAGCAGCAGTTTGCACAGCGCCACGCGGCGTTTCTCACCGCCTGAGAGGTTGGCGATGTTGGCATCGTCCGGCGGGCAGCGCAGCGCCTCCATCGAGACGTCGATCTGGCTGTCGAGGTCCCAGAGATTCTCCGCGTCAATCGCGTCCTGCAGGGTGGTCATTTCCTCCATCAGCTCGTCCGAGTAGTTCTCGGCGATCTCCATGGCGATTTCGTTGAAGCGGTCGACCTTGGCCTTTTTCGCGGCCACGCCAAGCATGACGTTTTCACGGACGGTCAGGGATTCATCCAACTGCGGTTCCTGCGGCAGATAGCCCACCTTGGCGCCCTCGGCCGCCCATGCCTCACCGGTGAAGTCCGTGTCGAGGCCCGCCATGATCTTCATCAGCGTCGATTTACCCGCGCCGTTGACGCCGACAACACCGATTTTCACGCCGGGCAGAAAGCTCAGGTGGATGTTTTCAAAGCACTTCTTGCCACCGGGATAGGTCTTTGAGACACCCTGCATGTGGTAGACATATTGATAGGCGGCCATGTCGCGTCCTCTGGGTCGGGGAAATCAGGTTGAAACGCTTGATATCCAAGCGGAGCGGGCGGGGCAAGCTGGTGGTTTCGTGATTTTTGCTGAGACCTTGGGCGGGCTAGAGTGGCCAAGGTTTGAGAGGCGCGTGAGATGTCAGAACTTGCGGAATTGATTGCTGGCTGGGCAAAGCCCGGTCGGGTCGATTGGATCGGAGTGCGTCCAGCCCGGCGGGCGGCGATCGTCGCTTTAGGCGACACCATGATTTCCGCTGATGGTTTGGATGGAGATCGCAGTCGCACGGGCAAGAGGGCGGTGACCTTGATCCAGCAGGAGCATTTGGCAGCGATTGGCTCGTATCTAGGACAAGGGCCGATTGCGCCAGAGATATTGCTGCGCAATCTGGTGGTTTCGGGGATTAACCTCCCCGCGCTCAAAGGACGCGAGGTGCAGGTGGGTGAGGCGGTTCTGCGCTTTACCGTGATCTGCGCACCTTGCAGCCGAATGGAGGAAGCGCTGGGAAAAGGCGGCTATTCTGCCGTGCGTGGGCATGGCGGGTGGTGTGCGGAAGTGGTGCGCCCTGGGCGCGTTCGGGTGGGCGATACGGTGCAACCGATTGATTGACAAGCTGCTTCAGTTCTGAACATCAGCAAGGGATGTTGCGCAGCCAGATACCATATGCTCGACCCGGACAGGTCATTGGGCTGTTCGGAGGGTCCTTTGATCCTCCGCATCAAGGTCATGTGCATGTCACGCTTGAGGCGATGAAGGCTTTCGGATTGGATCGTGTGTGGTGGCTGGTCTCTCCGGGTAACCCTCTGAAACAGCAAGGGCCTGCGCCTTTGCCGCGTCGGTTAGGGGCCGCGCAGGCAGTGATGCAGCACCCTCGGGTGGACGTTACGGATATCGAGGCGCTGACGGGTACGCGGGCGACGGCGGATACTCTGTTGGCCCTCCGGCGGCTTTATCCTCAAGTTCGATTTGTCTGGATCATGGGGGCCGACAATCTGGCGCAGTTTCACCAATGGAAGGACTGGCGGCTGATCATGGACAGCGTCCCCGTGGGCGTTGTGGCGCGATCGGGTGATCGAATTTCCGCGCGGATGTCGCCAGCGGCGCGGGTCTACGCACCCTACAGAATTGACGGGCAGGCGCGGCATCTATTGGGACGCGCGCAGGCGCCGGCATGGTGTTTCGTGAACGTGCCGATGGTAAATCTCAGTTCAACTGATCTTCGCAATCGCGGCATCTGGGCGAACGGAGTGTTGCCCGAATAGCCACATTGCCTGCATATTCTCATGCAATGGTTGTCCAAATTTCATCTCTGGGATTTTAATTGACCCATGGTTGATCGTATTTCACGCCGTTTGTTTCTTGCAGGGTTGAGCGCAGCTGCGATCCCCGCTGCTGCCTTTGCGCAGGCCCCCTTGGTGTCCTTGCGGCCTCAGGCCCGTGGACCTCAGCTGACCGGGGCAGAGCGGTTCGTGCGCGCAGCCGGGCTGCGGGGCGATGTGATCTTTGCAGTGGCAGATGTTGAAACAGGCACTCAGCTTGAGGCGCTGGGGGGTGAGGCCGGGTTGCCTCCGGCCAGTGTGGGCAAGGCGCTGACGGCACTCTATGCATTGGACGTTCTGGGGCCAGATCATCGCTTTGAGACCAAGCTTCTGGCGGATGGGCCAATTGAGAATGGCATTCTAAAAGGCGACTTGATCCTTGTCGGCGGCGGAGACCCTCTGCTGGATACAGATGCTTTGGCAAGCATGGCAGCCAATCTGCGCGAGGCTGGGGTGACCGAAGTTCGCGGGGCGTTCAAAGTCTATGACGGAGCCTTGCCCTACGTGTTCAGCATCGACCCCGGGCAGCCAGATCATCTGGGCTATAGCCCGGCGATCAGTGGAATTTCTTTGAACTTCAACCGCGTTCATTTCGAATGGAAGCGGGCCGGGACGAATTACAACGTCACGATGGATGCGCGCAGCGCCAAGTACCGTCCGGATGTCGATATGGCTGTGATGCGGGTGGAACCGCGCAGCCTACCGATCTACACCTATCAACCCAGCGCACGTCAGGACCGCTGGACCGTGGCCAAAGGAGCGCTGGGCAATGGCGGCGCACGCTGGTTGCCTGTTCGAAAACCTGCACTTTATGCGGGCGATGTGTTTCGCACGCTTGCCCGCTCAAACGGGATTGTTCTGGGTCGGGTGCAAGTCACGCAGGAAACCCCGCAGGGCACTACGTTGGTTGTGCATCAGAGTGACCGGTTAGAGAGCATCCTGCGCGGGATGCTGAAATACTCGACCAATCTGACGGCAGAAATGGTTGGTATGGCGGCTACTAAAGCACGCGGGGTGAGGCCGAGTGATCTGGCGGACTCGGCGGCTGAGATGAACCGCTGGGCGGCGGAGACCTATGGTGCCAACCAAATCGCCATGGTGGATCACTCTGGTCTTGGTGATGCGTCCCGCATGCCTCCGGGTGATCTGGTGAAGGCGCTTGTTGCGGCGCGCAAAACCGGGGCGCTGCGGCCCCTGCTCAAGCCTTTTACGCTGACCGATAGTCAGGGTCGCGCGGTCAAGGATCATCCCATCAAGGTGAATGCAAAAACCGGAACGCTGAACTTCGTCTCGGGTCTTGGCGGCTTTCTGACCACGGCCGACGGGTCCGAACTGGCCTTTGCGATCTTTACGGCAGATGTGGACCACCGCGCCACGATCCCGCGCGAACAACGCGAGCGACCAGAAGGCGCGCGCAGTTGGAACCGACGGTCGCGCAAGCTTCAGCGGGCTTTGATTGAGCGCTGGGGGTCTCTTTACGGCAGTTGAACCTAAATCGTGTGGCGCGCGCGGGCACCGCGTTCGATCGCGGCAGCGTGCAGGCGGTCGATGTTTAGCTCATAGCGGATTTCTTCCAGCAAACGTAGCTCGGTCTCGGCCAGTGAACCGTCTGCGGCGGCCACGTCGCAGGCCAGCGCATAGGCGGTTTCATTCAAGCGTTCGGGCAGGTTTTCTCGGATCAGGCCAAACAGCGCATCCAGCCCGTCTTCCTGTTCGAACAGGTCGAACACGATTTGCGAAACCCGGCGGGTGCGGTCAATGTCATAGCCCGCAAAAACAGGCAGCATATTCACCGCGCCTTCGATCTTGACCAGTTCGGCGGTGCGGATCGTCTCATCCGACGCCGAGATCGCGACCATGATCGCCACAAGGCAATCTTGCGGAGACATCGGGTGTGGAATTTGATCGGTCATTGGGTCGTCCTGAGTCATTTGCTGCCGTCGCACGATAGGAGGGCTGGCGGACGGGTTCAACGGCTTTTGCCTGTGTGTGTCAGAGAATTGGCAGTGGTCCCCGCGTTTTGGTCTGGCGCAGCACGAAATTGCTACGGGTGTCACGGACCAGGCCTGACTTCAGAAGGCGCTGCATTATGAAAAGCTCAAGATCTTCGGGCGATTTGGCATAGACCTTGAGGAGGAAGTCATGATCTCCGGTAATCGACGCGCATTCCACGATCTGAGGTTCTGTCTCAACCAGACGGAGGAAGGCGTTGATGCTGTCTTCCTGATGGCTCTGCAACGCGACGTGGATATAAGCAATTGCGTTCAGCCCGACAGACTTGGCGTGGACCTGCGCAGTGTAGCCCGATACAACTCCGGATGCCTCAAGATCCCGCACCCGACGCCAGCATTGCGAGGCCGACAGGCCCGTGCGGTCTGCAAGCTCCTGCATCGACAATCGGCCGTCGGTTTGCAGCTGTTGCAGGATGGCTAGATCGGCAGGATGAAACGTTTGTGCCAATTTTAATCTCAATGCGAAATGATCCGTTCAACTATAAGCGATTTTCCCATCTATAGAAACTGAATTCACCACCTCCCTTGAATAGAATATCTGTGAAGGGGAGGAGAAGATGCCGAAAACAACGAAATACCGCGCTAAAATCGCCGATGCGAAGGGTCATATCGCGTATACCGCTGAAGAGGACGCTGTTTGGGCTGATCTCTACTCGGCGCAGCAGGACAACGTGCAGAAATACATGGCGCGCGACTATCTCGACGGCCTGAAACGGTTGGAGTTGCCGAAGACCCGTGTGCCCTCTTGCAAGGATATCTCGGAACGTTTGTTGGACCTGACCGGATGGCGGGTTCAGCCCGTGCCAGCGCTGATTGGGTTCGAAACCTTCTTCGGGATGCTGGCCGACAGGGTGTTTCCGGCAGCGTCCTTCATCCGCTCACGCGAGGATTTCGACTATATTGAAGAGCCGGACATCTTTCACGAGATCTTTGGGCATACGCCCTTGCTCAGCGATCCCAGATTTGCGGCGTTCAGTCAGGCCATCGGCAAGGCCGGGGTGCAGGCTGGGCCAAAGGACTATGCCTGGCTGATCCGGCTTTATTGGTTTTCGGTCGAGTTCGGGTTACGGTGGCAGGATGGTGCAATCAAAGCGCTGGGTTCGGGGCTGGCGTCCTCGCCCACCGAACTTGTTTATGCGGTCGAAAGCGACATTCCGGACCGGGACCCGTTTGACGTGCTGACGATCCTGCGCACCCCATACCGGATCGACATGCACCAGATGGGCTACTTTGTTCTGCAAGACCCCGAGGCGCTGTTCGCCGCGGCCGACAGGGACCTGTTGGCAGATGTAAGGCAGGCGCAGTCGCTCGGTCTATTGCCGAACAAATTCCCACCCAAAGCAACAGCAGCGGAGTGATCGAAAATGACCACAACAGGACAAACCTGCAACTTGTCAGACCGTACGTGCATACCTTGTTCCGGCGGCATTCCAGCCCTGACGGCAGATGAGGCAAACGCTCATATGGGTGAGCTGTCATCGGAATGGACACTGAATGCCGGGTCGACCGAGCTAAGCCGCCACTTCGCGTTCAAGGGTTTTGCTAAGGCGACCTACCTGGCCAATCTTTGTGCATGGCTGGCGGATCAGCAGGGCCACCACCCTGATATCTCGTTCGGCTGGGGCTATGTGGATGTCAGGCTGACAACCCACGAAATCGGCGGGCTCAGCGAGAATGACTTTATCTGGGCGGCGAAACTGGACCAGTTGACCGGTTAAATCGGCCTTGTTCCTCGGAAAAACCCCTCGCTTTTATTGACTCATGCTGCAACGGCACAATAGGAGGGGCCGGTCGGTTGCAAAGTGCGATCGGCGCCGTTTTTCCCGATGGAGCAAATCTGATGTCTGAACTGCGTGAAACCGCAATGTCGTCCAAGGCCTGGCCTTTCGAAGAGGCGCGCCGGTTGCTCAAACGCTATCAGAAGAACGCTCCGGAGAAGGGGTTTGTGCTGTTCGAGACCGGCTATGGCCCCTCGGGCCTGCCACATATCGGTACCTTTGGGGAGGTCGCGCGGACCACGATGGTCAAGCGCGCATTCGAGGCCCTGTCGGATATCCCCACCAAGCTGATCTGTTTCTCGGACGATCTGGACGGCATGCGCAAAGTGCCAAGCAACGTGCCGAACCCGGAGATTCTGGAGCAGCACCTGCAGCGTCCGTTGACATCGGTGCCCGATCCATTCGGTGAATACGAAAGCTTTGGGGCTCACAACAACGCTATGCTACGCCGGTTCCTCGACACCTTTGGGTTCGAGTATGAGTTCTATTCGGCGAAGGAATTCTACGAGTCCGGACAATTTGACGAGATCCTAAAGCGTGCTGTCGAACGCTACGATGAGATTATGGCGATCATGCTGAAAAGTCTCCGCGAAGAACGGCAGCAAACTTATTCGATCTTCCTGCCTCTGCATCCCGAAAGCGGGCGGGTGATGTATGTGCCGATGAAAAAGGTCTGTGCCGAGAACTACACCGTGACCTTTGATGATGAGACGGGCAAGGAATGGACCGTTCCCGTCACTGGCGGCAACGTCAAGCTGCAGTGGAAGCCGGACTTTGGCGCGCGCTGGGCTGCGCTGGGCGTCGATTTCGAGATGTACGGCAAGGAACACGCGACTAACGAAAAGATCTATGACGCGATCTGCCGTGCTTTGGGCGGTCGTGCGCCCGAGCATTTCTCGTATGAGCTGTTTCTTGATGAAAACGGCCAGAAGATCTCGAAATCGTCGGGCAATGGCGTGTCGATTGACGAATGGTTGACCTATGCGCCGACAGAAAGCCTGTCGTATTTCATGTATCAAAAGCCCAAGACTGCCAAGCGGATGCATTTCGACGTCATTCCCAAAGCCTATGATGAATACCACCAGCAGCTGCGGGCCTATCCGGGGCAGGAGCTGAAGGCGCAGCTGAACAACCCGGTCTGGCATATCCATGGCGGTGATGTCCCGGAATCGACCTTGATCGTACCGTTTGCCATGTTGCTGAACCTCGCGTCGGTTTCCGGGGCAGAAGACAAAGAGGCGCTTTGGGGCTTTATCCGCCGTTACGCGCCTGAGGCGACCGCCGAGAGCCACCCCGATCTGGATCAGGCGGCCGGTTTTGCCGTGCGCTACTTCAACGATTTCGTCAAACCAACGCGCAAGCACCGCGCCCCGACGGATCAAGAGCGCGAAGCGCTGGAGGCGCTCAAGGCCGCGCTCGAGGCCTATGACGGCCCGGCCGAGGATGAGGCTCTGCAATCGGTGGTCTATTCCATCGGGCGCGAGCGGTTTGACCCGATGCGTGGCTGGTTCACCGCCCTCTACGAGGTGCTGTTGGGGGCCTCGCAAGGCCCGCGTTTTGGCGGCTTCATTGCCCTCTATGGCGTGCCGGAAACGATCGCGCTGATCGACAAGGCCTTGGCCGGAGAGCTGGTCTGATTTGACCTGAACCCACATGGGGCTACCGTTCCCGTCAGGAGGTAGCCCCATGCGTCGTTTACTGCTTGCCCTGTCCCTGAGCGCCGGTTTGGCCTCGGGTGCGTTTGCCCAGAGCGCTGAGATCGAGGCCAATATTGCGGCCCAGATTCAGGCCTTCAAGGCGGATGATTTCGCCACGGCCTTTACCTTTGCCAGCCCCAATATCCAGCGTCTCTTCGGAAACCCGGACAATTTCGGAGCGATGGTGCGCAATGGCTATCCCATGGTCTGGCGTCCTTCTGATGTGCGGTTTCTGGAACTGCGCGAGGTCGCAGGCGCGTTGTGGCAGAAGGTCATGATCACCGATGGCGATGGCGCGGTTCACATTCTCGACTATCAGATGATCCAGCAGGAAAATGGCTGGAAGATCAACGGCGTGCAGTTATTGGGTCGCGCCGACCCCGCAGCCTGATGCAACACCACCGTCACGGTCGCATGAGTGGCGGTTAATCCCTTTTGGATACTCAGACCGTCGCGTTCGGGATGGACCTGAACACGGCGTTTGAACGTGCAGCCATTGGGCTGCGCGACGAGGAAAGGGATTTCTATGAACAAGGCAATCACCGACGGCATTGTGTTCATGCCGCCTGCTTTCGAAAACGGTCTGGGCGTGTGGTCTGCGGGCGATGGTACGCCGGGCTCACCGACCTATGATGGCTCGGGCACCGGGGCATTTGTGCCGTCGGATGCGGATTTTGGCGGCTGTCTTGAGATCCTGAAGATCAACAGCCCGCAACAACTGCGCTACATGGGCCAGACCCCGATCCTGCCGGGGTGCTATTTGCAGATCAAGGCGCGGGTTAAGGCGATCAGTGGCCCTCTGCCCGAGGTGCGGATCGCCGCCTGGGCCGGTGCAGCAGGCGACACCCATCTGACGGGGGTTATCGAGCAAGGACCAGCCACCCAGCTGACAAGTTACGGCGCGGTGACCGAGATCACCGCGATTGTGGGTACCGGGCGACGTCCGGGTGTGGACATGGCTTGGGGTGTAAGTGCGCTCTACGGTCATTTCGGTATTGATATTGAGGGCGCCAACGGGGCCGTCATCCGCGTCGATGATCTGGAGATCACCGATGTCACCGGCGTGTTCCTGCGTGAGATCATCAGCCGTGTGGACGTGCGCGACTACAGCGCGGTTGGCGACGGCATTGCTGACGACTCGGCCGCGTTCGAGGCGGCGGATCAGGCCGCCGGAGGCCGACGCATTTTTGTGCCCCAAGGCACCTATCGTCTGGCCGAGAACACCACCCTGTCCTCGGAGGTCGAGTTTGAGGGCACAGTTACGATGCCTGACGACAAGATGCTTTTGCTGCTGAAAAACTATGACCTGCCCGCCTATATTGCCGCGTTCGGGAATGAAGAACTGGCCTTCAAAAAGGCGTTTCAGGCGCTGCTGAACAACTCGGACCATGAATCGCTGGATCTGGGCGGTCGCAAGATCGAGGTGACGGCCCCAATCGACATGTTTGCCGCCGTTCCCAACAAGCCGGGGTTTTCGACCCGTCGTGTCATCCGAAACGGTCAGTTCGATGTCAAAAGCAGCTCGGCCTGGGATACCGAGACCTTCACCTCGGTCGCGACCTATGATCCGGCGGATTCGACCCGTCTGACCAATGTGGCCAACGTGGCGAATATCCCCATCGGCTCGCTGGTTCAGGGCAGCGGCGTCGGGCGCGAGATCTACGTGCGCGGCAAGGATGAAAGCGCCGGAGAGCTGACGCTGAACGCACCGATGTATGATGCGGCAGGGACCCAGACCTTCACTTTTGTATCCTTCAAATACCTGCTGGATTTCGGTAATTTCGGAGTGCTGCGTAAATTCGGGATGGAGCAGATCGAGTTCCAGTGCAACGGCCGCTGCAGCGCCATTCGCCTGGCACCGGCGGGCAGCACGTTTTCCCTGTCGGATTGTTTCATCAGCCGTCCGCTGGATCGCGGCATCACCTCGATCGGCTCGGGCTGCAAGGGGATGCTGATCGACAATTGCCAGTTCCTGTCCTCGGAAGAGTCGTTCATTGTGCCCGATCGCAAGTCGATCGCTCTGAACACCACCTCGAATGACGTGAAGATCCGCCACAACCGGGCGGTGCGTTTCAAGCACTTTGCGGTTATCGGCGGCGACAACAACATGATCCTTGGCAACCACTTTTTCCAGGGCGACAGTATTCCGCAAGGGGTGCGGACCGCAGGGCTGATCATGATCGGCACCTATAACAGCTCGACCATCGCCGAGAATTACGTGGACAATTGCTTCGTGCAATGGACGAATGAGCGTGACACGACGCCCGCCTATGTCTCGGGCTATTCCTTCAGCGCCATGAGCATCACTGACAATATCTTCTTTTCCAGCGAGGCCCCGCCCTGGTTCAGCTATATCGTGATCCGCCCGCACGGCCCGGGGCATTTTCTGAATGGGCTGGCGGTGACCGGCAACAAGTTCCGTTCTAGTGGGACAGACCTAGAGCGCGCCGACCGGGTGGATACGTCCTTTGCGGATTTGGATGCGGATCAGCACATCAATGTCACGTTCAGCAACAACACCTATCACGGGATTGACGCCAAGGTGGAAAACCCGCTGCGGGTGCGACACAGCCAGAACTCGGCCTCGCAGGTCTGGACCATCGACTCGGACGGTCGGTTGCCGTTTGGCTCCAAGGCTCGCAATTGCGATGCGGTAGCGGTTCTGGGGCCGCTCAGAACGGCGCTTGGGTCGGTGCGCCATTCCTTTCCCTATGCCGATGTGGAACAGGGCAGCAACGGCGATGCCGTCCAACTGCGCTGGGCCGAAAGCCTGAGCGGCGATGTCTCGGTGCAGATGCGTCTGGAAGAGTAGAGATACCAGCAAGTCGCCCCTTTAACGGGGCGACTTCGCTTTGGGCGGCAGGAAAGACAAGACGTTTGGGAATCCTGTGCTAGGCTGAGGGTAAGCCAAAGGAGGACCCAGATGCCGACCATAGCCAAAACCGCCAGCGTTCAGACCGTTATCACGACATTTGAGATGACACCCGGCACCTGTCAGGACCTGCTTGAGGCGCTGACAGATGCTTACTCCGAATTCATCTCAAAACAGCCCGGTTTTGTATCGGCCGGCTTGCATGTCAACGACGCCCAGACCCGGATTGCCAATTATTCGCAATGGGAACGGCGCGAGGATTTTCTGGCTATGCTGCGCACACCGGAAATGCGCGACCGCAACCGCAAGATCAACGAGCTTTGCAAGAGTTTCGAGCCGGTCATGTATGACGTGGCTGAGACCTTCAATTAACGCAGGTCCGGTGCCCCGGTGTCAGATGTCTGTAGCTTCGACGCGGTAAGCCTTGCCAAACCCGCCGTTCAGCAGCCCATCTTCAATCTCAAAGCGGACAAAGCTGAAATCGGCGAAATCTGCATAGAGTTTAGCCTTGGGGCGCAGTGACAGATACCTCTGGCGGAGGTTGTCATGATCCGCCGTTCCCCTTGCAACCAAACGAGCCGTCGCGTGCAAGGTCAGCCGAGGATGCGTCAGCGGATCCCCCTTAGGGTCTGGATCCCCGATCAGAAGGGCGCAGGCCGGGTTGCTCTGTAGCGCCCGGCTATGATCCGATAGGCCTGATATCAGCGAGATCGGCTGCCCCTTGGCATCTGTCGCCAGCGCAATCCGCGATACTGATGGCAAAGCGGTGACCGGGCTCAGAACGGCGAGCGCGGCATGGGTCGCCTCATCCATCAATTCGCGGATCAGGCCCCGGGCGGTGTCGTCCAGCTGTTGGTAGGGGTCTTTGGTTGGCATTGTGCCTCGCATTGATGAGTGTGAGGGTGATCCTATCCGCGCTGATCTTTGTGGGTAAGCCGTGTTCTGCCTCGGCTTCGCCACAAATCCCCTGTATCGCGATGGCATGATGTTTCGCAAATCCAAACTGGACGAACCCTTGCCGACCAAACGTCAGCGCCGGGCCGAAGCTGCCCGGCGACGCGCGCTCTCTCCCCTGCGTATTCTGCTTATGGTTCTGTGCCTGCCGCTGACCGTCGCGTTGATCTCCTTCAACATGTTCGTGCGCCTTTCAGACTATGGCCGGGATGAGGCCATGGTCCATCTGATCGCGCTGGCTGGGTGCGATGCCTCTCGGGCGATTGGGTTTGGGACGTTTTACGAAGGCTATGCGGGCTATCATCCACGCAACGACCCCGACGGTGATGGAGTGGCCTGTGGACCGGATGTGGCGCAACGTCAAACGGCTCCCTCGCCGAGCACGACCACGCCCCGCGAAACCAGCGCCAGCCAAAGGTCCTTGGGCAACGCCAAGTTCATCAAGCCTTGAAACCCGTGGGTTGAGGGTCGTTACCTCCGCGACCGCTTGGCCTGTGACGCTGCGGGAATCTGCCAGTTCATGCTATGATGCTCCGCGTTGGTACCAGTTTGGTGCCTCCATCGGGCAATTTCGCCCAGTTTGGGAGGACAAATATGTTTGCACGCGTAACTCAATTTAAAATGAAGCCCGGCACGCGCGAGGCGGCCACGGCGAAGATGAACGAATTGAAATCTGAAATCATGGGCATGCCCGGCATGCACTGTTTTACCAACGTCATGAACGAGGATGGGACCGGATACGTGATCTCGGTGGTCGAAAGTGAGGATATCTCGAACGCAAACGCTCCAAAAGTGGCCGAGCTTTGGGGGCATTTCGCTGAATTCATGGAAGCGCCGCCAACCCCGGCAGGCTTTGACGTGATTGCCCATTGGGACAAAGGCTGAACGCACGTTTGACCACCGGCCGATCCGCGCCACTTCAGGCGATGCTACGAGAGCAGCGACGCTGCACAGGTGCGAAACTTGCGCACCTCTGGCGCGGCACCTGCCAGTGAGAATTCACTCAGGTGGTCTTGCGTGAAGGCATAGGCTGTTTGGTTGAACTCAAGGCCATCCAAGACGTTGCCAAAACCGGTGTCTGAAACGAACAACGACATCGCATCGTCCGACAGCGTGTGTCGTGGCGTTCCGATCTCAATCGGGTTTGGCCCTTCAAATCGCATGGCGAACCACGGCGTTTGCGTCCAGCCTTCGATGCGGCGCGTGATTTCGAGGGTATAGAGCGGCTGCGCCGGATCGTAGGTGAGCCGGATCTCCTCTGCTTCGGTTTCGTGTGTCAACGTGCAGATGTCGCCAATCGTGGCGTTCCACGCATAGGCGGGGCTGCCGAGCAGCAGTGAGAGCAGGACAAAGCGCATAGCGAGGAACCTAGCCGCAGATTGCCCTTTGACAAGTGTGTAACGGGCTAGCCCTTCATTGCATTCAACAAGTCCAGCAGCCGCTTTCGGTCATCATCGTCAGCATAGTCACCGGTGGCCAGGCGCTGGGCAATGCTCAGGCGCAGGCGTTCCTGCTGGGTGCGAACATCTTCGCTGGCGGTTTCGGCCAGCGTCTTCATGATCGCCGCCACGGCCTGTTTGCGATTGGTGCTAGGGCTGGCGATATAGTCAACAAGGCTCTGCTTACCGGAATCGAGGATGTTTTCGGCCAGATCGCGCAGCTGTTCTCCATTGGGCAGCAATGGGGCAGTGGCGTCCTCGGGCGGCAGGATTTCCGGTACGCTACGCGGGGCCTCGGCCAGCGCATTCGCACCGTCGACAAAGGCCTCGGTGATCATCCGGGTGATCCTGATCGCGCGCGGGTCCTTGAATAGGGCCGAGGCGATGGCCACGCCGTAATCCGTATAGACCCAAGGATTGACCCGCCGCCCGCCGCGGCCTTTGGGTTTTGAGATCACATTCTGTGATTGCAACTCGGCGACCTCGGCATCGGTCAGCTGAAAGCGGTAGCCCTCGAACAGGTCCTTGTTGCGAGAGACGGCCTGATTGAAGGCGCTGACGGATTTTCCGTAAAACTGCGCCAGATCCTCGGCCAGCACCACACGGGCGCCGCGCACCCGGTGAATGGCGCTTTGGACCTCATGCGTGCTGGGCAGGGTGTTCGTCATGGCAACCGTTTGGAATCACAATTTGTGATTTCAAACGTGGAGGAGGGTGGGGCGGGGTGCAAGGGTGGAGTGTGGGGTACCAAGAATGAAAACCAAAGCACTGCAAGCACATAGTTCATTGAATGAACAATGCTCCTAATTGAGCGGAAACAAAAAAGCAAAACGTCCAAAGCGACAAAACGAATGAGAATTTCGTTAGTCTCGCAGCTTTTTCCAAAGCTTTGTCGTTCTGATCTAACCTGTCATCGTTTTCTGCAGCTTGAGAAGCAATAACTTCAAAAAAATCATCGTCTTCATCGAGATGGCCTTTCCAATCTCGCCAATAGTGCCCTCTCACATGGAAGCTTCGGGGAAGGCATGATGCCGCAGCCAAAATGCCAGACAAGACGAAAACCGAGCAGCAAAAATAAGTCAGCAGTGGAGCAGGGGTGTTTGCCCCCAAAGCACCAAGCAAAGCGGCAACTGCCGTCATCGTTCCAGCAAGCGCCATTGCTCTTTGGTCCGCACTAGATGCCAACTGATTGTAGTCTTCTAGCCTCAGTTCCGTTTGCCGAAGGGCTTCTACTGCGATATCAAGACGATTATTAGACGTCAAAACTTCTCCTAAAGGTAGTAAATGGCAAAGAGACCTGCGCCTCCACCGACACGTGGTCGTCTCGGAAATGCTTCATCGCAACGTAATGATGGGACAAAGCCCGCGCCAAGACCTAATCCAAAACCGGCTCCCAAACCATCGAAAAATCCGAAGAAATAGAAGCGCGCGCGCGATTGAAGTGAATGGGGCAATGCAGTTGTTTTGGCTCATCGCAGAAGGATTTCGTGCGACGCGAACAAATAAAATGAATGGGAAAATGAAACTAGTAAATATGTATTTGGCTATTTCTGTCTGCTTCTCTGCAACGGTATTTGCCACTAAAATGATTGCGCAATCTTTCTCATGCCAGTACGGAGCCCAACCTGCTTGTCTCGATTATGGGGACAAAGTATGCTCAAGTGCGGGCAAATGCGTGAGCACTAATGCTGTTTGTTTTGACAGCTACCAATGCGATTTCGAAGGCTTCACGTGCAAATCAAATGTGTCCGAATGCGTGGAAGAATACGAGAGTCTTCAGTTCAAATATAACGAATTGGTAGATGACTATAACGACCTGTTACGCGACGCTAAGGATACTACAAACGAGTTATCTGAACTGAAAGACTGTGTTGATTGGGCGACCAGCAAAGACGAAGCCAAGCAATGTGCTTGGTAGCGAATTCACCGCTTCCTCCGCTTCACATTCCCACCCCGTTGCCCCGGCCTACCAGCCGTTGATCGTCCGCGCGATTTCACCGCGTCTTCCGAGGCCTTCTCGACCGCCCATTGGCGCGCCATAGGGTCATCGGCGACGGCCAGATCGACCGCTTCCAGACGTTTGATCTCATCGCGGATGTTGGCAGCCTCTTCGAATTCCAGGTTCTCGGCGGCTTTGCGCATCTTCTCGCGTAACCCGTCCAGATGGGCCTCGAGGTTGGCGCCGTGCATCGGTTTGTCGATGGTGGCGGTGACGCGGTTCATGTCGACATCGCCTTCGTAGAGACCGGCCAAAACGTCCTCGACGTTTTTCTTCACCGTCTCGGGCGTGATGCCGTGTTCCTCGTTATAGGCGATCTGCTTGGCGCGGCGGCGGTTGGTCTCGTTCAGCGCGCGCTCCATCGAGCCGGTGATCTTGTCGGCATACATGATCACCCGGCCCTCGGCGTTCCGCGCAGCGCGGCCGATGGTCTGGACCAGAGAGGTCTCGGATCGCAGGAAGCCCTCTTTGTCCGCGTCAAGAATGGCGACCAGCCCACATTCGGGAATATCGAGGCCTTCGCGCAGAAGGTTGATGCCGACCAGCACGTCGAACGCCCCCAACCGCAGGTCACGCAGGATTTCGATCCGTTCCAGCGTGTCGATATCCGAGTGCATGTAGCGGACTTTGATGCCCTGTTCGTGCAGGTATTCAGTCAGGTCCTCGGCCATGCGTTTGGTGAGCGTTGTCACCAGCGTGCGGAAGCCGTTGGCAGAGACCTTGCGCACCTCGTCCAGCAGATCGTCCACCTGCATGCTGACGGGGCGGATTTCGACCTCGGGGTCCAGCAGACCCGTGGGGCGGATCACCTGTTCTGTGAAAACGCCGCCGGTCTGTTCAATCTCCCACTTCGCCGGGGTGGCCGAGACGAAGACGGATTGCGGGCGCATGGCGTCCCATTCCTCGAACTTCAGGGGGCGGTTGTCCATGCAGGACGGCAGGCGGAACCCGTGTTCGGCCAGCGTGAATTTGCGCCGATAGTCGCCGCGGTACATGCCGCCGATCTGCGGCACGCTGACGTGGGATTCGTCGGCGAAGACGATGGCGTTGTCGGGGATGAATTCGAACAGGGTCGGGGGCGGTTCACCCGGCGCGCGACCCGTGAGGTAGCGCGAGTAGTTCTCGATCCCGTTGCAGACACCAGTAGCCTCGAGCATTTCCAGATCGAAATTGGTACGCTGCTCCAGACGTTGCGCTTCCAGCAGTTTGCCTTCGCCCACCAATTGGTCGAGCCGGATGCGGAGTTCCTTTTTGATGCTGATGATCGCCTGCTGCATCGTCGGTTTCGGCGTCACGTAGTGCGAGTTTGCATAGACGCGCACCTGCTCCATTGTGGCGGCGCGTTCGCCGGTTAGCGGGTCGAATTCGGTGATCTGTTCCAGTTCTTCGCCAAAGAAGGACAGCTTCCAAGCGCGGTCCTCGAGGTGGGCGGGCCAGATCTCCAGCGAGTCACCCCGCACCCGGAAGGACCCGCGCTGAAACGCCTGATCGTTGCGGCGGTATTGCTGGGCGACCAGATCAGCCATCACCTGCCTCTGGTCATACTCATGACCCACCTTCAGGTCCTGCGTCATCGCCCCATAGGTCTCGACCGAACCGATACCGTAGATGCACGAGACCGAGGCGACGATGATCACGTCGTCACGTTCCAAAAGCGCGCGGGTGGCTGAGTGGCGCATCCGGTCGATCTGTTCGTTGATCTGCGATTCTTTCTCGATATAGGTGTCCGAGCGCGGCACGTAGGCCTCGGGCTGGTAGTAGTCGTAGTAGGATACGAAATATTCGACCGAGTTTTCGGGGAAGAAGCCTTTGAACTCGCCGTATAGCTGTGCGGCCAGCGTCTTGTTAGGCGCAAGGATTATGGCAGGGCGCTGGGTTTCCTCGATCACCTTGGCCATGGTGAAGGTCTTGCCCGTTCCGGTCGCGCCAAGCAGAACTTGATCGCGCTCGCCGTCCAGAACGCCGCCCGCCAACTCTTTTATGGCTGTGGGCTGGTCCCCGGCAGGTGCAAAATCGGTGTGCATCACGAACGCCTTGCCGCCCTCAAGCTTGAGGCGGGCGCGGACGTCTTCTGAGGTCAGCTGGGTCTTGTCGGAATGAGCATAGGCCATAGAGGGGGGATTCCTTTCGCGCCTGATTTTGATCTGTTTTTGTTCCGGTTCAAGGGGGCATTTCCATTGCACGCAATTGCGACAATTGTGGACTTGTCCGAATGGATGGTGTGACGCATAAACAAAGCCAGCAAAGTGAGTACGGAGAGGCGAGATGCGCGCACGGATTTACCAGCCTTCGCGGAATGCGATGACCTCGGGCATGGCCAAGACCCGCAAGTGGGTTTTGGAATATGCGCCTGCGTCTTCGCGTGAAGTTGATCCGCTGATGGGCTGGACCTCATCCGATGACACTCAGACCCAGGTGCGCCTGAAATTCGATACCAAGGAAGAGGCGCTGGATTACGCCAAGGACAATGGTATCGACGTACAGGTCAGCGAGCCGCACAAGCGCAAGCCCAACCTGCGTCCGCGTGGGTATGGCGAGAATTTCGCAACGGACCGTCGCAGCCCCTGGACGCACTAAATGATCGAAATTCGACTGGCCGACCCCATGTCGGATGCCTTGCGTCCCGTGATTGAGGCGCATTTTGCCCATAGCGAACAAGCCGGTCCGGCGGAAAGCAATCATACCATGGGGCCCGAGGCCTTGTCGGGTGACGGCATCCGCTTCTGGGGTCTTTTCGAAGAGGGTCGCGCCTTGGGCTGCGGCGCGTTGAAGACCCTGCCCGATGGTACGGCCGAAGTGAAATCGGTGCACGTTGTCGAAACAGCACGTGGGCGCGGTCTGGCGCGGGTGATGATGGCATACCTTGCCGATCTGGCAGCCAATGAGGGGACAAAGGCACTTGTGCTCGAAACGGGTGCGGCGCATCTGCCAGATTATGCAGCTGCCCGTAAGCTCTATGAGGCGCTGGGTTATTCCTATTGCGGCCCGATCTATGGGTATGAAGACGATCCAAACAGCGCCTTCATGCGCTTGGCCCTTGAACCCCGCTCTTAAAACCAGCAAGAAGGGCGCAGCGGTCCCTTAGCTCAACTGGATAGAGCAGCTGACTTCTAATCAGCAGGTTGAGGGTTCGAGTCCTTCAGGGATCGCCATTTCACCCAAGAAAAACACGCGGCTTGTCCGATCCGTTCTTCGCTTTGGCGGGGAAGGTTCAGAAGGGCTGGCTGAGGGGGTCGCGCCAGCCCTTCTTTAGAGGGTTACTGAGTGGTAGGAAAATCAGTAACCAATGATTAACAAATGCGCACAGCGCGCGAAATTGGGGGATTCCCGTAGTTACTGTGCCGCTACGCGGGCTCCTGTGGTGTTCAAACGGGATAGATGGGGCCTGAGAACAGCCGCTTCATGTGGTTTCAGAATGGGTGCAGCCGTCGGCCCATAAGCGTCGGAATTTACCCGCAGCTCGGGGAAAAGTGACATTATTTCAGCGCGCTGCGGGCGATCCAGCGCTCCGATCGAAGTCGGGGTCACGAAAAAACTCTCGCTAAGGACGCCTTCAGATCTGATGATCTGATGCTGATCGAACATAATATGCCAATAGCTGACATGCCCGCCTTCGCGAATCGATACTCCGTTCATGCCGCATAGGAACTTGGCTGCCACCAATGCGCGGGGCGCGCCAAACAGAAGCTCGGCTACGCTGGTGTCGATCATCATCCGGTGCTGCTGCGAGACGACTAGTTGTCTCGGGTTCCCCAGCGTGTTGGGGGCAAAGACCACAGGGGCAAAGCGCCCGGTTGCCGGAACGGATGTGCTCCCGATCCACAGAACTGGCTGCAGGCCGTTGTCCCGTGTCCAGACCTTTTGACCGACGTGGATCTGCTGCACGGGAACCGAACCGTCGGCTGTTTCGATCAATGTGTCCTCAGCAAAGCAAGCCACATAGTCCGAATACAGCGAAGACCCCGTATTCGATCCCGCAACCTTGACGTAGGACGCCCCATCTATCAGCCGTTCCGAGGCCGCGAAACCCCAGACATCTGAGGTCACGCCGTTTTGCGAAAAGACATACAGCCGGATGACAGGTCCGGTTTCTAGACCGTTTTCGTCAAGTTGCCGAATGTCGATGAAGGATTCGGATTCCACAGGAGTACCATTGGCCACGATGCCACCGCCATCGGTGACTGTGTGACCAAAGGCCTGATCATCTTCGAACACATCTGGATTGCCCGAGGTGTCATCTACAGTGACCGTGGTTCCGCCGCCCGCCGTATATTGGAAAACAGTACCGTTCGGCGTGTCTGAGTTGTTGCGGATTGGCGTGCCTACAATCCCCGCGCTGGGGCTAGACGTTACCATCATGTTTTCGCTGTCGACCGAAAAGAAACTACGCAGAACCATCTAGTACCCGTCATGATTGCTGTTGCTTTGAGCGGCCTGAACAGACCATTTGCGGCGCACCCTAGGGTGGTTCTCGACCCCGACCAATTCACGTCATCTTGAGCGTCAGGCTTATTTAGGCTTCGCGTATTCAATTGTTGTTGAGGTGACGACTGCATCGCCCGCAGACCTTGATCGGAGGACCGATGATAAAACTATTGCAACCGGTTGCAAAAAAATCCATTGTTACGCCACAGAACAGGATTCGAGGGTTTGGATGTTGAAGGTTGGATTGCTGGGCGCCGGACGGATCGGGCGGGTGCATGCGCGGGCGATATCAGCCCATCCGGGCAGTGTGCTATGCGCGGTCTCGGATGCCATGGCTCAGGCGGCAGAGGATCTGGCCAGTGACCACGGCGCTGAGGTTCGAACCTCGGACCAGATCATAGCGGACCCAGAAATTGACGCTGTGCTGATCGCGACGCCGACAGACACGCATTCAGACCTGATCGAAGCCGCAACAGCGGCGGGTAAAGCTGTTTTGTGCGAAAAACCCGTCGATCTGGACCTTCAGCGCGCCATTTCTTGCCAGCAGTCGGTTGCGGCCCATGGTCAGCCCGTGATGATTGGTTTCAACCGTCGGTTTGATCCCAGCTTTTCGGCATTGAAAGCAGCTGTGGATACAGGCGACATCGGCAAGGCCGAATTGCTGTCCATCACCTCGTTTGACCCAGCTCCGCCGCCGTTGAGCTATGTCAAGGTTTCAGGTGGCCTGTTCCGGGACATGATGATCCACGATTTCGACATGGCGAATTTTCTGATGGGAGAGGTCCCGACAACGATTTCCGCTGTCGGGTCGTCGATCGTCGACCCAGAAATCGGCGCAGCCGGAGACGTGGATACCGCCGTTGTCACAATGACTTACGCGGATGGTCGTATCGCGGCCATCAAGAATTCACGCCGTGCGGTCTATGGCTATGATCAGCGGGTCGAGTTGCTGGGTTCCGAAGGTCTTCTGCAAGCGCAGAACATGCTGGAAAACACGGTTGTCAAATCGACCTCTGCTGGCGTTGTCGGCGCCAAACCTACCTATTTCTTTTTGGAACGCTACATGCCGGCCTATCAGGCCGAGTGGGCCGCTTTTGTGGTGACAGCGGCCTCGGGCGCGCAGGTTCCGGTCTCGCTGGAAGATGGGGTTGCAGCCCTCGCCATGGCCGAGGCGGCAACGCTGTCGGCGCAGTCTGGTAGGCCGGTTCATCTGGCTGAAGTTTTGAAACCGGTTGCAAAATGATTGAATTTCTTCAAACTGAAAACAGCTCGGATACAGACCCGGGCAATACAGATTCGGCCCAACCGAATAAATGGAGCTGATAGCCTAGGACGAAAACAGACGGTTTTATGGGAGGAAACCAAATGAACAAGTTTGTGAAACGAGTACTGATGGCCAGTGCTGTCGCGGTGGCGGCCGCAAGCGGTGCCGCGGCTGAAGGCGAAAAGTACATCCTGGTCAGCCATGCCCCAGACAGTGACAGCTGGTGGAACACGATCAAGAACGGTATCGCTCTGGCTGGTGAGCAGATGGGTGTCGAGGTGGAATATCGCAACCCGCCTACTGGTGACCTTGCGGATATGGCGCGCATCATCGATCAGGCTGCGGCCTCTGGTCCCAACGGTATCATCACCACGTTGGCTGACCCGGATATTCTCGAAGGCCCAATCAAAGCGGCTGTAGATTCCGGGATCGACGTGATCATTATGAACACTGGGACACCCGATAAGGCACGCGAAGTTGGTGCCCTGATGTATGTCGGGCAACCCGAATATGACGCTGGTTACGCGGCTGGTCTTCGTGCGAAAGGTGACGGCATTGGCTCTTTCCTTTGTGTGAACCACTACATAGTCCAGCCATCCAGCCAAGAGCGTTGCCAGGGCTTCGCGGACGGTCTGGGTATTGAACTTGGTGAACAGATGATCGACGCGGGACAGGATCCGGCGGAGATTAAAAACCGCGTTCTGGCCTACCTGTCGGCTAACCCAGAGACGGACGCTGTTTTGACGCTTGGCCCGACCTCTGCCGATCCAACCATCTTGGCGCTTCAAGAGAACGGCATGGCCGGTGACATTTATTTCGGTACGTTCGATCTGGGTGGCGAGATTGTCAAAGCCATCAAGGACGGTACCATTCAGTGGGGAATCGACCAGCAGCCGTTCCTGCAGGCCTACCTGCCGGTTGTTGTTCTGACTAACTACCACCGTTACGGCGTTCTGCCTGGCAACAACATCAACTCTGGCCCCGGTTTCGTGACCGCGGACGGCCTGGAGAAAATCGAAGAATTCGCAGGTGAATACCGCTGATCTTCCTAGCTGAGCGGGCGTGCTAAGGCGCCCGCTCAGACCTACTTCCATTTTTTCTGGATCACCCGCGAGGGGAGGACCACAATGTCTGAGTCAGCTCAATCCACGGCAGTTGAAGATGAACGGATCAAAGAGATCTCGCCGCTGCGCCGTGCTCTGATCCGCCCTGAGCTGGGTGGAATTGTCGGCACCGTCGCCGTATTCACGTTTTTTCTGTTGTTTGCCTTCGATAGTGGCATGTTTACCAGTCAGGGTGTGCTGAACTGGTCAATCGTTTCGGCGCAGTTCATGATCATTGCCGTAGGGGCGTGCCTGCTCATGATCGCAGGCGAATTTGACTTATCGGTCGGTTCGATGATCGGCTTTGCCGGGATGATGATCGCGATCTTCTCAGTCACACTCAGTTGGCCCGTGTGGATGGCTATCATTGTGACGTTTGCGCTCTGTGTGTCGATTGGGGCCTTGAACGGTTTTATCGTGGTGCGAACTGGCCTGCCCAGCTTTATCGTGACTTTGGCCTTTCTGTTTATCCTGCGCGGCTTCACCATTTATCTGCCGCAAACCATTGAGCGGAAGACGATCATTGGCGGCATCAAAGACGTCGCGGAGGGTGACTGGCTGGCGTCGATCTTCGGTGGCAAAGTCGGACAAGGGTTCTTCACTTGGCTTGGCGAAAACGGTTTGATCGAAACGTTCGAGCGTGGAACGCGCGCGGGCCAGCCTGTTGTTGACGGTATTCCCATGCTGATTGTCTGGGCCATTGGTATCATTATTTTTGGTCACGTGCTGCTTACTAAAACCAAGTTTGGCAACTGGATTTTCGCAGCGGGTGGCGACGCCGAGGCAGCGCGGAATTCAGGCGTGCCAGTGAACAAAGTCAAAATACTGATGTTCATGTTCACCGCCTTCTGCGCCACGGTCTTCGCCACCTGTCAGGTTATGGAGTTCGGCTCGGCTGGTGCAGACCGCGGTTTGCTCAAGGAGTTTGAAGCGATTATTGCGGTTGTAATTGGCGGCGCGCTGCTGACCGGCGGATATGGCTCGGTTCTGGGGGCTGCTTTAGGCGCTTTGATTTTTGGCGTGGTACAGCAGGGGCTGTTCTTTGCTGGCGTTGAAAGCTCATTGTTTAGGGTCTTCTTGGGGATCATCCTGTTGGGTGCCGTAATCCTGAACACCTATATCCGCCGCATCATCACAGGAGAACACTGAGATGACTGACGATACCAAGTTCCACCATGGGGACGTGCAGGATAGCAAGCCGATCATTCGTATGGTCGACATCCAGAAACACTTCGGCTCGGTGATTGCGCTGGCAGGCGTCAGCTTTGATCTTAAACCGGGGGAATGCCACTGTCTTCTCGGCGACAATGGTGCAGGCAAATCGACCTTCATTAAGACGATGTCGGGCGTTCACAAACCAACTTCGGGCGAGATTTTCTTCGAAGACAAGCCGATGCATTTTGAAGACCCGCGCGATGCTATTTCAGCGGGGATCGCAACAGTGCATCAGCATTTGGCCATGATCCCGCTGATGAGTGTCAGCCGCAATTTCTTCATGGGCAACGAACCTACGCGCAAAGTGGCCGGAATCAGCTTCTTCGATAAGAAGCTGGCTGACGAAATCACTATGGAAGAGATGCGCAAGATGGGCATCAATCTGCGTGGCCCTGATCAGGCTGTGGGCACCCTGTCTGGAGGGGAACGCCAGACGGTTGCGATTGCGCGCGCCGTTCATTTCGGCGCCAAGATCTTGATTTTGGACGAGCCGACCTCGGCCCTTGGGGTGCGGCAAACTTCGAACGTGCTAGCGACCATCGACAAGGTGCGCAGCCAAGGCGTCGGAGTGGTTTTCATCAGCCACAACGTGCGCCACGCGCTGGCCGTCGGCGACCGCTTTACCGTGCTGAACCGGGGCAAAACGCTGGGCACCGCAAAACGCGGCGAGATCACACCTGAAGAACTACAGGACCTGATGGCGGGAGGACAGGAATTGGCCCAATTGGAAGGGTCACTGGGCGGAACGGTTTAACGCCGTTCCCCCAAAACGGGACCATTCGGTCCGACATCCAACGAAATCGCAGAACTGGCCGGAATGGCCTTGTGTTGAAAGGGATCACAATGGGCAAGACCGTCCGACTGACCGCAGCGCAAGCTTTGGTGCGCTATCTGGGTGCCCAGATGAATGAGGCCGGAGAGCCTTTCATCGCAGGTGTCTGGGCCATTTTCGGCCATGGCAATGTGGCCGGGCTGGGTGAGGCGCTGCATGGTGTCAAAGACACGCTGCCAACCTATCGCGGCCACAATGAACAGACGATGGCGCATTGCGCGATTGCATATGCCAAACAGATGCGGCGCACACGGGCGATGGCGGTGACCTCGTCCATCGGGCCGGGCGCGACCAATATGGTCACCGCTGCTGCGCTGGCCCATGTGAACCGCCTGCCGGTTCTTCTGCTGCCGGGCGACGCCTTCGCCTCGCGCGGGCCGGACCCGGTGTTGCAACAGATCGAGAGTTTTGGCGATGGCACCATCAGCGCAAATGACTGTTTCCGCCCAGTCAGCCGCTACTATGACCGTATTTCGCGCCCCGAGCATCTGCTGACCGCTCTGCCGCGTGCTTTCCGCACGATGACAGATCCGGCGGATTGCGGGCCGGTCACTTTGGCTTTCTGTCAGGACGTGCAGGCCGAGGCCTATGACTATCCCGAAAGCTTCTTTGAACCGCGCGTGTGGTTCCAACGCCGTATTCGCCCGGACGAAGGCGAGCTGGCGCGCGCCGTAGCCGCAATTTCAGCGGCCAAACGACCAGTCATTGTCGCAGGCGGTGGGGTGCATTACTCGGATGCAACCGACGCCTTGCAGAGCTTTGCTGAGACACACAATATCCCGATCACCGAGACGCAGGCCGGCAAATCCTCCTTGGCCTGGGATCATCCTCTTAACCTGGGTCCGATTGGTGTGACGGGCGGTGAGCCGGCCAATGACATCTGCGCGGAGGCCGATCTGGTGCTGGCCGTTGGTACGCGCTTGCAGGATTTCACGACCGGCTCGTGGGGCCTGTTTTCAAACCCAGCGCGCGAGATGATCTGCCTCAACACAGCCGCCTATGATGCTGAGAAACACGGCGCGATGCCGTTGCAATCCGACGCGCGCGTTGGCTTGCAGGAGCTGGGCACCGCGCTGCAGGGCTACAATGCTGATCCTGTGGCCGACACACTCAAAGCGGATTGGTTTGGCAAGGTTGACGCGCTGACCGACGCGCCGGGTGACGGGAACGCTCTGCCCACTGATATGCAGGTGGTGGGTGCGGTACAGCGTGCCTCGCATGACGACACGGTGGTGATGTGCGCCGCTGGCACAATGCCGGGTGAGCTGCACAAGCTGTGGAAAGCGCCGCGACCCGGGGCCTATCACATGGAATACGGGTTCAGTTGCATGGGCTATGAGATCGCAGGCGCCATGGGCATCAAGATGGCCCAACCGGATCGCGACGTGATCTGCTTTACGGGCGACGGCACCTACATGATGGCGAACTCGGAAATGGCGACGGCGGCGATGATGGGCGTGTCCTTCACCGTTGTGATCACCGACAACCGGGGCTTTGGCTGTATCAATCGGCTGCAAATGGGCACCGGCGGGGCCGAATTTAACAACCTGCTTGATCACACTGTCCATGAAACTGCCTCGAACATCGATTTCGCGGCACATGCGGCGGCAATGGGCGCGACCTCGGCCAAGGTCAGCTCGATTGCCGAGCTTGAGGACGCGTTGGCTAAACGCGGCGACATCACAGGGCCTTACGTGGTGGTCATCGACACCGATCCTTACCCCTCGACCGAATATGGCGGCACGTGGTGGGAAGTCGCGGTGCCCGAGGTCAGCACCCGCCCCGAAGTGAATGAAAAACGCGCGGCCTATGAGGTTGCCATCAAGGAAAGAAACACGAAATGAGCGTGAAAATCGGGATCTCTCCGATCGCGTGGCAGAATGACGATCTGCCGGACCTGACGGCGGCATACACCATGGAACAAGCGCTGCAGGAGTCGCGTCAGATTGGTTACACCGGCGTCGAACGGGGTCAGCGGATGCCCAGCGATACCGAGGGGCTGCGTGCCTACCTTGAGGGCAACGATATCGCGCTTTGTGGCGGCTGGTGTTCCGGTGCGTCGTTGGTCAATGACTTTGCGACGGAACGAGACGCCGTTCGCGAACAGGTAGAACAGTTTGTGGCGTTGAACAGCCCGTGTATCGTTTATGCCGAATGCTCCAACACCGTTCAGGGCCAGATCGGGACGCCGGTCAATGACCGCCCGAAACTGTCGAAGGATGACGTGCTGTCCTACGCGGTCAAGCTGACCGAACTGGCAAAATGGATGGGTGATCAGGGCATGCCAATGGCCTATCACCACCACATGGGCACGATCATTGAAAGCGAAGATGACGTGAACTGGTTGATGGAGGGTTCAGGCCCCGAGGTGAAGCTGTGCTTTGACACCGGCCACCTGCTGTTTGGAGGAGGTGACGTGATGGCGACCCTGAACCGCTGGGGCGACCGTGTGCATCACGTGCATTTCAAGGATATTCGCCCCGCCATCGTACGGGACGTGCGGGAAAACAACCGCAGTTTCCTGGACGCCGTGATTGCAGGCGCGTTCACGGTGCCCAGTGACGGCTGCATTGATTTTCAGGCGGTCGCAAATGCGCTGAAAGCGATGAACTATGACGGTTGGATCGTCGTTGAGGCAGAACAGGACCCGGCCAAAGCGCCGCCCTATGAGTACTCCAAAAAAGGCTACGACCATATCGTTGACGTCTGCGGCAAGGCAGGATTGGAGATCACCGCTTAGCACACCGCCCCAAGGGGCAACACCGAAGCCATGAGAAAGGAGAAAGTCATGGTAAATCAAGACCTCGGATACATCGGCTATTTTGACCGGGAATCCTGTGATCTGGATGAATTCAAGGTGTTGACCTCGCAAGCCCTTTCGACGGACGCGGTGCCATTTGCTGCGTCCGTAGAAAACAATGTGCCCGTCTATGACATGCAGGCTTTGCGACCGCTACTAGGGCAAGCAGACAAGCGGCAGGCCTTGCTGGCCGAATGGGCTTGGGTTCTTGCCAAATCCGCAGGCGTCATCGCCCTGAAACAGGCGTATCCGGACACGAGTGTGATCGACCGGGCCACAGATGTATTCCGCCAGATCATCGAAGACGAACGTCAGGGCGGTGGGGGTGAGGGCGACCACTTTGCGGCCTCTGGGGCCAATGACCGGATCTGGAACGCGTTGCAGAAACAGTGCCTGCGCGATCCCGAGGGCTTCGCTCTCTATTTCGGAAACACCTCGATTGCCGCCGCGTGTGAGGCTTGGCTTGGCCCGAACTATCAGGTCACGGCTCAGATCAACCAGGTGCGTCCCGGCGGGCAGGCACAGCAAGCGCATCGTGACTATCATCTTGGGTTTCAGACGGCAGACAGCGCAGCACGCTATCCCGCGCACGCGCATTTTCTAACGGCAGCTCTGACATTGCAGGGCGCTGTAGCGCATTGCGATATGCCGGTAGAGTCCGGCCCAACCAAGCTGCTTCCGTTCTCGCAGCTTTATGCGCCCGGATATCTTGCCTTCCACGACACGGAGCACCGCGCGCATTTCGAAGAGAACTACGTACAGCTGCCTTTGCAAAAAGGTGATGCCGTGTTCTTCAACCCTGCGCTGTTCCATGCAGCGGGCGAAAACCGCAGCGCGGACATTCATCGCATGGCAAACCTGCTTCAGGTGTCCTCGGCCTTTGGTCGGGCGATGGAGGCCGTGGATCGCCGCGCGATGTCCGAGGCGGTGTTTCCGTCGCTCATCACCTTGAAACAGCGGGGCGACCTGACCGCGACACAGCTAGAGGCCGCGATCGCCGCAACTGCCGAGGGCTATCCTTTTCCGACCAATCTCGACACGGACCCTCCGGTCGGGGGGAATGCGCCGGACAGTCAGGCGGATATCCTGCGCCGCGCTGTGGCCGAGGGGTGGTCCGAGGCGCAGCTTTCGAATGCGCTTTCGGCGCTGACCAAACGGCAATCCGCCTGAAATAAGAACCGGGCGGTTGCATAGACCGCCCAATACCGGAGACCAACATGGCAGATTTGCTCAAGAAACCATTCGGCACCCGTGGCAAGGTCCACGACATCACTCCGGCCAGCGCAGGGTGGCGTTATGTCGGGTTCGGCCTCTACCACCTGCGTGCGGGCGACAAGGCGACCGAGGTCACTGGAGATCGTGAGGTCATTCTGGTCATGGTCGAAGGCAAGGCGCAGATCTCCGGCGCCGGGCAGGATTGGGGCGTTCTGGGCGACCGGATGAATGTGTTCGAGAAATCACCGCCTCATTGCCTCTACCTGCCCAACGGCACCGAATGGGAGGCCGTGGCCGAAACCGATTGCGTCATCGCCGTCTGCTCGGCCCCCGGCAAAGGCGGGCATCAGGCCCGGCGGATTGGGCCGGATGGCATCACTCTGACCCAGCGCGGCAAGGGCGTGAACACACGCCATATCAACAATATCGCGATGGAGAATGAAGACTACGCCGATAGCTTGCTGGTGACCGAGGTGTTCACCCCGAACGGCCATTGGTCCTCATACCCCAGTCACCGCCATGATGAGGATGACTTCCCGCGCATTACCTATCTCGAGGAAACCTATTACCACCGCCTCAACCCGGCCAACGGGTTCGGAATTCAGCGCGTCTATACCGATGACGGCCAGCTGGATGAAACGATGGCGGTCTCGGATGGCGATGTTGTGACCGTTCCGCGCGGCCACCACCCTTGCGGAGCGCCCTTTGGGTTTGAGATGTACTATCTGAACGTCATGGCCGGACCTTTGCGGAAATGGCGCTTTGTCGCGGCCCCCGAGGTCGAGTGGATTATGGAGCGTGACGGATGACCCGAGAATTTGCCACTTATCCCAGTCTGAACGGCAAGACCGTTTTCATCACCGGCGGTGCTGGAGGAATCGGAGCGGAAACGGTTCGGGCCTTTGCTGAACAGGGGGCCAAGGTGGGGTTTCTGGACCTCAACGCGGATGCGGGCCATGAGCTGTTGGCAGAACTCGAAGGTGAGCATGCCTTTGCCCAATGCGATCTACGCGATATCGATGCGCTGCGCGATGCGCTGGAGCAACTGACCGAGGAACTGGGCGCAGCGCATGTTCTGGTCAACAACGCAGCACAAGATGACCGACATGACTGGCGCGAGGTTACAGCGGACTATTGGGATGAACGCATGGCGACCAATATCCGCCATATGTTCTTTGCCATTCAGACGGTTGCCCCCGCAATGATCGAACGGGGTGCGGGTTCCATAGTCAATCTGGGGTCGAATTCCTGGTGGGAGGCCGGCGCAGGTTTCCCTGCCTACGCCACCGCCAAATCTGCGGTTCATGGCCTCACCCGAACCATGGCGCGCGAGCTGGGGGATCACCGGATCCGCGTAAACACTGTTGTCCCCGGCTGGATCATGACCCAGCGCCAGAAAGACCTGTGGGTCACGCCCGAGGCGCTGGCAAAACAGGTTGACCGCCAATGCCTGCCGGACCCGATCGACCCGGTCTACGTGGCGCGGATGGTGGTATTTCTGGCCTCAGACGACGCCGCCATGTGCAGCGCCGGGAATTTCATGGTCGAGGGCGGCTCGATCTAGTTTGAAGCGCCCCTTAATTTGAACGTTCGGTATTGGCCAACCAATTGACCTGCTGTTGCCAGAAATCTCGAAGAAGCACTGGCTAGCTATTTTAGACAAGTATTTTGGTAAATAAACACAGCTTCGCCGAAACCTGTCGCTCAAAACGGCTTCATCGAGGGGAACCAGAGCGGACGTTGCAGCCGCTGTCTGACGCAACGCCAACGGCGGTTTTCGGGCGAGCGCCAAAAAATGACATTGATCAGATTGAAGTAGGGGCTCGCCCCTGAAACTAGTCGTGCTATAGCGCTGATCAACAAGATAAAAAACGCCAGTTTCGACTATGAAGAATGGCTGGAGCGGATTTTGTGCTTGGTCAGAAAGCTTGGCATTCACCCATAATCAGATGGTCTGTCAGCAGCTCTTTACCGTCTTCTCTAGCTGTGTCCTCGCCTAGCCAACCGCCAGGGCTAACAAAGCTCACAAGGAACCGATTATTATCCGTCGAGAAACTAAAAACCATAGTTGCAACGAGTGGATTGGTGCATGTCACCACGTCTGGTGCTTTAGTCGGGAAGTACTTCTCGCACGAGTAAAGAGTTTCACTACCCTGCACACCGGACATTTCCGACATGGAACTATTGAAGCGAATGGCATATCGCCGTCCAAAATCATTGTCTCCGTAGGTAGGCAGCCAGTCGCTACCTTCTAGCTGCAAGCCAACTATGTGCTGCTCTGTGCAATAGAGTGTGATCCCCTCTGCAAATGCTGGACGAACCACCACAAACAGCGCGAGCAAGAATATTAACCAACTTCCGTGCATACTGCTTAGTACCCTTCAAGCCCATTTCTAGATGAGCCTTTGCTATTCTGTGGTCTTGGTTAAGACCAGCATTCGAGAGCACTTAGATTCTCATCACTACAGTGTGCAGCTTCAGCGCAAGTTCACCCTGAAGCTGTGTGTGCTTTCGACTTATGACCCGAATACGGCCCTTTGCTGTAACTTTTCGAAGGAGCAAGTTGAGCTCCTCTTCCTGTTTCGCCAGGCGCTGGCCGAAGGTCTGCTTCACCCAAAAGTTCACATATTGTTTCCGATACAGGCAATCTATCTGGCCAAACAGGCTAAAAGATGAAGCCAATCATATTTAGTTCTCGCTATCTCTGAGGCGGTGCCCCAAAGGCGCGGATCACGGTGCGGGCGGCGGCTTCGACTGGGTCTTGGGTCTCTTTAAGGATGGTAACGCGGTCGAACCGTTCGGGGTCGCTATTCACGGCGTCGCGCAGGGCGTTGCCAAAGGCCATGCGCAGCTCGGTCCCGATGTTGAATTTGCAGATCGAGGTCCCTTGGGCCAAGCGCGTGCGCTGTTCGACCGGCACGCCTGAGCCTCCGTGGATCACCAGCGGAACTTCGGTCAGCGCGTCGATCCGGGCGATGCGGTCTTCGTCAAGACCGCCTTCCTTGTTCTGCTGCAGGTGGACATTGCCAACAGAGATCGCCATCGCATCCACGCCTGTTTCACGGGCGAATTGGGCGGCCTCCACGGGGTCAGTTCCGTTCGAGCCTTCGCCGTCGGAGTAGCCCACGAACCCGATCTCTCCTTCGCAGGAAACCCCGGCCGCGTGGGCCATTTCGGCAATCGCGGCGGTCTCGTCTATATTCTGCTGCAACGGTTTGCGCGACCCGTCGAACATCAGCGACGTAAAACCACTGTCCAGCGCGATCTTGCAGTCCTCATACGTGTACCCATGGTCCAGATGCGCGACCACAGGGACTGAGGCCCCCTCGGCCAGATGGCGGAACATTTTGCCAAGGATGGGCAGGGGCGTGTGTTCGCGACAGCTAGGACCGGCTTGCAGGATGACCGGCGCGTTTTCGGCCTCGGCAGCGGCCACATAGGCGCGCATGTCCTCCCAGCCGAGGGTTACCAAACCGCCGACGGCATAGCCCTGTTCATAGGCCGGCTGCAGGACGTCTTTCAGGGTGACAAGGGTCATTTAAACTTCGCGATCATGTCTTTGATGCCCGGAATCGTCTCGACCTGATAGGCATGGGTGGGTTGGAAATACTGCACCAATGGGCGCTGCGTCAGCCCGCCGAGGATGGTGAAATAATACATCTCATATCCCGGCAACACGCAGCAGGGATGATAGCCCTTGTCGATACAAACGGTCGAGCCATCGACGATGTGATAGGCATCCCCCGGTTCGTTGTCTTCGCGCTGCAACATCTGCAGGCCCGAGCCCCAATTGGGTTTGAAACGGAAGTTATAGGTCTCGTCGTGGCGTGTCTCATCCGGCAGGCGGTTGGTGTCGTGTTTGTGGCTGGGAAAGCCCGACCAGCCTCCTTGGCCGACGGTGAACAGCTCACTCACCAACAGGCGACCGACCTTGTCCTCTTGTTTTTGCCCCAGGATATGTTTGATCTTGCGATGCGTTTTGGTGTCGTCGCTGCCGTACTGCACGAGGTCATGCTCGCGCACATCGAACGGGTCCAGAACCTTGTCATACTTGGCCCCGGCGATGAAAACCTCGGCCTCATCCGACACGCAGACCAGCTGCGTTTTGGCGCCAACCGGGACATAGACGCCCTCTGGCTCACCATCCCACACGTCCTCGCCCCGGTTGCCCAGTTTGGCGAATTGCACGCCTTCGACGTCCACATCCACGGAGCCGGTGGCGGGGACGATGCAGGTCTCATAGCCCGGTACCTGGTATTCGAACGCCTCTCCGTGCTTGAGTTTGACGATGTTGAAATAGTTTAGTGGAACCAGCGGATCGTCGACATCGACGATTGCTTTGTTTTGGTTGTCATGGGGCGCGATATGCATGGGGGCCTCCTATGTGGTCGGGCCGGGGTGGTCGGCCAGAAACGCATCCAGCTCGGGTGTTGTGGGCATGGCGGGGGCGCATCCGGGTTTCGAAACCACGATGGAGGCGCAAGCCGATCCGCGCATGACGGCTTCTTCTAGCGAATAGCCTGCGGCGACTGAGGCCAGCAAACCTGCCATAAAGCTATCCCCTGCTCCGTTAGGTTTGACTGCGGTAACCGGGTAGATGCCCGTGTGAATCTCATGACCGTCCATCATCGTGACGGCACCTTTTTCACCCATCTTGTATATCACGATGCGGCCCGGCTTTTCGGCCAATTCCTTGGCCTTTGCGAACCCTTTTTCGATACCGCCGGCCATGAAGCCGAATTCCTCGTCATTGCCGACAATCAAGTCGCTGGCCTCTCCGGCCCGGGACAGGACGTCGGCCGCCACTTCGGGCGATGGCCAGCTATAAGGACGATAGTCGATATCGAAAATTATTGGTAACCCTGCGGCGCGGGCATTGTCAAAAGCCCGAAACGTGGCGCTGCGCGATGGTTCCGCTGCAAAGACAGTTCCGGCGGATATCACGGCTGAAAATGCCGCATAATCGATCCGGTCCATGTCCTCTTCGGTGACTTGGAAATCGACCGCTCCGTTGCGGTAGATAACGTTCTGAAAATTCTCGATCCGGCTTTCATAGATCGCCAGGGATATGCGGAATTCACCGCCGACAATGCGGATGTAAGAGGTGTCGACACCGTAGTGCCGCAGGCGGTTCAGACAGAATCGACCAACTGCATCGTCCGAGACCGACGTAACCAATGATGCCTGACTGCCGAGCTTGACCAGACCCGCGCAAATATTGGCCGAGGACCCGCCGAGATCGGCATGGAAAGTGTCGGCATCCTCGCTTTTGACGCCGATTGGATCGGCAAACATATCCATTCCGGCACGACCGAAAACCGCAAACCGATTTCCTTTGATGCCCTCGATCATAGCGCTCACGTGATGTTCCTCCGGCGTAACGTCGTAGGCAAAGTTTGGACCTTGCGTTGAATCGATTCACACGATACTGATTTTGCAACCGGTTGCAAATAGTATGTTCGGAGCCGCGACAGATGCCTGAAATCGGAATTGGAATTGTTGGTGGCGGCTATATGGGCAAGGCGCATTCTGTTGCCATGTCTGCCGTGGGCGCTGTGTTCAACACTGCTCTGCGTCCGCAGCTCGAGGTAATTTGCGCCTCGTCCCCTGAAAGTGCCGAACGATACCGTGCGGCCTATGGGTTCCAGCGCGCGACCGACGATTGGCGCGCTTTGGTTGAGGATCCGAAGGTCGACGCGATCGTCATCGCATCGCCTCAGGAAACGCACCGCCAGATCACCGAGGCGGCCTTTGCCATGGGCAAGCCGGTCCTGTGCGAAAAACCCTTGGGCGCATCACTCGAGGACAGTCAGGCGATGACGCGCGCGGCCGAGGATGCCGGCGTGGTCAACATGGTGGGTTTCAACTATATCCGCACGCCTGCCAGCCAATACGCACGCAAACTGATTGCAGACGGCGAGATCGGCGACATCACCTGGTTTCGCGGCGAACATACCGAGGATTTCTATGCTGACCCCGACGCCCCTGCCACGTGGCGCACGACCGGCATGGCCAACGGCACGATCGGAGATCTGGCCCCGCATATGGTGAACGGCGCTCTGGCGCTGATCGGCCCGATTGCGCAGGTCATGGCTGATGTCGAAACCGTGCACCGCACGCGCCCGGGCGGAGAGGTCACGAATGATGATCACGCCCAGATGATGTGCCGCTTTGAAAACGGTGTGATGGGCAACCTCTACTTCAGCCGCGTCGCGACGGGTCGCAAGATGGGTTATGCCTATGAGATTTCGGGCACCAAGGGCGCAATCCGGTTCGATCAGGAAGATCAGAACGCCCTCTGGCTCTATCGCCGCGAGGGGCCGGAGGGGCAGCGTGGCTTCACCAAGATCCTAACCGGCCCCGCTCATCCGGATTATGAGCCCTTCTGTCAGGGTCCCGGCCACGGAACCGGCTATCAGGACCAGATCATCATCGAGGCCAAGGATTTCCTGCAGGCCATTCACACCGGCAATCCGATCTGGCCCACCTTCCGCGATGGGCATGAGGTCAACCGGGTGCTGGCGGCTGCACTGGCCTCGTCGGACCAGCGCCAGTGGAAAGATATCAGCGATTTCTGATCGCTCTAGCTGCGTAAAATTGAAGAGAGACAAAGACCATGGCAAAGCTGAAATGGGGCATGATTGGTGGCGGCGAAGGCAGCCAGATCGGACCTGCCCATCGGTTGGGCGCGCAGGCGGACGGTATGTTCGAGTTTGCGGCAGGCGCTCTGGATCATCGGCCCGAGGTAGGCCGTGAATATGCTCAGCGATTGGGTATCAACGCCAACCGTGCCTATGGCAGCTGGCAGGACATGTTGGCAGGGGAAAAAGACCGTCCCGACCGGATTGATCTAGTCACGATTGCCACGCCGAACTCCACCCATTTCGAGATCGCCAAAGCGTTTCTTGAGGCTGGTTTCAACGTCCTTTGCGAAAAGCCTATGACCATGACGGTCGAAGAAGGCGAAGAGATCGTGCGCGTGGCAGAGGCCTCGGGCAAGATCTGCGCAGTGAACTACTGCTACTCGGCCTATCCGATGATCCGGCAGGCCCGCGCCATGGTGCGGGCAGGGGATATCGGCAAGATTAGGTTAGTGGTGACCAATTTCAGCCACGGTCATCATGGGGATGCGACGGATGCCGATAACCCTCGGGTCCGCTGGCGCTATGATCCGGCGATGGCGGGTGTCTCGGGCCAATTCGCCGACTGCGGCATTCATGCGCTGCATATGGCCAGTTTTGTCTGCGATGATCAGGTGAAATCGCTGTCTGCCGATATGGCCTCGACCATTTCCAGCCGCGAGCTGGAAGATGACGCGATGATCAATTTCCGCACCGAAGGCGGCACGGTTGGTCGCCTGTGGACGTCGTCCGTGGCGATCGGGCGGCAACACGGGTTCGACATTCAAGTGTTTGGTGAAACCGGCGGTTTGCGCTGGGCGTCTGAGCAGCCCAACCAGCTGATCTACACCCCAGTCGGAGGGCGCACCCAGATCATCGAAAAGGGCGAGGGTGGTCTGCATGACGAAGTGCAACGACTGTCGCGCGTGGCCATCGCCCACCCTGAGGGCTTCCCGCTGGCTGTGGCCAATATCTACTGCGATCTGGCCGATGCGATCCGGGGTGAGGCCCGTGACGGTCTGCCCGGGGCTTCAGACGGTGTGCGTTCGATCGCCGCCGTTCATGCCGCCGTTGCGTCGGGCAAAGAGGACGGCGCGTGGAAAGACGCGCGTCCGCCAATGTTCCGTTAATCATGGACGGGGGCGCAGCGTGGCCCTCTCGATCACCCGGCAGGGGAAGATACGGGCCTCAGGGTATCTCTGAGGCTCTTTCAGCATCTCCTCGACCAGATCCACTGAGGCGTTGATGATCTGTTTGATCGGCTGGTGAATGGTGGTCAGGTCAACACTCTCCCAACGGGACATTTCCATATCGTTCAGGCCGATGATGCCGATGTCGCGCCCCGGCGTCAGCCCATGATCCTTGAGGGCCGATAGCGCGCCAATCGACAGGATGTCATCGCCGCAAAAATACCCCTCGGCCGGGGTGCCGCCCAATAGCCGCAGCATCTCGGCCCGGCCGGCATCGAATGAGTAATTCTGCGCGAAAGAATAAGACACTTCGAGGTTCGCATATTGTGCGGTTTCCTCGATGAACCCGCGATAACGGTCCATGGCCGAGGTCGCATCCTTCGGCCCCCCCAGATACCCGACGCGTTTGTATCCCCTGGCCACCAGCTCTCGCGCGGCCATACGCCCGCATTCCACGTTGTCGATGCCAACCACATGCACCTCGGGCGAGGTGGCGGATCGGCCAAAGGTATGAACGACGGGAACCCCCGCATCGTGGAACGCCTTGGCAAAGCTCGGCGGCAAGGTCGATGAGGCGACGATGGCCGCATCGACCGAGTATTGCCGCAACATCCGGACGGAATTGGCGGGCTCGGTCTCATCGGTCAGGTTCACGATCAAAGGACGCAGCCCGCGTTCCTGCAAGGCGCGTGTGAACTGGTCGAAAACCTCCAAAAAGATCGGGTTGTGGAAGTTGTTCGAGATCAGCCCGATCAGCTTGGTCCGCCCCGTTGTCAGCGACGAGGCCAGCGCATTGGGGCTATATCCAAGCTCTTTCGCGGCTTTTTCCACTTTACTGCGGGTTTTGGCCGAGACCGAGGCCCCTTCGGTAAAGGTGCGCGACACGGCTGATCGCGACACACCCGCCAGCGCGGCAACATCTTTGAGGGTGACGCTCATGGCAGGTGCCTTGCAGGCAATTGGGCGGGGAGGGCGATGGGTAGTGTCATGGTGTCAGTATTATGCACCAAGACCGCATTGCTGCAACCGGTTGCAACAATGCCACATCAACATCGTGCGAGGAGGAGCGTTTTTCAAAAGAAGCATCCTGGGTGATGAGAGACACGAAACCCAACGAACCTATGCGATCGAATTTACCGTGTAGGGTGCTGTAGTTGTGGAACCGACTACACAATAGTTCTAATGACCAAAGATCAGGCTATGCGTCCAGCCCGCCCGCATTCTGGATAAGAGCTGCACATTTAATCTCGATGCCGAGGCTCGGTACATGGGTGTTATCGGCAGGGCCATCGGATGATCGAGCAGGTCCGTCGCCGGTATCGCAAGTTGCACGACATCGTCATCATGTTAGGCACTGGTTTACTTGGAGCTTGGACGCCAACACAGAAGAAAGGTGTTTCGGTTTGTCCGGGGCAAGCGGACCTGAGCTGCATCCGCAAGAGCAACTCACTCGATCATGAAAGGCGGCCGTTCGCAGCAGGGAAGGCAAGACAAAAAGTCTAGCGGAGCATCCAAGTAGGACTGCACAAACGTAGGCTTGCACAGTCGCCATAATTGACCCTTTGCCAAATCGATTGGTGATGTCTGACATAAACTCGAGCGATATGGGGTCTTTTAAGGGCTGCAACACGCGCCCGTGTTTTTGAACCCGTTCAATCGACCATGTACACCGTTTCGCCCGTGTCTATCGCCCGTTGCGCCGCTTGCCCCATTCTGACCGCCCAGAGGCCGTCGTTTAAACTTACGTCCGGCTTATCTTTTTCGCCACGAAGCACGGCCAAGAAACCGTTGTGCTGATAGTAGGTTGATCCATTGTGATCCCCAGCCGCCAATAGGTTCGGATCCACTGGAACGTCCATGGATACGGGGCCTTTGGGATTGCGCGGACTAATGACTACGCGCGGAGGCGGAGGAGCGCCCATGTGGTCCTGCCAAAAGCGCTGGGGGCCAGGAACCAACGCTTCGATTTTAGCGTCTGGTCCGACGGCTGATATCTCTTCCTGATAGCGAGATCCTTCGGCGAACATGCAAAGTTCCAACATCGCGCGCGCACCCGAAGCAAAATCAACAAGAACATAGCCGTGATCCAGAATATCGGGGGTTTGACCATCGTAGCTCTCGTCCAAATGGTTCACCGCCTGTCCACCACTTGCCGTTATGCGTACCGGGTCGGATTGCAATATCAGACGCATGAGGTCGAAGAAGTGACAGCATTTTTCGACAAAAGTACCGCCAGTATTGCGGTTGAAGCGGTTCCAGTGGCCGACCTTGTCCAGGAAGGGAAACCGATGCTCTCGGATTGACAACATTTTTATACCACCTGTCACCTGCGCCTTCTCGATCAGAGCAGCAACAGGGGGCATGTACCGGTATTCCATCGCAACCCAAATCGGGCAGGGATAGTCGCGCTGCAACTGCTCGAGGCGAGCCCCGTCTTGCGGGTCGGTGAACAATGGTTTTTCCACCAAAAGCGGTAGCGGACGAGTTTCAGCGATTTCGCAAATCTGGTCCACATGAAGATGGTTTGGGCTAACAATGACGACGCAGTCCAGTTCTTCAACCGCCAGAAGCTCTTGCATGGAACCCACCATGGCCGCATTTGGCGCAATTGCCTTGGCAGCTTTTGCCATCTCTGGATCGGGCTCAAAGATCGCTGCTACATTGGTGCCTTCCAGCAATCCGATATTGTGCAGGTGCTCTTGCCCCATCATGCCGCATCCAATCAGCCCGTAATTGATGGTCCGGGTCATGTGCGATTCCTTTTACTTCAAACGTTGTACGTAGTTGGTCCGATCTGGGTCGAACCATGTTTTTGAGAATTCAACGGGTTCGGCGTTTTCCGACCAGCTGAACCGTTCGATGTAGCCTACCGATTGGCCCGCGGGTTTGGTGAAGTCAGGAGGTGTCCAGTCCGGTAGCGGTTGGACCGAGACTCTGTCTTCGGCTCTTGCGATCCAAAAGCCCAATTGGCGTTGATAGTAGCGATAGAGTGAATCGGACAGCAGGCTCTGGTCGATCAGGCCTGCTGATTCGTCTAGCCAAATTTCCTCGACTGCGATGATTGTATCATTCAGGTAGCGCATCCGCCGGACACGCGAACCAGCATCAGAAGCCCCGAATATTGGCAGATCGACGGGCTTCTTCAGATGGTCAACTGATAGGATATCCGCACGTGGCAGGCCGCCCCCTTCGGGTAGTTCCAGCCTAAACATTGCATAGACGCTGTTTTGTGTGCCGGTCTCGCGGATGTAGTTGCCTGAGCCCTGGATACGCTCCAACATCCCCTTTTTTTCTAGCTCAGAGAGCGATTTTCGGAGCGTTCCAACCGAGACATTCAACTCCGCCGCCATCTCACGCTCGGGTGGCAAACGCTCGCCATCGATAAGGCGCCCAGCCGCGACGTCGCGGATCAGAAGCTCCGCGATCTGAATATATACCGGCAGGGCATTTGGGTTTCGGTTGGAGGCAGACACGGTCGACGCTTCACTCGGTCGCAGGAAAAATTGATACACTATTGATCTACATCAAAGCGATTGCTACGCAAGAGGAAAGTCAAAGATGTACGGAGCGTGAATCAAATGAGCATCGTCCCCATCACATCCCCCGATCTGGATGCGGCCGAAGTTTCGTGGTTTGCCGCTTTGTGTTCAGATGACTACCAGTTCCTTGGTGTGCCCGATGGCGACCTGCGGTCGAGTTGGGATCATTGTTCCGGCATTGTGAAAGAGGCCGAAGCGCAGGGCTTCCGCAACATCCTCTGCCCGTCCTCCTATCAGGTCGGTCAGGACACGCTGAGCTTTGTCGCGGGATGCGCCCCAATCACCGACCGGATCAACTTGCTGGCCGCTGTACGCTGTGGCGAGATGCAACCGATCATGCTGGCCCGCACCATTGCGACGCTGGATCACATGCTGAAGGGGAGGTTGACGGTCAATATCATTTCCTCCGACTTTCCCGGTGAGAAAGCAGACAGCGCGTTCCGCTATCAGCGCTCGCGCGAGGTGGTAGAGATCCTGAAACAGGCCTGGACACAGGATGAGATCAATCACGCAGGCGAGGTCTATAACTTCTCAGGTCTGACCACTGACCCGGCCAAGCCATACCAGATTGGCGGGCCGCTGCTCTATTTCGGTGGTTATTCCCCCTCTGCGCTAGACCTGTGCGGCGAACACTGTGATGTCTACCTGATGTGGCCCGAGACTAAGGACCTACTGGCGGAGCGGATGAAGGCCGTTCATGCGGTCGCCGAGACCTACAACCGCACGCTGGACTACGGTTTGCGTGTTCACATGATCGTTCGGGATACCGAGGCAGAGGCGCAGGAATATGCGGATTACATCGTTTCGAAACTGGATGACGAATATGGTCGTGCAATCCGGGAGCGGGCGCTTGACTCGACCTCTCTCGGCGTTGCGCATCAGGCCAAGAACCGCGATCTGGCGGATGAATATGGTTATGTTGAACCGGGTCTATGGACCGGCGTTGGCCGTGCGCGTTCGGGCTGCGGAGCCGCTTTGGTCGGTTCGACCGATCAGGTTATGTCCAAGATCGAAGAATATCAGAAGATGGGCATCCGCGCCTTCATCTTTTCGGGCTATCCGCACATGGATGAAGCCAAACATTTCGGCGCCCGCGTGCTGCCCAACCTGAAAACCTGTTCGCTGCCCGAAGCTTATGGGCGCGTGCCTGCAACTACCCCGGCAACCCCGCTGGGCAACGGAGTTCGTCGCTGATGCAACGCGTGAAACTATCTGACTCGCTGGAAATGAGCCGCCTTGTCTATGGCATGTGGCGCTTGGGCGACGACGCAGACACATCGGCAGCGCATGTCGAAGCCAAGATCCAGGCCTGTCTGGATCAGGGTATCACCACCTTCGATCAGGCCGATATTTATGGCGACTACGGGGCCGAGGCTGTTCTGGGCAATGCCCTGCGCGCCAATCCCGGTTTGCGCCAGCGAATGGAGATCGTCACCAAATGCGACATCGTCGCGCCGATTGGCCGTTACGCGGACGCCACGGTAAAATACTATGACACCTCGCGCGCGCATATCGTGAAATCGGTGGACACGTCCCTGTCCGAAATGGCGATTGAACATATCGATCTGCTTCTGATCCACCGCCCTGATCCCATGATGGACCACCATGAGACCGGAGCTGCGCTAGACGAGGTCGTCGCCAGTGGCAAGGTCGGCGCGGTCGGCGTGTCGAACTTCCGGCCTTGGGATTGGTCACTGCTGCAATCGGCGATGAAGACCCAACTGGTCACCAACCAGATCGAGGTGTCTCTGGGTGAGATCAGCCCCTTCACCAATGGTGATCTGGCTTTTCACCAGCAACATGGTCATCCGCTGATGGCGTGGTCGCCGTTGGGGGGTGGGTTATTGATGGCCGGAAACCCGCCGGTCGGCGTTGTCGCGGATGAAATCGCAGCCGAGTTCGGCGTGGATCGCGCCGCGGTTGCCGTGGCCTTCTTGTTGGCGCATCCGGCCAACATCCTGCCAGTTCTGGGCACCAACAATCTGGACCGGATCAAACGCGCCTCGGACGCGTTGAAAGTCAAACTGGATCGTGAAAGCTGGTACCGCCTCTATGAGGCGGCACTGGGCCATGAGGTACCATGATGAATGCAATCTCAAAGGACATGACCCACACCTTCGTTCCGCACAAGGACGACACCCGCACTCTGCGCGACGCTTTCGGCCGTTTTGCGACCGGCGTCACCATCGTCACATGCGACAGCGCTGATGGCCCGGTCTGCATTACGGCCAACAGCTTTTCGTCGCTGTCATTGGACCCGCCCTTGATCATGTGGGCGGGTGACCGCAACTCGCGCCGCTTCCCCTATTTTCACAAGGCCCTTCATTTCAGCGTGCATGTGCTGTCCTCGGAACAGGCCGAGCTGTGCTTTGGCTGCTCGAAAGACGCCTTTGCGCTGCGCGACATCGCGCATGAGCGCTGTGAGAACGGAACGCCGATCCTACCGGACTGCCTGGCGCGGTTCGAATGTGAACAACACGCGTATCACGATGCGGGCGATCACGTTATTGTGGTGGGAAAGGTTCTTAAGGCCAGCATGGCGGACGGAGACGCGCTGACCTTTTATGCCGGGAAACTCGGCCAATTCGCGCAGCACTAAGCGTGATTTGACGACCGCGGGACATACCCGCGGCTGAACAAGGGAGGATCCGCATGAGCGGACTGGCATCGGTGCTTGCACCGATTGCATTCGTGAACGAAACCGTGCTGCGTCTGGGCCGCGCGGTTGGTGTCGTTGCGATTGCACTCATGGTGATCGCAATCCTAATCCAAGTGTTTTTCCGGTATGTACTGGGCAATGCACTGCCATGGCCGGATGAGGCCGCGCGGTTTTGCATGTTGTGGATGACCGGGCTTATGGCCCCCACCGCGTTCCGGCGAGGCGGCTTTGTGGCCATCGATATGCTGGAGCGCTTTCTACCGCGCGCAGTCGGCCAATCGCTCAACCTGTTCCTGCTGCTGATTTCGCTCGCTGTCCTGCTGGTCGCGGTCAATATCGGCTGGTCCGAGGTCACTGGCTTTGGCGGCAAATTCGCCACCGCCGCGCTTTACCTTCCAACCTCGCTCGGGTTCGACGAATGGTACCGCATCCCGCGCAGTTGGATGATGGCCTCATTGCTGGTGGGGATCATCCTTCTGATTTCGGTGAATATCGAGCTGATTCTGCGATCCTTCATCACTCTGCTGGGCGGGGGCCACCTGTTGCCTGAAATTCCTGATGCGGCAGTGGGGGCCGAATAAATGCTGATCTGGTTCCTACCCACCTTTCTGATTTTCCTACTGATCGGCCTGCCGGTCTTTTTTGCCCTTCTTGCCGCGCCCGGCATCCTGCTGTGGCTGAACGGACAGACTAACGACATCACGCTGCTCTATCGGAATGTCTATAACGGGATGGACAGCTTCCCGCTGATGGCGATCCCCTTCTTCATGCTCGCCGGAGAGCTGATGAACCGGGGCGGCATCACCATCCGTCTGGTCGAGTTCAGCCAGGCCCTGATGGGCCACCTGCGGGGCGGCCTTGCGCATGTGAACGTGCTGAGTTCAATCCTCTTCGCGGGCCTCTCGGGGTCCGCTGTTGCGGACACTTCGGCGCTTGGGTCGATGCTGATCCCGGCGATGGAGAAACAAGGCTACACCCGCAAATTCGCTGCCGCGATCACAGCGGCGAGTTCTGTGATCGGACCGATTATCCCACCTTCGGGCATCATGATCATTTACGCCTACGTCATGGGTGAAAGCGTCGCCGCGCTGTTCCTAGCGGGCATCGTGCCGGGCGTGATGGTGGGTGTGGGCCTTATGCTGATGATCAAACTCATGGCCGACCGCTATGACTTCCCCGTCGCCAGCCGCAAATACACATGGCCCGAACGGCGTCAGGCCAGCCTGAAGGCCTTCTTCCCGCTGATGACCCCGGTGATCATTCTGGGCGGTATTCTGGGCGGCATCTTCACACCCACCGAGGCCGCCGCCGTCGCCGTGGGCTACGCCTTCATCATCGGCTTCTTCGTCCTGCGCACGCTGACGTGGAAAGAGGTGCCCGAAGTGCTCAGCAACGCAGGCATGACCTCCGCCGTCGTCCTTCTGCTGGTCGGCGCGGCGATGGCGTTCAAGACGGTTGTCAGCCTCAGCCATGCGCCGGAACAACTGGCCTCGCTGATCCTCAGCTTGTCGGAAAACCCGCTGATCCTGCTGTTCCTGATCAACTTGCTGCTGTTCATCGTCGGCATGTTTCTGGATGCAGGCCCCGCGATCATTATCCTTGGTCCGATCCTTGGCCCCATCTTCACCAGCCTCGGTGTCGACCCGATCCACTTTGCGATCATCATGAGCGTCAACCTGACCGTCGGCCTCGCCACACCGCCAATGGGCTTGGTGCTGTTCGTCGCCGCCGCCGTATCGCGTGAGCGGGTCGAAACCATCGCCAAGGCGATTCTGCCGTTCCTAGCCGTTGAAATCATAGTGATCTTCCTGATCACCTATATCCCCGCACTATCCATGACGATCCCGAGGATAACGGGATTTGCCAACTAACTGAGTTCCATAGGGAGGAAACGCATGCTCAGAGATTTCATCAAAACCGCAGCGGTGGCCACATCGCTCGTGGCCGCGTCCGCTATGGCCGCCACAGCCGCCGACTACACGCTGCGCGCCACTGCCAACTCGAACGAAAATGACGAAGACTATGATGGTCTGATTGTCTTCAAGAACTATGTCGAGGCCGCGTCGAACGGCGCGATCGAGGTTGAACTGTTCATCGGAACCCAGCTTTGCTCAAACGGTGCGGAATGCCTGCAGGGCGTGGCAGATGGCACGATTGATATCTACATCTCCACCTCGGGCGGCGCGTCGGGCATCTTCCCTTATGTGCAGGTTCTGGACCTGCCTTACCTGATGGCCGATGACCGCATTGCCGAGCATGTTTTGTCCGGCGACTTCACCCGCACCATGCGCAACATGGCGCTGGAGGACTCGGGCGGCGCGATCCGCTTGATGACCATTGGCAACACCGGCGGCTGGCGCAACTTCGCCAACACCCAGCGTCGCATCGCCGAGCCTGCCGATATGGAAGGCCTGAAAATCCGCACTGTGGTCGCCGACCTTCCGCAGGAACTGGTCAAAGCTCTGGGCGCGTCGCCGACACCGATCCCATGGCCAGAACTGTTCACCAGCTTCCAGACCGGCGTGGTTGAGGGCTCTAAGAACGGTATCACCGACATCATGGGCATGAAATTCCCGGATGCGGGTCTGCAATATGTCACGCTGGATGGCCACGCCTATATGGGCGCGCTGTGGTGGATGAACAACGCCAAGTTCCAGGAAATGCCTGAGGATATGCGCCGCGTCGTGGTTGACGGTTTCTATGCGCTGCAACAGGCCACCTTTGCCTCGCCCAAGCGCAAGTCGATTCAGGCCTATGAGGATTTCGTCGCCGGCGGTGGAGACCTCTATGTCCTGACGCCCGATCAGAAGGCTGCGTTCAAAGAGGCCGCAACCCCGGTGTATGACTGGTTCCAGTCCAATGTTGCCCGTGGGGACGAAATCTTTGGTGCATTGACCGAAGCGGTAGCTGCGGCTGAGGCCGATGTAAACGCCTCACGCGATGCGGACCTGAACTAAGTACATAGGCCGGGCTTTGCGGCCCGGCCCTCACCGAAACGGGTACATCCACCCTTTGTAGTCGTTGACCAGCACATGCGCCCTTTCGATCTGCTCTGGCGACATTTTCTTGACCACTTCCTCAAGGCTGATCGCCGCATCGGGGTCGCCGCCGATAGCGCTGAGCGTGTACCACATATAGGCTCGCACCAGATCGGGCGCGGGCGTGCCCAGACCCAATTCATAGTACCAGCCAACGCCCGACTGAGCCCCCGGATGCCCCTTCATCGAGGCGCGCAAATACCATTCAAAGGCCCGCTCGTAATCCTGGTCGACCCCGAGACCCAGCCCGTACATCACGCCGATCAACTCCTCAGCCTCGGCGTTGCCCGAGCGCGCGGCTGGAAGAAGCTCCTCGCGCGCGGCTTCAAACTGTCCGGCTTCCATCATATCGCGCGCTTGCTCCAGTTCCGCCAGAGCCGGAGACGCAAATACGCAAAGGGCGAAAACAAGCTGACGCATGGGTTGGTTGCTCTCTTCTGGGTTGGGGCCGCTGCGGCACAGGATTTGCCGCGCCCGCTCACCGATGATGACTTTATCCCATTTGATATGGAACAGGCTGCCGTTGGTCATCAACTGTTTTACGACCCGATCCTGTCGGGCAACCAGAACATCAGCTGCGCCCATTGCCACCACCCGGATTTCGGCACCTCTGACGGGTTGTCACTGGGCATAGGAGAAGGCGGGCAGGGGTTGGGACTGGACCGCACACCCGGTACCGGGGCAGACAGAATACGCAAACGCATCCCTCGCAACTCTCCGGGCTTGTGGAACCTTGGGGCCAAGGAAATTCACACAGTCTTTCACGACGGCAGGCTGAGTATTTCAGACGTCTACGGCAACGGCTTCAATTCCCCAGCGCAGGAGTGGCTACCCGAGGGCCTGAATTCCCTGCTGGCGGCACAGGCTCTGTTTCCCCTGACCTCACAATTCGAGATGGCGGGCAATGTGGCCGAGAATGAGGTCACAGGCGCGGTGCATGATCGGATCGATAGAGGCTGGCCTATTCTGGCAAAACGCGTCCGTACCGATCCACGCTATGGTCCGGCCATCGTCGCCGCCTTTGACGAGGTCGAGACGACCGAAGACATCACGATCACGCAAGTCGCCAACGCTCTGGCCGCTTTCATGGCAATCGAGTGGCGCAGCACCGACAGCCCGTTTGACCACTACCTCACAGGTGACACGAATGCCCTTTCACCGGCCCAACTGGATGGGATGAAGCTTTTCTATGGCCAAGCCCGCTGCTCCAGCTGCCATGCCGGACCGCTGATGTCAGATCAGAAGTTCTATGCCTTGGGTTTGCCGCCCTTTGGACCGGGCCGCACCCGGCAGTGGGATCCCTTCGTCCGAGATGTCGGCCGCATGGGCGAAAGCAACCGCCTAGAGGATGCCTATAGGTTCCGCACCCCTATGCTGCGCAACGTTGCCCTGACCGCGCCCTACGGTCACAATGGCGCCTTCCCCGACCTTGAAAGCGTCATTCGCCATCACTTGAACCCACAGGCAAGCCTGGACAACTGGAGGCCGGAAATGGCTGCATTGCCCGAGGTGCCATGGTTGCAAAAAGCTGATTTCATAGTGTGGGAGGACGATTATGAAATGGAGCGTCAACGCAATAAAAGCGACATTGTTCCGATCCAACTCACGGAGTCGGAAATTCAAAACCTGATTGCTTTTCTGCAGTCGTTGACAGGTACCAGCGTAGATTCATTGAAGTTCGGAGTGCCGAAAGGATTTATTCCTTAGCCATCCCGCACATCGGCAAGGCTCTGTCGGAGAAGTCGTACCCTGCCGTCCTTTTTGGTTTTCTCTTTTGGGAAGATCTTGGGATGAAATGATTTGCAGAGAAGAAGACACTGTCGAGCGTCGCGATACAAAAAAAACAGGTATCTAAAACGGTATCAAACCAATTTGATCTGACAAGATAGGTCTAGATATCTGACGCACTGTTCTTGTGAGTGGCGTGTTTCCAGTATGGGGCAATTTCCCCACTGCAATCCTTGAATAAGGCTCCGAGAAACCGTCGCAAATTCTTGTCGACCCGCACTTTATATGAGGGTGCAAGCGGTCCCAAAGTTGCAACGAAATTACGCACCAAGGCGGAATTTGGTCGGTGTCATTCCGGTTTGACCTCGGAAAAAGCGAGTGAAATGGGACTTGTCGGAGTAGCCAAGGAATAGACCGATCTCCGCAATTGTCATCTTGTCATCTCTGAGGTGCTCTTTGGCGACATCGACACGCAGCCGTTTGATTTCGCGGGGGAGTGTTGTGCCTTGTTGTTGAAGCGCTTTCAGAAACCGTTCCGGCTGTATTCCCAGTAGTCCGGCCACAACCTCTGGTCCCAGATCGGTTTCATCCAGTTTGTCGCGTAAGACGGATCGCAAAGCGGCCACCACCGTTACTTCTTCGTTTTGTCGAGCTGAAGCTATGGGTTTGGCGGAACCCTCAGAGGCATGGTGCAAAAACAACCATTCCACGGGAAAACTGATTTGCATTCCGGGATCGGGTCCCAAGCCAACCTCGATCCCTTTGTAGTCGATAGGCAGCCCATTGATGTATCTGCTTTCCCATCGCACACGGGAAGAGTCCCAGGACTCTCCGACGACGGTCTGCAATAGGCGTACATAGATTGCGGCACCAAAACCGGTCACCTGAATGGGTGGGACGGTTGGTTCCTGTTGCCTCTCGATACGATAAGTCGCTTTGTCTGCTTCAATGACAAGGCTGTGCCGCACAGAATTGGACTCCTGCGGCACGAGCTCAACAAAGCGGGTAAAAAACTCGAACAGCGTTTTTGTAGATTGCAAGGCTTGAGCGAAGGGCGGCCATCCTTGTAGGTCAAACGCTTCCCCTACATTCAGTCCTAGGTATCGATCCCCTGATACTTCTGAGAAAGCATTTACCAAGCCGTAAACCAACTCGGAGTGAACGAACACGGATGGGTTAGTCATCAGTTCAGCTTTCAAGCCGACCTGATCCAATGCTGGTTGCGGATTGATCTTACGTTCGGTGAGATATTGCAGAAAGGGAGCGGCTAAAGAGAGGCGAACAAAGCCCTCGCTATGCTCTCGGGAGGTGGAGTTGAAAGGCAAGCTCATAACCCTTGTTGGATTAGCTTTAAGAAGTGGCCATTTTTGCAGTCACATTCGTACATCCTAATTCAAAAGGGGCAACCGAGCCAATGAATTCCAGACTATAGTTGGCAAAACATGAATATGAAGGGAGTACTTATGTCCGGCTTACGAATGTCTCTTTGCTCGACGGCAATTGTCGCGGCAGTTCTTTCTTTTTCGGCGACCGCGCAGGCTCAGGATCAAGAAGAACCCCAAACGCTGTTTACCAACGTGCATGTCTTCGACGGTGTGAATGAGCAACGCATTGAAAATGCCAGTGTTCTGGTCGAGGGCAATCTGATCAAGTCCGTCTCAACCGATGCCATTGATGCGCCGAGCGCGACGGTTATCGACGGCGGTGGGCGCACTCTGACACCGGGCTTTATAGAGAATCACGCGCACCTGATGCTCATGGGGCCATCGATTGCCGAGATGGAAACCAACTCGACCTGGGAGGATTTCGCCATCCACGGGACCCGGATGGCCGAAATGTACCTGATGCAGGGCTTCACGACCGTTCGCGATGCCGGGGGCGCTGGCGGCGGGCTGCGGCGCGCAATTGACGCCGGCCAGATCGTCGGCCCCCGCTTTTATCCTTCCGGGGCATTTCTCGGAACACGTGGTGGTCACGCCGATTTCGCATCCTTCACATCTCCGCCGGGTGGGGTGACCAACTTTGGGACTCTGAATATGGCCCAACAGGTCAACGGTGTTGACGAAATTTACATGTATGGCCGCAACAACCTGCGCATGGGTGCCACGCAATTGAAGTTCATGCAATCAGGTGGGGTGATTTCGGCATTCGATCCATGGCAGTTGCTCGCCGGTTCGAAGGAAGAGATTGAGGCCGCTGTTCAGGTTGCCAACGAGTACGGCACCTATGTCATGGCACATTCCTACCGCAAAGAAGCGATCATCAATGCCCTGAATGCAGGGGTCAGAACCATTGAACACGGATTTCACTTTGACTGTGAGATTTCTGCTTTGATGAAAGAAAAAGGAGCGTACATCACGACGAACATCACAGCATTTGATCCAGGCCTACTTGATGTTCCGTCCGTGAAAAACAACCCCAACAGTTTGAGGAAGGCCAAATCGGCCTCGGCGACATTCGAAGCCTACATTCCCAGCATGAAAGAATGCCCGGCACCGCGTGGTTTCCAAACCGATTGCGTGGGTTCGGTCGAGGCGTGCAACATCCAGATCGCCTACGAGAAGCATCTGAACAATTATTTCTTCGGCCCCTACGCGTCGATGGTCACCCTGACTTCGGTAGGTGGCGAGATCGCGGCACTCAGCGGTGATTTCATGAACCCCTATCCGGAAGGCAAACTGGGTGTGATCGAAGAAGGCGCCTATGCCGACATCCTGCTGATAGACGGCAACCCCCTCGAAGACTTCTCTGTCGTTGGAACAGGCGATCAGTGGTTCGGTGCGGACCCGAGGCCGGACAGCCCGGAAACAATCCGCCTGATTATGAAGGACGGTGTGATCTACAAAAACACACTGGATTGACCAGATAAAGCAGCCGGAGAGCATTCATGCGAAATTGGTTTTGCTCCGCAGTATTCGCAGGGTTGGTTTTGTGCGGTTATGATGCTGCGGCGACGCCTGGAACCGCGTTGGACTGGGCAGATCTGCCAGATCCGTCTGCGCAGGTCTTTGATGACCCCTATCGTGAACTCAGCCCCGAACAGTTCGACGATGTTCTTTTCGTTGTGCGTATACGCGGCAGGTTGCAGCAGGAGGTTGGCAGCGCCGAAGAACGGCAGAAATGGCAATTGCTTTTAGCAGAGACCGAAGACGCCTTGGTGTCAGACGGAATTGACGTCGACTGGTTACTCGATCAGCGCGAGGTTGTGACTGAACGTCGAAGAAAGGCTGGAACGAGCGGAAACCCGCAATTCGACGGCAGAACAATCACACTCGCGGGCTTTGCCATTCCTGCTCCAAGCGATCCGGACGGCCGGCCTGTGGCGTATTTGGTGCCAGAAAGAGGGATGTGCAGCCACATGCCTCCACCTCCGCCTAACCAGATGATCCGTGTGCGGTTGAACGGGGACTGGGCGCCTAGCTATTTCCACGAACCCGTTCGGCTGACAGGCACGCTGACTATCGATCCTTCCGTTCATAATATGATGGTTGTGGATGGCCTCATGCCTATGAATGCGACTTTCCAGCTAGAGGCGGAACGTGTCGAAACTCTGGAAAACAAGGCAGACAGGCTGGAATGGAAGCAGCGTGCCGCTGATCGCATTCGCGCGGCGGGCAATCGCAAGACCGGTGGGGCAAGGGCGTCTGAATGATAAGACTTCTGGCTGCTACACTAAGTATTGCTGTCGCTGGCGCCGCCTCGGCGCAAGGACTGTCCGGGCCCTCTTCGGTCGAAGCTGATCTTACCCCCGGAGATGGGCTCACCGACCCACAATACCGATCCGATTTTCCACGCAACATCGCACCAGGTTGGTTTGAGTGGAAAGACCGACTGGCTGAGGGTGGGTTTCGGTTCAATATTGATTACCTGGCGCTGGGCCAAACCACGAATGCTTATCTGGGAACCGGCGAAGCGGCCAGCGGAATTGCGCGTTTCTACGGGAGTTGGCAGGCGACTGAACGGGGTTCCCTGACATTCAAGATCGAAGACCGGCATAGCTATACCGATGTGGCCCCGCAGTTTCTTGGGCTGGATGGCGGAGCGCTGTCGATCACCGGGACTGCCTTCAACGATAGCGGTCTGCTGCTGACCAATCTGTTCTGGACCCAAAGGGCCGAAAACGGTTCGTGGACGCTGCAATTCGGGCAGATTGATGTAACGGACTTTGTGGATATCTATGGGCTGGTCAGCCCCTATAGTGGCTTCCAAAACCTGTCCTTCAACACCAACCCAACACTTAACGCACCCAACCCAGGTCTTGGTATTGCCGGTGGGATCAAGCTGAGTGAAAACTTCTACGCTGTCGCGAGCGTTGCAGATGCAAACGCCGATCCGTCTGATCCAAACTTTGATGTGTTCAGCGATGGCAACCTCTTCAAATCGCTCGAACTTGGGTACACGTCAGGCTTTGATCGCATTTATTTCGACAATGTCCATCTGACCCTCTGGCATGCGGATGCGGCCGAAGATGGCAGCCGGGCGGAAGACTATGGCGCTGCGTTTTCTGCCGCATGGTTTGTTGACAATAAGTGGATGCCGTTCTTTCGGGCAGGGGCGTCAAAAGGGACCGCAGCGCTGTATGACCGGTCGGTTTCTGCCGGTTTGGGTTACTATTGCCGCAATACCGATCTGGCAGGTCTCGGCCTGAACTGGGCCGAGGCCCGAGGCATAGATGGCGATCAGTTCACGCTGGAAGCCTTCTACCGTTTTTCGATCTCACCCGGGCTGCAGATCACGCCGTCCCTGCAGTACATTTCGAACCCGCTGCTGAACCCCACTCAGGATAGCATTACGCTGTTCGGCCTGCGAACCCGGATCGTTTTCTAGTGTGGGTCGAAAGCAGACGTCAAAAGCGTTGAAATATGCAATTCTGCTGATCAAAGGGAGGATCTATCCATGCGTACCCTGTTTCTGGCTGGCACGTTGTCCGTGTTTTCCACTTTCTGCGTCGCGCAAACCTACGACGTGGTCATCCTCAACGGTCGGGTAGTGGATCCGGAAACCGGGTTCGATCAGATCGCCAACGTTGGAATAAGCAATGGCTGGATCACTGCTGTTACCGACGAAGATATTGACGGCAGAGAGGCAATCGACGCGACAGGGCATGTTGTGGCGCCCTGGTTTATCGACCTTGAACAACACGGGCTGGATCCTTGGGGTATCAAGGTCAACCTTCGCGATGGCGTTACGACGCAAATGGATTTTGAGGTGGGGGCCGCGAATATCGACGAATGGTACGCTGCGCGCCAAGGCGTTACGCAGGCAAACTACGGCACAGTCGTTGGACAAGAATTCGCACGGATGCGGGTGCATAACGGCCTTGTTCTGGAAGGAGGCGACATTGATTTCCGGAACTTCTTCGCACTTCGGGCACAATCCGTGGAAGACGGTGTCGAGGGCTGGTCCTCGGTACCAAGCAACCGCGAGCAGATGAACGAAATCACCGCCCAACTGGATGAGGGGCTACGTCTCGGCGCACTCGGCGTGGGGTCGACCATTGGCTACGCCCGCGAAGGTATCACAACCTATGAGATGTTCGAAGCACAGCGGGCTGCAGCGCGTTATGGTCGACTAACTTCGGTGCATCACCGGTTTCATCCCAGTGCTTCGACGCCCACCGAAACACAGACCGGCGTTAACGAAATCCTGGTCAATGCGATGGTGCTGGACGCACCGCTGCACATACACCACGACAATGACTATGGATGGTGGGAAAATCAGGAAAAGCTCCAGATGGCCCGCGACCAAGGCTATAACGTCTGGTCCAGCTACTATCCTTGGACTGCTGGATCGGGAAACTACGGCGCTTCGATCATCGCCCCCGAAAACTGGGAAGGGTCGATGGGGTACAAATACGAAGACACCATTTTTGACCCCCAGCTTGATCGCTTCGTAACCAAAGACGAATTCTTGAGCTTCGCCGAGAATGAACCGGGACGGACGGCCATTGTTTTCAGCCCGCCAAGAGAGCAATGGCTGAACGATTGGATCACCATTGCAGGTTATGGCATCTCGGGAGACGGTATGGCGGGGTTGGATATCGAGGGCAATCTGATGAGTTGGGATGCCCCTTACGAAGACTATGCCGGGCACCCTCGGTCCGCAGGCAGCCATGCGCTTGTCCTGAGACTGGCTCGTGATGCCAACGTGCCGCTTATGCTCACGCTCACTCAGCTAAGTTATATCCATGCAAAGCGGTTGGGTGACACAGGACTGCGCGCAATGCAGGTGCGAGGGCGCATGCAGGAAGGCATGGTCGCGGATATTACGATTTTTGACCCGGAGACTGTGACCGAAAAGGCGAACTATACCCTTGGTCGGCAAGGTCTGCCGTCAGAAGGCATTCCGTATGTGCTGGTTAACGGCACGATTGTTGTCCGGAACAGCGAAGTGCAGCGGGATGTTTATGCCGGGCAGCCGATCCGGTTTCCAGTCGAAGAAAGTGGGCGTTTTGTTCCGGCTGGTCGCGAGCAGATCATGGGTATCCTCACACCGGACACCTGCACGGCCCGTCCAACACTGCTTGATGATATAACAAACAGTGAAGCCAATATCGCACCCGCTGCGCCACCAACCAACCAGTTTGCATCGGTAGAGCCGACCGACCCGTTTGATTGGTTTACGCCTCGCAACGGTTTAGATGACGGTGCCTTTTTCCCTTGCGTCGTGCATGCTCGCTTCGAGGACCCTGCGCAGGCAAAACGCGACTATGCGAAGGCCATGATGTCAAAAATGGGAGGGCCTAGGCCTAATCAGTCGGAACAACGCAGAGCAAACTAATACGTAGAGTCTTGGAGCAGTGAAAAATGAAAGCCTACTTTAGGCTGAGATCGATCATCAGCAACCAGTCAGGTTACGGCAGCTTTTCCCGCAAGGCAGCTGTTCGTAAGACCGGATCGAATGACCACTCTGAGCCTAATGTGTCAAATGCTGCGCCGAAGCCCAAAAAAACCGCTTTGCTTGACTCCAGGGACGAAACTCCTTCGCGCGCAACTCAGTCTCTCGCGGCCAGTTCGCCGCATCAGAACGCTCTAGTAACGATTTGGGTCGAGATTGAACGCCCTTCCGCAAAGTTGTCTGCCAATTGCTGATAGTTCGTTTACGAATATTGCCGTCGCCCAAAGCTCCTGTGTCGTAGACATCTTTTCCGTATAACAGAAGCGGAGGCCCAGCCGACATCGTTTCATGCGCAGTACAACAATAGGTGCTAGTCGCGTAAGAACTTGATACTTTGTGGGGAAAGGATGGTGGGTGATGAGAGACTCGAACTCCCGACATCTTCGGTGTAAACGAAGCGCTCTACCAACTGAGCTAATCACCCGTGACGGTGCATGTAGCCAAGCCTGAGGGCGGGTGCAAGAGGGTTTGCGCGAATTTCTTACCTTTCTTCGGGTGGCGCGTCAGCTATGGCTGTCTGTACCGCCAAAGGCATCACTGCACACCCGATTGAAGGCAAAGTCGGAAAGGCGCTTGCGCGGAGCCTGTTGCCTCCGATATCTCCGATAGGGACCGAAACCCCTCAGGCCGGAGAGGATATGGCCCGACACTCCCCTCGCCGTTTTCTTGTGGCAGCGCTGGTGCTTGGCGCGTGTTTTCTGGCTCCGCTTCGAGCCGGGGCAGATGGGATTTTGGTGTTTGCGGCGGCCAGTCTGAAAACTGCTTTGGACGAGGTTTCGACCGCGTATCAGCGCGAAACCGGCAACGATGTCACGATTTCATACGCCGCGTCCTCGGTTCTTGCGCGTCAGTTGCAGCAAGGCGCTCCGGCTGATCTGTTCATTTCCGCGAATGAGGATTGGATGGATGTGTTGCAGAAGGATGACGTAGTCAAGCCCGAGACCCGAGTCGCCCTCTTGGGCAATGGGTTGGTTCTGATCGGAGCCGCACCCCAGACGCATATTGGCGAGGTCTCGGCGGTCTATGATCTGGCCGAACATCTTGAGGGCGGCTTTCTGGCCATGGCATTGGTCGATGCCGTTCCCGCGGGGATCTACGGCAAGGCCGCGTTGCAGAGCCTCGGCCTGTGGGACGCAGTGCAGCGTCAGGTCGCGCAAACCGACAATGTGCGCGCGGCACTGGCTTTGGTCGCGACCGGAGCGGCACCGATGGGCATTGTCTACCGGACGGACGCTCAGGCTGACGCGCGGGTTGGTATTGTCGGCAGCTTCCCAGAAGACAGTCACCCGCCTATCATTTACCCGGTTGCCGAGACGTCTTTTTCCAACCCGGAGGCGCAGAATTTTCTGACCTTTCTCCAGAGCGAATTCGCGTCAGATGTGTTCAAGGGGCAGGGGTTTTCTCTGCCTGAACGGTGAGCCTTATGGATTGGTTAGGCCCTGCCGAGATTGAGGCGTTGAAATTGTCCCTGCGTGTGTCGTTCTGGGCAACGCTGGCGACTTTGCCCTTTGGGATATTCGTAGCTTATGCTTTGGCGCGCTGGCGCTTTCCGGGACGACAGGTGTTGAATGGTCTGGTGCATTTGCCGCTGATCCTACCGCCCGTCGTCACCGGCTACCTGCTGCTGCTGACTTTCGGCATTCAGGGTCCTATCGGGCGCATATTGGCCGAGTTCGGGATCGTTGTTGCTTTCCGGTGGACGGGCGCTGCGATGGCGGCTGGGATCATGGCGTTCCCTTTGATGGTGCGGGCCATCCGTCTGTCGATTGAGGCCGTTGACCCTCGGCTTGAACAGGCGGGGGCCACGCTGGGCGCCTCGCGCCCTTGGGTGTTTGCGACGGTGACATTGCCGATGATCCTGCCGGGGGTCATCGCGGGGGCCATTCTGGCCTTTGCCAAGGCGATGGGCGAGTTTGGGGCCACTATTACCTTTGTGTCGAACATTCCGGGCCAGACTCAAACACTGCCATCAGCCGTCTACGCCTTCCTGCAGGTGCCGGGGGGTGAGGCAGCGGCGACCCGATTGGTCGTCATCTCGATCATCATCGCGATGGGGGCGTTATTGTTGTCAGAATATGTCGGACGCCGTGCGGCGGCGCGGGTGGCCGGGTCATGAGCCTGTCTGTTCGTCTGCGCCACAGCCTTGCTGGGCTGGATCTGGACCTCAACTTTGAGGCACCGCCGGGTGTGACGGTTCTGTTCGGGCGTTCGGGAGCGGGCAAGACAACGGTGGTGAATGCCGTGGCCGGTTTGTTACGACCCGAGGCCGGGCGCGTCGCCGTGGATGATTGGGTCCTGTTCGACACGGACACCAGGCTTTGGCTGCCGCCGCATAAACGCAGGCTCGGCTATATCTTTCAGGAAGGACGTCTGTTCCCTCACCTGACCGTGCGACAGAACCTGTCTTTCGGGCGCTGGTTTGCACCGCGGTCTGCAAAGCGTGAGGACCCGGAGAAAGTGATTGAGATGCTGGGCATCGGTCATCTACTCGACCGCCGTCCGGCTGGTTTGTCCGGGGGCGAAAAGCAGCGGGTTGCGATCGGACGCGCCTTGCTGGCCAGCCCACGCCTCATTCTGGCTGACGAACCTCTGGCTGCGTTGGACGAAGGTCGCAAGGCCGAGATCCTGCCTTACTTTGAGCGTCTTCGGGATGAGGTTTCAGTTCCAATCCTTTATGTCACGCATTCCGCGGCCGAGGTTGCGCGGTTGGCGACCTCGGTTGTTGCGCTGCAGGATGGTAAGGTGGCGCGCCATGGTCCGGCCTCTGAAGTGCTGGCCGATCCGTCTGTGACCCCTGCGGGTGTGCGCGCGGTTGGCGCGGTGCTGCAGGTGCGCGTGCGGGCGCATCACGAGGACGGCTTGACCGAGTTGGACGCGGGTGGAGAGTCGCTGTTTCTACCTCGTATCCCGCATCAGATCGGCGCAGAGCTTCGCATTCGTATCCCCGCGCAAGAGGTGATCCTGTCTAACCAGCCGCCAGTAGGGCTGTCCGCGCTGAACGTTCTGGCGGGCACGGTCGAGACGATCCGCGCCGGGGACGGGCCGGGTGCGATCATCTCGATGGATACGTCGGCAGGTATCGTGCTGGCACGGATCACCCGACGCTCAGTCGCGGGGCTTGGCCTGCAACCAGGCGCGCGGTGCTATGCTGTGATCAAAACGGTTGCGCTGGCGCCGCAGGATGTGGGCGGACGGATCGGCCCGACAGCTTAGGGTCAGGCCAAGGCGCGGGCCTCATGCTCGCGCAGGATCATGCGGGCAGCGCGTCCGAAGCCGGTGGATTTATCCGGGGTATGGTCTGGGAAGATTGAGGCCAACTCCTGCAGCCCGTCCGAGGACAGGGAATGCAGCGCCTCGTCGCCCAGAAACAGGCTTTCCGCCAATGCGCCTTCGGCGGTCAGTATCTCATGCTGATCCAGCAGGATATGCAGATATTCGACCGGCTGGTCTGAGGTGTCGACGAAGATACCCGGCCACGAACACAGGTGTTTTGCGGCGACCAGAACCTCGGCGGCGCCAAACAGCAGCTCGACTTTCGGTCCTTGAAGCAGGACGCGATGTTGCTGCGACACCAGAAGATCGCGCGAGGGTATGTCGGGCCCAAGGCTGCCGCGCAGGATACGCACGGGCCGCAGATCAGGGTCACGACGCAATCGCTCGGGGGGGATCGGGCTGGCCTCGATCCACCGGATGGGTTGCAGCCCGTGATCTTTAGTCTGGACCAGATCGCCGACTGTCAGGGCCTCGATGACCTCTGGTCCGGTTTCGGTTTCGATCAGTGTCCCGGCGGAAAAACAGACGCCTTGAATAGAAATGGTGATGGTTGCCTGACCAAAGAAAAACCCGTCAGACCCCTGAATGACGAACGTGTCGGTCGCGATCTGGTTGAAGTCGAGGCTGTCAAAAAAGGTGGGATCGACCGTGTAGGTCCATTCGCCGGTATCCGCGTCTATCGTAGCCGTCCCATTGGCCGGAGGGGTCGCGATTGCCCAATTGTTGACGTCGAATGTTCCCGGTGTGTCGCCAAGAATGACCTGACCAGTGGCCACGTTTGGCGGTGAGCCAGTGACATCCCCTGTCAAATCACCCGTGACCGGAACCGAGACCATGCTAGCCCTCGCCTTGTTCCAGCAGACGTTTGAAATCCTTCTTACGATAGAGCTTCATATGGACCTCGCCCGCGGCATCCCGGCTCCATTCTACGATCCGGTTTTGGCCCATGTCACCAACCAGACGATTCGTTCGAACGCGAGGGTGTGGTATTTCTGCCTTGAGAATGTCGACAATTTCATTGGTCTGCCCGAACGGCGCAACCAGATCGACGATCCAGAACGAGGACCCGCTGGTGAAATCCGCATCCTTCAAGGGCTTTTCCTGAATGGCATATCTGTTTTCAGCCTCACGGCTGAGGCCAGCAAAGGTTACGAACCCTCGGGGAAAGCCGTTCTGGCGGAAGATGTGGTATTGTCCCAGCCGCAACGGCGTTTCAAAGGCATAGAGAACCTGCGCCAAACTGCGTTTCTGATGCGTTGGAGTCAGGCCCGCCAAATAGAACATCGCTCCGAAATCGGCGTATTTCTCAGGCGAGAGGTCAAACCAGTCCTTTGGAAATGTTTGGCTCACGGGGACACCAGACTTGCAATAAATATCATGATGATATGCGCCGCCATGTCAGTTGCATATAAGTATTTTGATGTGTTTGCGGTCTGTTGCCGAGCCCCCTCTCGACCCAACCTCCAATTGTGTTACTCTCATGGAACAGAGTTTATTTCAGGATGTTAAGATGATGCGTGTTGCCAAGCTCATTGCGGTCTCAGCCTTTGTTCTAGCACCCCAACTTGCACAGGCTGTCGGCTTCGGTGTTCGTGTGGGGCCACAAAACCGGACCCAGATAACGCCGTTGGAGGGCGGCATCTATGAGGTCAAGGCTATCGGATCATCGGCGCCAGTGAACTACTGGTGCGGGATCGGCGATTTCGCGATACGTACGCTGGGTGTACCCGGGCCGACGCGAATTTATATCTACCGTGCCTATGAGCCGGGCGTACGCACGGTGCAATTCTCACTGACACCACCTCCGGGCGCGGATACCGATCCGGGCTATTCCATCACGGTCAGAAAGGTCGGAGAGAATATGTCGGCGACCTCTGCGCAAGCCTATTGCTTTGACAACTTCATGGATTTTGGGTTCTGAGCCTCAGACCCATTTCGCCATGGGCGGCAAGCTCATCAGCACCGCATCCGGATCGTGGCCTGTCTCAAGCCCGAACTTAGTGCCGCGGTCATATACAAGATTATACTCGGCATAGAGGCCCCGATGCACCAGTTGGGTGTCTTTGTCCGCGTCTGAAAAGCTCTGGACCCGGCGTTTTTCGACCAACGGCAAGAACGCGGGCAGGAAGGCTTTGCCGATATCCTGCGTCAGGGCGAAATCCGCCTGCCAGTCATCGGTGCAGTAATCATCCATGAAGATACCACCAACGCCGCGCGCGCGTTTGCGGTGGGGGATGTAGAAATACTCATCCGCCCAGTCCTTAAGGCGCGGATAGTGGCTTGGTCCGTGCGGGTCCAGATGCGCCTTCTGGGTCGCGTGGAAGTGGGCGGTATCGTCGTCATATTCGATGCAAGGGTTCAGGTCTGACCCGCCGCCAAACCACCAGGCATGCGGTGTCCAGAACATGCGCGTGTTCATGTGAACGGCGGGGGCATGCGGGTTTTGCATATGGGCGACCAGAGAAATGCCGGAGGCCCAGAACCGTGGATCCTCGGTCATGCCAGGGATGCCCTTTCGTGCCGCCATGGCCTGTTGTGCGCGTTCGCCCAACGTGCCGTAGACGGTCGAGACATTGACGCCGACCTTTTCGAACACGCGCCCGCCCCGCATCACAGACATCAGCCCGCCGCCCGCGTCCGAGCCGTCCTCGGACTGGCGTTTGGTTTCTTTTACTTCGAAACGACCGGGAGTTGCGTCAGCAAACGGACCGGTGTCGTGGCTGTCCTCCAGCGCTTCAAAAGCAGCAACGATATCGTCGCGCAATTGGCGGAACCAGGCTGAGGCGGTGGTCTTTTCGGTATCAAACATGGTCAATGCGCCGGGGCTGCAACGGGGTCCAGCAAGGTGCGGCCGCCGTCAATTGTCAGGATCTGTCCAGTGATGAACCCTGCCGCGTCCGAGGCCAGAAACTGCGCTGTTTCTGTCAGTTCGGTCGGGGCGGCGATCCGGGCCAGAGGGGTGTGTTTCTCGATGTCGTCGCGGAAATCGCGATTTTCTTTCAGCGTTGATTGCAGCGATGCGCTCATCACTGACCCCAGCGCGATCGAGTTCACGCGGATACGGTTGGGGGCCAGTGCAACCGCCAGCGAGCGGGTCATTTGATCCAATGCTGCGGTCGAGACGGAATAGGCCATCAGATCCGGATGGGTGCGCCGCGCTGCGATTGAGGACAGGTTGATGATGGAGCCCGCTGGGTTTTCCTCATCCTCGCCGGATTGTTTGATCATCCGCTTGGCCACCAATTGGCTGAGGCGCAGGGCGGGCATCAGGTTCTGGTTCAGCAATGTCCGGACCGAGTCGTCATCGGGGTCCAGCGGATCGGACGGGATCACCTGACGCGCGCCGTTGATCAGAATGTCGACCTGATCGAACGCATCCAGCGTGGCCGAAAGCAGGTTGGCGATGGTCAGCTTTTCGCGCAAATCACCGGCGAAATAGCGGATGTTGCCATCGTCGGCCTGCTCGCCCAATTCCTCGGCCAGCCGTTTTTCATCCATATCTGCAAAGACGACATTGGCCCCGGCATCTGCAAAATGCCGACCGATGGCCAACCCAATTCCGTTGGCCCCGCCGGTTACAATCGCTGTCTTGCCAGCTATGGAAAAGGACATCCGAATCCTCCTGATTTGGGGCAGGTTAGCCGGGCTTAGGCCCGGGGGCGAGAGGCTTGGAACACCTTGAATCGATTGTCACCGGCGACTTCCTGAAGCTGGGCGAAGGATTCGGCCAGTGTTGCCTCATAGGGCAGGTGACGGTTGGCGACCATCCACAGGGTGCCGTTGCGGGTCAGGTTCTTCGCGGCGGACTTGATGAAGCCTTGGCCCAACGCCGGATCGGCACTGCGTGAGGTGTGAAAGGGCGGGTTCATGATGACGGTGTCGATCGGCTCGGGCGCGGTCCAGGTCACCGCATCCGCCCAGTGGAACTGAGCACGCGCATCGGGGACGTTTGCTTGCGCGCAGGTCAGCGCGGCGTGATCGGCTTCAACCAGATGAAGGGCTTTGAGACGGTCATTCTGCAGCAGACCCGCCGACAGATACCCCCAACCTGCGCCCAGATCAGCCACGCGGGGGCCGATCTTGTCCGGCAAGGACTGTGCCAGAAGGGCCGAGGCCGGGTCGATCCCATCGGCGGAAAACACACCCGGAGCGGTCAAGTAGCCATCGACGGTTTGGTTCTCGGGGGCGGCCCAATCGGCGAAGGCCTCGGCGTCGGCCTGAAACCAGAAGATCTTGCCATGGGCCTTGGAAATAGGGCCTTCGATGGCAACACGCTTGCGGACGTCTTTCAGAATGCTGTCGACACCGTTGGTTTTGGCACCGTCAACCACGATTGTCCCGCTGGCATGGCTGCACGCCCGCTGCACCAGCGACCGGGCCAGCGCCTTGGCGCGGGGCAGAAACACCAGCGCGTCGTGGCATGCCGCGTCAAGCACCGGTTTGGTGGCAAAGCCCTGACCCGCGAAATGATCGTGGAAAGGCTTGAACGGCTGAATCACCTGAGCCTCACGCGGCAAGGCTGACAGATCCTCTTCAGGTGTCGGGCCGATCACCACCAGCGGTTGTGACAGGGTCAATCCGCTGTTCAGGGCAAGATCAAGACGAGGGGACATGATAAATTCCGGGCGGCCCGGCCTGCGTTATTCTTCACGTTCCATCGTGCATTGCAGCGGATGCTGATGCCGACGCGCGAAATCCATCACCTGGCCCACCTTGGTCTCGGCAATCTCATGGCTGAACACACCCACCACCGCGACGCCCTTTTTATGCACGGTCAGCATGATCTCGAACGCCTGCGCATGGGTCATGCCGAAAAAGCGCTCCAACACGTGAACCACAAACTCCATCGGGGTGTAGTCATCGTTCAGCAACAGCACTTTATACAGCGGAGGGCGCTTGGTTTTGGGTCGCGTCTGCAGCAGGACGGACGAGTCGCCGTCGTCATCCGATTTGTCAGACATCATCCAGGGGTTTTCCAGCATCGCGCGCAACTGTCCGATTCAGGCATTGGGTTTATCTGAGGGCTTATATAACGTTGACGCCGTCAGAATAAAGAGGCAGCGGACCCTTTCGGAATGGACAATAAACTGACCACAATCGCCTTCGATGCGGACGATACGCTGTGGCACAACGAGCGTTTTTTCCAACTGACACAGGCCCATTTCGCCCAATTGCTGGCAGACCACGCAGAACGGGACCACCTGATGGAGCGTCTGCTGGCCGCCGAAAAGCGCAACATCCAGCACTATGGCTATGGAATCAAAGGCTTTGTCCTGTCGATGATCGAAACGGCGATTGAGGTGACGGAAGACCGCGTTCCAGCCTCGGTCATCCGCCAGTTGATCGACGCGGGGCAAGAGATGCTGGCCCATCCCATCGAACTTCTGCCCCATGCGCGCGAGGCGGTTGAGGGCGTGGCCAAGACCCATCGCGTCATTCTGATCACCAAGGGCGACCTGATCGATCAGGAGCGCAAGCTGGCCCAATCGGGGTTGGGGGAGTTGTTCGACGGGGTCGAGATCGTCTCGGAAAAAACAGCCGAGACCTATCGGTCGATTTTTGAGCAGCATGGCGATGGGCCGTCGAGCGCGATGATGGTGGGGAACTCAATGCGGTCGGATGTGGTGGCGCCGATTGCCGCCGGGTGCTGGGGCGTTCATGTCCCGCACGGGCTGGTGTGGGAGGTCGAGCATGCCGAAACCCCCTCTGACCATCCCCGATTCCGAGAGCTGTCGGATCTTGGCGAACTTTCGGAACTGGTGCGCGCCCTGGGTTGATGTTGCCGTACGGCCTCAGTTCAAGAAAAAACCGTGCAACCTTTGCCTTGTTCCCGTCATCATCGCTCATCTGGTAGGTCCGTACCGCGGCTTCGCCTATATATAGAAGGGATTCGCGCCCCTCACGATACCGGGAAATCCCCAGCTTTTGGTTTATTTTGCCGGGGTCCTGTGTTAGCCTTCTCGATAATAAATAAATTTCATCCGACCGGGAAAACCCGGCGGAACGAGGCAGACAGAGGCAAAGATCGTGCAGAGTCGGTGGACAGTCCCGGCCCGGATGGGCGTATTCCTCACAGCGTTTATGTTGGTGCTTTCTTTCGCGCCGCTCAAAGCCTTGGCCGCGCCTTACGCGGCGATGGTGATCGACGCGCGAACGGGCGAGGTTTTGCACTCGCGCAACGCTGATACCCGCCTGCACCCGGCTTCACTGACCAAGATGATGACCCTCTATATCGCGTTCGAAGCGGTTCGGAACGGAGAGATCACGCTGGATACGCAGGTTCGCATCACGCGGGCGGCAGCGGCCGAGCCTCCGTCGAAGCTGGGCCTGCGTTCGGGCCAGACGATTGCGTTCCGCTATCTGATCCGCGCGGCGGCGGTGAAATCGGCCAATGATGCAGCAACCGCTATCGGGATTGCGATCAGCGGGTCCGAAGCCGCCTTTGCCCGCCGCATGACGCGCACGGCCAAGGCGATGGGGATGAGCCGCACGACCTTCAAGAACGCGCATGGCCTGACGGAGTCGGGGCACATGTCGACCGCGCGTGACATGACCACGCTGGGGCGGCATCTGCTGTATGATTACCCGCAGTATTACAACCTGTTCTCGCGCCAATCGACCAATGCCGGGATCAAGACGGTTCCCAACACAAACCGCCGCCTGTTGGCCGCGTATAAAGGCGCGGATGGGATCAAGACGGGCTATACCCGTGCGGCGGGGTTCAACCTTGTGGCCTCGGCCAAGCGCAAGGATGAGCGTATCATCGCAACGGTCTTTGGTGGAAAATCTGGGGCCTCGCGAAACGCCAAAGTGGCTGAGCTGTTGGATCTCGGGTTCCGCCGCGCCCCGTCGCGCGCCCCGATCCGTCGCCCTGCGCGCCCCGCTTATGCAGGCAATGCCGGTTTGGGCGGCACGCAAGTTGCTCGTTTGACCGGCGCACCCAAGACCAGCCTGCGACCGGCGATGCGTCCGACAGCGGCGACGCAGGTGGCCAGTGCTGTTGTTGATGCTGCCGATGAAAACCGCGACCGCATTAAGGACGGGATCGCGGCTGCCATTGCACAGGCGGATATCGCGCCGACTGCACCTCCGGTCGAAAGCTCGGATACACGCCCGGCCTTGCGGCCCGACAATCTGGTGCTGGCCTCGACCCAACCGGCCGAGCAGCCGGAGCCGGAACAAGAGGTCGTCACACGGCTGTCCACCTCGGGCGGGCATCTGTGGGGCGTGAATGTTGGCCGCTACACCACGCGCTATGAGGCCGAGAAGGTGCTGCTGAAAACTGCCCTTTCCGAGATGACAGCGCTGGACGGCACGCTGCGCAAGGTCAATCAAAGCTCTAAAGGGTTCGAGGCCACGTTCCAGGGCATGACCCGTGAACAGGCCGATCTGGCATGCCGCCGCCTTCAGGCGCGCAATGTCACCTGTTTCATGATCGGGCCATCATAAGACCCGACATATACTCTCCTGATGGGTCTGGGCTGCGAAACCTCGCAGCCCTTTTTTTGAAACCTGTTCAGTCGAACACATGACCGTGCTCGTATTGTTCATCCTGCCCGGCGGCGGCGGTCAGCGCCGCGACATTGTCCTTGGTGAAGAACCCGTCGTAGTGGTGGCACCGTTCAATATATTCGGTGATCAGTAGCGTATTCTTTGAGTGTTTCGAGAAGATCTGTTTCAGGTTGGGATCGTCTTTGCATTCCCCCACCACATGAGCGAGGAATGGTACGCCCTTGTCTTTGAGAGTATTGACGACAAAATCCACGTTCTTTTCACCCGCTCCATGGTCGCCATCCTGAATCTCGACCGCCATGTGATGCAGGCGGCGGCCGAAATTGCGCACGAAATCCTCGGTCGGCATTGGCAGCTTGGCAAATGAGTTTACGAAGGACGGTGTGTTGTTTGCCGTAAACACTTTGGCCGGGGATTTCTTGTCGTCATCCACATTGGCGTTGCGGTTCACATTGGTCGACGAGTTCATGTCGAAGATGTTGTACGCCCCCCAGAAGTAATAGGGCACCATCGTCAGAAACTCGAGGATCGCATCCTCGCGCTCTCCGGCCAGAACCCGCGTGGCGAGGTGGTCGATCCCCAGCATCAGCGGCGCGATGTTCGAGGCGGTGCCGAAGGCCGCAGCCTCTTCCAATCTAGCTTTCTCGGTATCGCTCAGCAAAACGCGGTCGCCGAGGCCCAGACTGTCGGGGTCGTTGAAATCCAGGGTGGAATAGCCAACGCGGTTGCAGGTGAAATCCGACGGTGTGGTAAAGCGAAAGCCATCCAGCGTGTAGAATGGGTTTTCCGTATCACCTGCATATTCAAGCCGGATGTTCTGCTCTTCGAGAGTTTTGGTTAGCTCTTTCAGATCGCAGGCGGCAAAGACCTCCCCCACGTACCGCGTTTGTGGGGTCGGGCGGGCCAGCGGGTACATCCGGTTGATGCGCGGGATGAAGTCCTCGAAACTGTCGCTCAGCGGGGCCATCAGGATCAGCGCCGGATAGTCGGGATGCGAATGCAGGACCGCGAACTTGTGTGTCTGTCCAAGATAACTGGCCGAGTGGCGGTAGGGCGTCATCACATAAAGCTCGACCATCGTATCGAACAGCGCTGTGGATTCGACCTGGATGACAATCGCGCGCATCGGCCCGACCTGATCCGCGACGCCCGAGCTGGTCCTGCGCTCGTAGATCATCGGAAGGTATTCGTGAAAGAAGTCCGAGTTCTTCTTGTCACCTCGGGGTATGTAAGACATCAGATCGAAAGACATGTACGCCTCCTTGCCGGGCATCTGGCGGCGAGCGCGGGGCCAGCCAATAGCGTTGCTAGAAATACGGTATTCAGAACATGCACTTGCGGGCATGCTATGCGCTCAACTAAATTCAGGCAACAGCCATAGGATAGGGACCCAGGATTACGGGCAGATGTCTATCGGGTGAACTTTGTCACCTCGACCCCGCCTTCGATCAGGTTTTCCCGGACCGACCGGGCGATCTGCACGGCTGTTGCGCCGTCCCCATGCAGGCAGATCGTGTCGATGGATGTCTCCAGCCGTTTGCCGGATTCGGTGATGATGGCCCCTTCGCGCACCATGTTCAGGATGCGCGGGCCGGCAATCTCAGGGTCGTGGATCACTGCGCCGGGCAGGCTGCGATCCACCAAAGTGCCATCGTCATTGTAGGCCCGGTCGGCGAAGATCTCGCCCACCCATTTGCAGCCAAGCTCTCGTACGGCGTCTTCCTGCTTGGTGACCGCCAGCACCATGATGATGATGTCCGGATCGACATCCAGCGCCCCCTGATAGCAGGCGCGCGCCATTTCGAGGTCGACTGAACACATATTGGCCAAAGCGCCGTGCAGTTTCAGATGCCGCACCTTTGTGCCAGTGGCTGCGGCCATACCCAATGCCGCGCCCAGCTGATAGCGCACCAGATTGCGCAGGCTGTCATGGGGCACTTTCATATTGCGCCGCCCAAATCCCTGAAGGTCAGGAAAGCCGGGATGCGCCCCGATGCCTACATTATTCTCGGCCGCCAATTTCATGGTTTTGGCCATCACATCCCAGTCGCCAGCATGAAACCCGCAGGCGATGTTGGCGGATGTAATGATCTTCAGCAGGCTTTCGTCATCGCCCATCTTCCAGGGGCCAAAGCTCTCGCCCATATCGGCGTTCAGATCCACGCGCGGCATCAGATAGTCTCCTTAGTCGGTGGCAGAGATCACTCCGCCGATCAATTGGTAGGACAACAGGTCCGGGATGTCATGAGGGTCGCGGACCAGAGGCTCCACGCGGCCAGGAAGGCGCGCAAGATCCGCGCGAAACGCAGCATCAATCTCTACAGCCTGTTCCAGAGTCACGAATTCAAACCGAACCGTCCCGCCCGCCGGGGTCTGCGCCGCCTTTGGCATGTCGCAGGGCAAGACGGTTGCAATCCGTGGGTAACCCCCAGTCGTCTGGCATTCGGGCAGCAGAATGAAAGGGTTGCCGGTGCCGGTCATCTGAATGTCGCCGGGCGTGATCACCTCGGACAGGATATTGAGCTGATCTTTGGCTGCAAAGCCCGGTCCGTCACTTTCCAGCTGCATCCCCATCCGATTGGCCCGCGTGCCACGTGTGAACTCTGTCTGCGTAAAACGATCCAGCGTTTCATCATCGAACAACGCGGTTTGAAAGCT